>JAPCJS010000012.1 GCA_027886825.1 Nitrososphaerota archaeon
ACGGAACAGATCTACGTCTCCAAAGAGGCCGACAAGGCGCAAAGAGACGCGATCGAGAAGATCTGGTACGGCAGGGCCAAGGGGAACGGCTTCTTCGCGATCTTCGCCTCGGTGACCAAGTACTTCCTCGAGCCGCAGTTCGTCGAGATAAAGTACAAACTGAATGGGCGGAACAGCTCCTTCTCGGTACCGGGCACAATCGATGTCCAGACGGAATCGTTCAAGAACCCCGTCACGGGAGAAGAGGGTGACACGAGGATCAAACTTTCGAAGGGGTTCATCTGGACGGAGTCCCTTGCCTGCAAGACGAAGAAGATGCGGATCGTGAGTCCGAGCCTGACATTCGATGAGTCTGGCAAGAACGCGTTCTTCGTCGAGACCCTTACGTTCAAGGGTCCATAGCACCCGGCGACATCACGTCGGGGACGGAGCACCTTCTCACGCCATGGCCCGACTTGCTACTTCAGGTGAGACAAGAAGGGTATCGCGAGGGTCGTCATTCCGTCGCCCACCTTCTCTTTTATGCGTTTAAATAACGGGGGTCCTGTTCAAAAGGAACGGTATATGTTGGCCGATAAGTGGAACCTGAGCGGATCGTATTTTGAGACATGCAATTGCGAGGTTGGATGCCCGTGCGTCTTCCTGGGTCCTCCATCGACAGGTGACTGTACCGTTCTGGTTGCCTGGCATATCGACAAGGGCAATCTTGGCGGTCTCGATTTGAACGGCCTCAATGTGGCGCTTGCCGTTCATTCGCCCGGGCACATGGCCAAGGTGAAGTGGGACGCTGCACTCTACCTCGACGCCAAGGCAGGTGAGGCCCAGAGGAACGCATTGACTCAGATATTCGGCGGCCAAGCCGGGGGACATCCTGCTGCGCTCGGGGCGTTCATCGGCAGGGTTCTGGGAGTGAAGGCAGTGGAGTTCAACTATTCAGCAAACGGTAAGAAACGGAGCTTGAACATACCCAACATCGTGGATGCAGAGATCGAGGCGATACAGGGTCAGGGAGGATCTGATGTCACGATCTCCAACCATCCCCTAGCCGTCGCGCCCGGAGAGAGCGCCATAGTCTCGAGGTCAAAGAGGCTGAGTTATCACGACCATGGAATGGAGTGGAAGGTCTCCGAGAAGAACGGCTTCTACTCGCCGTTCGCCTACAATGGGCCCTAGATGTTCATAGCAATACGGCGACATTGTAATGCTGCTCCTGTGTGCAAGACGGGGAGCTGGCGGGTGTTCTTCGGTCGGGCAGACCGGCTGCGGGTACTCGCGAAAGCATCCTGTGATCACAGATTTCGCTCCTCTCCCGTGCACCCTCAGCTCATCCCCACTTGATTCATCGGGAGAAAATGACGATGCAGTGACTTTCGAAAGCCATCGAACCCGGAGAATCCGGATCTCTGGAGGTTGAACGGCTCATGTCAAACCCAGAATCCTCTGAGCAGTCGATTCCCCTGTTCGTGCATGACAGATTGGCGATTACTGTCAGCATCGTTCTGTTGTCTGCGGCCGCGATTTCCTGGCTCGTCTCATATTATCTCATGCCCTTGATGATGATGGGCACTTCGTCCGGTATGATGTCTGCGAGTGGCGTTGCCGCAATAGTGTCATCGCTATCGGTGTCTTCCGTGGGATTTTTCGAGGTCGTCTGGGTCATCGGGATGGCAGCGATGATGTTCCCCGCCATGATCCCGATCGTTCTGTTCTACGATAAGATCAAGACAAGGCTGGAAACGAATCCTCTTCTTGCAAAGGTCGCTGGAACCCCGATCTTTCTCGCAGGATACCTCGTGACGTATGCGTTGCTTGGTATCGGAGCTTATCTTGTGATTTATGCAGCAATCTCCCTTTCATCGACCTCCCCGATTCTTTCGGCCCTTTCCATTATCGCCCCGAGTGCGATACTGATCACGACAGGGCTCTATCAGTTCTCTTCTCTGAAGTCAAGATGCCTCTCCCAGTGCATCTCTCCGTTCGGCTTCTTTGCCATCCATTCTCAGAGGGGGCTGCTCGGAGCCTTTCGAATGGGGCTCAGCCACGGTAAGTATTGTGTGGGATGCTGCTGGGCTTACATGCTCGTCATGCTGGCGGTTGGCGCGATGAGTATTCCGGTCATGGCGGCTCTGGCAGGGGTCATCGCACTGGAAAAAGTCATAGTGAGGGGGTCGGTCTGGCTCAACAGAGGGATCGCCCTCGGATTCATCCTGCTCGGTATCATCGTAGGATTCTATCCAAGCATCTTGATGCTGTTATAGCGGAGAAGAAGATAGTGTTCTGCTTCGTTGGCTGGCAGGAGGCTAGGGATGCCCTGAGGTGAGAAGAGTTCCGATGGGCAACCTGCTACACCACCCATCACAACGATGACATGAGAAGGACGACCGCGACCCATCTCGCGATTCCGTGCCTAGGACAAGCTCCACTCGATATTGTGCCTGAATCCATGAGGTGAATTGAGGTGAGGGGGCCTGACGAACATCCGTCATCTGTGCTTGACCGCTGAGACCGTCAGTACGCCCAGGCCGAGGACCAGCCCGACCATCGCGAGCTCTTCCGAGAGATACCCCCAGTTGGAGTTGTCGCCGAAGACGTAGTTCTCGGCGAGTATGAGTGCGGCGAGGACGGTGATGAGCGCGGTCACCAGATATTCGCGCC
Organism: Nitrososphaerota archaeon; assembly: GCA_027886825.1. Taxonomy (GTDB): domain Archaea; phylum Thermoproteota; class Nitrososphaeria; order Nitrososphaerales; family Gagatemarchaeaceae; genus Gagatemarchaeum. Next base: position 2,656 of record JAPCJS010000012.1, read on the forward strand.
TCGTCGTCGGCAGCCACTTTATGCCATTCATCTGTGTCACCCGCACTCCTGGTTCACGGCCGCCTCGGCACTCCAGAGAGCGAACAGGGCACCGACACAGGTCCAGACCACCACCACGAGCGGGGTGACGCACCCGGCGACGTACGCCGCGAAGGCGGCGGCGAAGCTCAGGTAGGCGCCGGTGCACGCCCAGCTCAAGTCGAAGACGGCTGCGTGGACCTTGGACACCACCTGTGCGCCGAGGGCCACGGGTATCATGCCCTGCATCGCCTTCATGCTCGAGCCGATGGCCGCATAGTACTGCCCGAGCACACGGAGTGTCGCGTTGCTGGTGCCCGCGTAGGTGGTGGCGATCCCGTTCTCGAGGACGGTGAGCGCGCCGGAGAGCGTGTTCGGTGTGTTCAGTACGAACATGTCACCGAGGTTGAGGTCGTCGGTCTTCGGTGTAAGCGTCGCAACTATCGCCGTGTTGTAGCCGGCGTTCGTCTCCACCATCATCGTGGTGATCATCACGAGCGCCCCGGTGTCCGTCGGGGCGGTAAAGTAGAGCAGCTCCACCTTCAGGCTCTGGTAGGTCCCCGTGGAGATCCTCAGCTTGCTAACGCCATTGACCAGAGTGGTGTTCTTGAAGCCGCCGAGGGAGCCCGACGCCTGACCGGTCCCTGGGGTGAAGAGATAGTTGAGGGGCGTTGTGGTCCGGGTCCCGTTGCCGTTCAGTGTGTATGTGTTCATGAGCAAGGGATGCTTAGGAGGCGCGAACGCCATCGCGTTAGAGATGGGAATGAACGTGAGGAGTGCTACAGCGATCATCACGAAGAACCTGTGTGTCCCTCTGACCACCATGACTGTGTTCTGTTACCCGACGAACCATCAACTTGTATTTATCTTTTTGACCTTTATTCTAAGGTTATGTTCCGACATTGCTTGTTACTTTCGGGTTGGTTCGCTCCGGTTGGCGGAGCCGGAAGACAAGCGGATAGAATTGTGAAAGGACCGTTTAAACTGAACGAGCAACACTTAGTCTTGAGATCAGGTGATGATTATCCATGAAAGGAACCCTGCAAGTGGCTCTTGTTTCAATGTTTATTATCGCGATTGCATTCTTGTTCTTCGTTCCATTGCTGAGCGTACGAACCTCAACCGAAGTGAAAGTGATTGGCTCAGTCACATTCTGGCTTATGGGAATAGGCGGGCTAGAAGTCGCCAGTCACTACACAGTGGTTACGTAATCACTCGATGTGAAGCACCAACCAAAGCGAAACAACCAAACGGGAACAACACGTAACGGAACAGGCGGCTAATTTTTTGCAGCATTCTGGAGAGCCCAGAGGCCCTTCCAGCAAGTCCGGACCCGGCGTTCATCAGGTTAAATAATCTCGGACATCCATGAGACAAGCAGGTCGAGACCAGATGGACCGAAGAGAGTTCCTGAAGGTGACGCTCGCCGCCGCGGCGGTCACAGTGGCGGGACTCTATGGCCTCGACGCGCTGAAGGCCGTGAACTCCGTCTCGCTGACGCTTCCCCCGATCGAGAAGGTGCAGGGCCAGGTCTGGCCGATTGGACCCGAGACTAGGCAGATAATCTCATTGCCGGAGGTCTCGCAGATTCCCCACCTCCTCCGAAGGGCGGGTTTCGGTGGAGGTCCGGCGGAGCTGGCCGAGTACGAGGGCATGGGGTTCACGGGTGCCGTCGATCATCTTCTCAATTACGAGGGCATCGACAACAGCCAGGTCCCGGCGACGCCCGCCATCGTGCTGTCCTACTCGGGCACGCAGACCGGTAATGTCCTGCAGGCCCTCCAGACCTGGTGGCTGCAGCGTATGGTGGGCACGACCCGTCCCCTCGAGGAGAAGATGACCCTATTCTGGCACAATCACTTTGCCACGGGCTTCTCCAAGGTGGAGAACGGCTATCTGATGTACAAGCAGAACGATTTCCTCCGCACGAACGCCCTGGGCAACTTCCACGACATCCTCACAGGTATGACGGCGGACGGGGCGATGCTCGTCTGGCTCGACGGCAACCAAAACCGTAAGGGCAACCCGAACGAGAACTACGCCAGGGAGGTCATGGAGGTCTTCTCGACGGGGAGGGGCCCCTACACCGAGGAGGACGTCGCGGCGGGGGCGCTCGCCTTCACGGGGTACGGCATCGATTCCAATGGGGACGGGGTCTTCAACCCAAACCTGCACGACAGCAGCATCAAGACGTTCATGGGGACCACGGGTAACCTCGGCCCCGCGGACATCATCGACATCCTCGTCGCCCATCCGGCGACCGCGACCAACCTGGCGACCGAGCTCTTCGAGTTCTTCGCCTATCCTAATCCAGGACAGGACACAATAACCAGACTCGCCCAGGTCTACCTGAACAGCGGCTACAGCATCAGGTCCCTTGTGCAGGCGATACTCACCTCCCCCGAGTTCATATCTACGCAGGCCTACCTTGCGAACATCAAGAGCCCCGCCGAGTATACGGCCACGGCCCTCCGCTCTCTCGGCGCCACCACCTCCAGCCTGGGCGGCGCGGTCGCGGCAATGGGCAACATGGGGCAGGCCCTGTTCAACCCTCCCTCGGTCTTCGGGTGGCCCTCCGGGTCGGGATGGATCAATACGGCGTCGATCCTCGCCAGGTACAACTTCCCCACCATGGTGCAGACTACCGAGGAGAACCCGGCCAGCGGCCTCGACGCCGCCGAGATCTTCGGTGCAGGGGTCCAGGACGGCGCGGGTGTGCAGACCATCGCCAACCACCTCTTCCCCGACGGGGTCCCGGCGAACCTTATCCAGGTCATCGATCAGTCAACGTCAGCCATCCCGGACGCTGTCACGAGGACGAAGGACGCCGTGAGGCTTGTGATGTGCACGCCCTACTACAATCTGAATTGATTGATTGATGGTGAATAAGAATTGAAGACATCTAGACGGATGTTCCTGAGGGAGATGGCCAAGTCCGTCGGCGGGATACCGTCTCTGGCGCCGATGAGCTTCGGGCCGACGGTGGTTGAAGCTACTGACGACGTCAGCGGTCCCCTGCAGGATGCGTCGAACCGGACCCTTGTCGTGATCCAGCTGATGGGAGGGAACGACGGCCTCGACACAATCGTGCCCTACGGTCAGCAGCAGTACTACACCCTCAGGCCGACGCTTGGCCTGCAGACGGCCGAAATACTTCCCATCGACGGCGACGTGGCCTTCAACGCGAACATGTCCGCGCTGATGTCCATCTACAAGTCCAACCAGGCGGCGATAATCCAGGGGGTCAGCTATCCGAGCCCGAACCTCTCCCACTACGAGGCGACGGCTATCTGGGAGAGCGGTTCCCCCGACAATCCGCTCAGCAACGGGTGGCTGGGCAGGTATCTCGATGTGGCGAGACAGGCAGACAGCACCGTCACTGCCGTCAACCTGAACGACCTGCTCCCGCAGACGCTGCAGGGGGTGAGCTCCAGCCCTCTCTCGGTCGGCAACCTCGGGGCCTTCAAGCTCTCTCCTCTGGGCAAGATCAGCGCTACGAGTCAGCAGGACGACATCCAGACGCTCAACCAGGTGGGGCTGAACCAGACGGGCTGCATCGCCTGCCAGGAGTACAATACGCTCGTGGGCAGCATGATGCAGTCCGGTCTGGACGCCCTGAGCGCGTCCAGCATAATCCAGCAGGCCGCCAGCGCCTACACGCCCTCGGTAACCTACCCCAGCAACGACTTTGCGAACAGGCTGAAGCTCGCAGCCGCCATAGTCACGTCCAGCATGAAGCCGCGTGTCGTCTACGTCACGCTGGGCGGGTTCGATACGCACGCCGCACAGAAGGCGACGCAGAACGCGCTGCTCAAGACCCTCTCGGACGGCCTCTCGGCCTTCTTCAACGACCTCTCCGCGCAGGGGCGCGCCAACGACACAGCGATCATGACCTTCTCCGAGTTCGGCCGGAGGGCCAAGGAGAACGGCAGCAACGGGACGGACCACGGGACGTCCCTCCCCCAGTTCCTCATCGGCGGGCAGGTCAGCGGCGGGCTCTACGGCACCTATCCCAGCCTGACCAATCTGGACCCGACGGGGAACCTCCAGTTCGAGATAGACTACCGCCAGGTGTACGCCTCGGTCCTCGAGGACTGGCTCGGCGTGAACTCCACGAACGTGCTGGGGTCGGCATGGAGCAAGGTCTCAGCCTTCAAGTAGCGCCGTCCCCTCATCGGTGATACCGTGAACGCGGGCTACCGTAATACGATCTTCGCCGTAGCCGTCGCGCTTACGCTCGTGGCGCTGGGCGCGGCCATCAGCCTGCAGTCCCCAGGCTCCGCGCCTTCGATCTCAAGCGCCTCATCCAGCTCGGGCTCCAACTCTGTCACATCTTCTCTGGCGTCGTCGATCGCTTCGTCGTCCACGACGAGCTCGACGGTCACCCTGACGCTCAGCAGGACCACCTCCTCGATGACTTTCTCATCCACATCATCCGCAAGCACCGGTGTCTCTTCCACCTCATCGACAGACAGCTCGATCGTCTCGAGCACGACAAGCGAGCAATCCTCGACCTCCTCGAGCTCAGGCCAGAACGGCAACGAGATCGTGCTTCCCTATGATGTGGGCGAGAACGAGTCGCTGAACTTCCAGCCGGCTTCGATCACCGTGGTCATCGGTGTCAACAATACGGTCACCTGGATCGATCAGGACTCGATACAGCACACGGTCGTCTCGACCGCCATCCCCGCCGGCGCCGAGAAGTTCGACTCTGGGATCCTCAACCAGGGGCAGACGTTCTCCTGGACCTTCACCGTCCCCGGGACCTATCACTATGTGTGCACGATCCATCCGGACTGGATGAAGGGGACCATTCGCGTGATCCAGGGTTCACGATGATATGATGAGCCGCCACTTGAGTAGAACTCTGACTGGGCTACTACTACTTCCACTACCTACCGGCCCAGAGCTCGGGTGTTCAGACTGGCTATCAGAAACCTGCTCTTTCCTCCCGTCCCTCTCCGATCTCCTCATCGATCTCATCGAAGATCTCGCCTAGACCAGTCCACCAGTCTGTCGCTTCGGCATAAAAGTATCTGACCGAGTCCTTCACCCAGCTCACCGATATCGAAGCTGTCTCGCCCACGTTCTTCCGATAGGCCTCCATGGCGTCGTTTCTTCTGTCTATCCTCTCCCTCTCATCCAGGTTCTGGATCACGTCCGTCTCGAGCGTTCTCACGTCTATCATCTCGTCGTCCAGGTTGAGCCAATCAATTATTATCAGCCTCACGCCCTCCGCCTTTGCCACCCTCATGAAATCCTTCAGGTCGCCATTGTCTTTGTCCCACCTCACCGTTATGCTGAAAGGGTATTCGACGAAACCGTAGAAGACGTTGAAGCCAAGGCTCTTGATGTATCCTACGACCTGTTTTGTGTCTATTGACTTCACAGCGTCACTACCGGGATGCGCTCAGGATAATTGCATTGCCGTCGCTGTCCAAGACCTCTTCCGAGGTTGGTCAGTCCATTCTCATGAACCTGCAAGCTGACTTTCGATACAAGAGGAAGAAAGGCCACTGATTGAGGAGAGCGGCGAGGGGCGACGGAGCACCAAACTTGTAATCGTCACCCCATCCGTAACCTCATACATCGATTGGACAATAGTCTAGAGATTCAGGCGGGGGGCCATCTCTGTCGAGATTGTCAGGGACAGGAAAAAGAGATTAAATATATCTATGCACATATGCATACAGACATGACGAAGGTCATATCTCTCTCGGATAAGGCGTACGCGGAGCTGAAGAAGAGAAAGGGCAGGGAGGAGTCCTTCTCGGATGTGGTCCTGCGCATGATCGAGAACAGGAGGAGCGGCAGCCTTCTCAAATTTGCGGGGGTCTGGGCCGGCGAGGAGTTCGATACGATCGAAAAGGACCTGAGGAAGCAGAGGGAAGCGAGCACGAGCAGAGAGTATGAGCTATAGTTTGGTCTGCCTAGACACGGACATCCTGATCGCGCTCCTCAGAGGAGATGAGGATGCGAAGAGAGCGATCGCGGCACTTGAGGAGAAAGGTGAGACCATCAGCACGAGCATGATCACAGCCTATGAGCTGCTGAAGGGCGCAGCCACCTCGATGAGGGAGAGGATCCACTCAGACGTCACGGGACTCCTCTCACAGCTGGGAGTCCTGACCTTGACCCTAGAGGCCTGCTCTGAGGCGGCGCAGATCCTTCAAGCGCTCAGGAAGGACGGGAAGACGATAGGCGAGTTCGACGTCCTGATAGCGGCTATCGCCATCTCGAATCGGGAAGACCTGCTGACTCGGGACGGACACTTTGGCAGGATAGATCGGCTCCATGTTCGCGAGTGGTAAGTCTCTTCAGCGGCACAGGCTGCCCTAGGTCTTCTCGAAGGCCTCGCGCAGCCAGTCGAGAACCTGCTGGTCCACCTGTTTCGGGTCGCTGATCCGCACGCAGTGGGTGACCATGCTGTTCCAGGCCCCTGCGGCCTCCAGCCGTCCCTTCGGCTCGACTCCCTTGAGCTTGATCCCGATATCGAGTCGCTCCGAGGTCGGCTGCACGATAGCGAACTTCTTCCCGCCGTGGAGGAGGCTGATGTAGCTGCTCGTCGGGGACGTCTTCACGCCGGCTCCGGACTTTTCCACCTCTACCACGAGCCGGTCGTACGTGCCTCGCCAGCGTGCCTTAGTCCCTCCAAAGAGCGCCGCGATGCTCTCGGCAGGGGGCGGGTCGGGTTCCTCGGCGTGCACTATCATGCCCGCGATCAGGTTGGCGTGGCCGTGGCCCAGTCCATATTCGGCCTTCAGCCAGGCCATGAGCTCGCCACGTTTGGCCAGCCCCTTCTTCCCGGCGAGCGCTAGGAAATCGGCCGGCGTCTTGCCGGTCTTGGCCTTGATGTTGTCCAGATAGGCCTGCAGGGTCATTATTTCCTGGACCCCGCATGGTTGAGCATCCATTCGATTCCGAACTTGTCGGTCAGCTGGCCGTACAGGCCGCCCCAGAACGACGGTCCCACCGGGTAGGTCGCTTTGCCGCCGCTGGAGAGTTTCGAGTAGAACGCCCTCAACTGCTTTTCGTCGTCGCACTCGAGCTGGAGGCTGAGTGCGTTCCCCTTTATGAGTCCCTCCGGGCCGACCATGTCAGAGCCGAGCAGGACCAGGTGCCCATTGTTCAGGGTTGCGTGCATTATCTGCTCCTGCGCCTCGGCGGGCATCTGCTTCGCCATCGGCGTCTCCCCGACCGTCGTTAGGGTCAGGTCTCCCCCAAGGCACTCCTGATAGAAGCTCATCGCTTCACGGCAGTTCCCGCTGAATCTCAGGTACGGATTTATCTGTGTCATGGTGAATGCGGAAGCCCTCTCGGGAGATAAAGCGGCCCCTCTGACGCTGGGCTTTTTGCGACAGATTCAATAGGCTTATGTCGGGTCTGCCGCACATCGCACAGTCGTGGACGGCCTTGACGCAGGGATAATCCGGGAGCTCTCGGGACCCGGGGGCTCATACCAATGGAACGTGAGGCACCCCTACTCCAGGATCGCTCACAACCTGGGGGTCGATGATGAGACCATCAGACGCAGGGTCCGACACGCCGAGCGGACAGGGCTGATACACGGGTCGGAGCTCATCGTCAACCCGCACCTGATCGGGCTCGAGCCGGCGCGGATAGTGCTCGACGTGGCGGACCCGGAGCAGAGGAAGCGGATGGTGCTCTCGCAGATAAGGCTGATCGACGGCGTGCTCCTGATGCTCGACATGCACGGCGGGGGCCTCCAGGTGCTCCTGTTCTGTGAGGACGCGGCGATGTCCAGGAGGACCGAGCTGATCTCCTCGATCGCCGGGTGCAGGGATCCGCTCATACTGAGGAACTGGCAGGCCCTCGGCTTTCGTCGCTGCGACCTGACGCTCACAAGGACCGACCTGATGATCCTAAAGTCCCTGAGGAAGGACCCCAGGAAGAGCACGCGCCAGGTCGCGGCCGAGACGGGCGTCTCGGCCAGGACGGTCGAGAGGAGGATCGCCCTTCTGACGGAGAGCTATGCCTTCTTCCACATGTTCAGGCTCAACTTCCAGAAGCTGGACGGGGTGGCGTGCAGCTTGGTCATCTCCTACGGAGACGAGAAGAAGAAACCTGGGCTGGACCAGAGGATCGGCTCGAGCCTGGAGAGGACGATCTACTCCGCAACGAACGCCAAGACGACCTCGCTGTTCAACTTCGTCTGCAGCAACGTCGCCGAGGCCGAAGGGATTCGCGAGTGGGTCAGAGGCCTCGACGGTGTGGCTGAGACGAGGATGGGGATCATCAAGGAATACATCCTGGAATCGGAATGGCTCGACGACGAGCTACAGAGCATGCTCTCCAATGCATGATAGAAAGGCGTGGACGTTGTGAGATCCAGCCCGTTCGTCTCTCTTGAGAACTCCGCCTTCAGCGACGTTCACCAGGTCGAACGGCTGGTCCGGCCCAGAGCGCGACCTGGTCACCAAAGAGCGACATGGGCTCGGCCGGGCACGGAGATAAAGAGGTTTTGAGGTTCGAGTACTGATTCCGGTGCGCTATCCCGGCGCCGGCCCGGTCTCATCCTGAGCTCGGAGAAGCCTTCATGAACTCGCGGAGCGCCGCTGCGACAAGCTCCGGCTGCTCGTCCAGCGAAAAGTGACCGCAGTTCGGGATAACGCGCCCCACGACGTTCTCGAGCCCGTTCTCGCGCAGACCCTGCAGGTAGGGTCCCATCGTACCGGCATCGTGGTCCCCGCGCACATAGAGGACGGGCGTCAGCACCGCATCGCCCTTCACGGCCGCATTGTCCTTCTCATCCTGCGGAAAGGCCCTGTACCATTCGAACCCCGTGTGCAGCGCCTCGGGCAGCGAGTAGGCATCGGCATACGTGGGGCGGTCCTGCAACCTCACGCCGTCGGGGCTGGCTGCGATCGTTTTGTAGAAGTACCGGAAATACTCCAATTGCCGGCCCGAGACGAGCTCCTCGGGCAGGTCGGGTACCGCATGGAACGCAAAGAGCCAGAAGTGCGGGTTGCGCACGACCCTATCCCAGGGTGCCACGCCCGGTATGACCGCGTTCAGGATCGCCGCCCTCTCGAGCTCGCCGGGGTAGGCGTGAAGGTAGGCGTAGACGATCATGCCCCCGATGTCGTGACCCACAAGCGTCACCTTCGTGAGCCCGAGCGAGCCGATGACGGTACGAACGTGCTCGGCGAGCGCCCGCTTGTCATTCCTGGAGGGTGGGGTCGTCGAGCCGCCTATCCCGGGCAGGTCGAGGGCGACGACGTGCGCCTCCATCCTGAGCGATATCATCACCTTGGCGAACGCCGCCCAGCTCTGGGGCCAGCCATGCAGGAATACAATGGCGGGTTTCTCGTCCGATCCCACCTCGGCGACGTGGGTCGCGGTGCCTTCACCGATTATCCGGTGACTGATCCACTGCTGCGCGGCGTTTTCTGGTCGTGACATCTCTGTCTATCTACCCGAGGTCGGCTCAGATTAGACGAATGGACGAATGTACTAGGAGATTCCGGCTGGTGAAGGGCTTAAATAACACTAAACCTCATGGTTTAGCATGAGCCTGAACCAGACATTCGCTGCGCTGGCCGACACGACCCGGCGCGACCTGCTGAAGCGACTCGAGACAGGGGAACAGACGTTGAGCGACCTGGCCGCGCCGTTCCCGATCACTCTGATGGCCATCCAGAAGCACGTGAGGGTGCTCGAGGAGGCAGAGCTTGTGACCACACACAAGATAGGCCGCAGCCGACACGTGCGCCTGAGGCGGGAGGGTCTCGAGCGGGTCAGCGAATGGGTAACGGACGTAAGGGTGCGGTGGAGCGAGTCGTTCGACCGGCTGGCCGAGGTCCTGGAGGAGGAGTCACGATGACAGACGGGAAGGGCGCGGCCGTGTTCACCACACCGTCCGACCGGGAGGTCGTGATGACGCGCGTCTTCGACGCGCCGCGCGAACGCGTCTGGAAGGCCTACACGGACCCTGACATAATCCCGAAGTGGTGGGGACCCAGATACCTCGCCACGACCGTCCACAAGATGGACCTTAGGGTCGGAGGCGCTTGGCGCTACGTCTCCCGCGCACCCGATGGGAGCGAGTTCGGGTTCCATGGCGTCTATCGCGAGATCGTCCCGCTCGAGCGGATCTCCTGGACCTTCGAGTTCGAGGGCATGCCGGGCCACGTATCCGTAGATACGGTGACGTTCGAAGCGGCCGAGGGCAAGACGAAGGTTACCGTCGTCTCTCTCTTTGAGACCAAGGCAGACCGCGATGGGATGGTGGCCTCAGGGATGGAGAAGGGACAGACCGAGAGCACGGACCGGCTCGCAGAGCTCCTGGCTGACCTGGGAGGAGAGGCAGGCCGCAAGGAGATGGCTGTCGAGTTCCTGAGGCTGATCGGCGAAGGCAGGCCAAAGGATGGGCTGCGTTTCTTCGCGCCCGACTGCAAGACCCACAACCCCTACGTCGCTGGCGGCATGGACGCACTGACGGACGCGATGATCGCTGCCCGAGAGGAAGGGATGTCAGGCGACCTGGAAGCGGACTTTGGGCTCACAGTCAGGTACGTGCTTGGCGATGGAGACATGGTCGCGGTCTACACTCAGCTTTCCACCCCCCGACCCAGCGACGGAGGGCTCAGGCAGGTCCACCTCTTCCGTTTCAGCGGGGACAAGGTCGTCGAGTACTGGGACATCACACAGCAGATCCCGGAGAACCCGCCTAACGCTGACGGGGCGTTCTAGATGGAATTGATGCGATGCAGCTAGAAGCGCAGAGGTATCTAACGGAGTTCATCTTCCGCAGATCCGGTCGAGGCCGCCGCAAAGTCCCCGATAGGCGGAAGCGTTAGATCCATAAAGTAAGGAAGTAATACTATGAAGCACTATCAGGTCACCAAGAAGCTTCAGGTGACTATCCCCAAGAAACTGGCCGACAAGACAGGGATAAAGCCGGGCGACTCGGTGGCCTTCGAGGGTCAGGGGGCGCCATAACTCTCAGAAGGTCGGGGCGTGCAGGGGTGGACCCTGACGAACTTAGGTCGATCATAAACGAAATGGCAAGCGACTTGGGAAAAATCGGACCGAAGGTGAAGGAAGCAGAGCGAGCGCTCGTTGAAGATTCTTCTCGACCCGTCTCTTCTAGGTGATTCCGGCCTGTCGGAATACGGTGAGGGTATCGTAAGGCAGGTACTGGAGGGAAGCTCCTTCTATGTTTCTGCCATCTCCCATTTTCAGCTCCTGTGGGGGTACAGGACGGCGGGGATGTCGGCAGAAAGGTATGAGAGGTTCCTGGATGGGACGGCGGCAGAGATCGTACCGCTGACGAGGCTCGATGCAGACTTCGCGTCAGAGTTGAAGCCGACCAAAGCAGACCTGCTCGATGCTCTCATAGCGGGTTCCGTAAGACGATACGACGCAAGCATCTGGACAAGAGACAGTGACTTTCTGAAGTTCCTACCCAAGGCGAAGGTCCGTCTCTTCTAATTCTGAACATGTGGAAGATGACTTCAGTTCCCTCGTCGAACCTCGAGCTTCTGTCCGGATATCGTAACCTTCCCTGCTAGAAGCGGCCTGTGGACTCCGCTGAGAATGAAAAGCAGAAATCGACTGCTGGTCATCAATCAGGCCTGAGTCAGAGAAGTGATCTGCAGGACGGCGTAGAGGGGGGTCGTCACCGATCCTGAGACATCCGTACCCTGGATGTTCTCCTGGATCACAAGGATGATGTCCGTTCCCGAGATGGCGACCGCCTGCAGGGCGAAGCCCGCGAAGGTATAGACGCCGGTGCAGGTGCTGACGACGACGGGAAGGCTGCTGGCCGCGAAGTTCGTCACGTACAAGGGTGTTGGACCGATCATCACGCCTGTCTGGTTCACAGGCTGCACCTCCGGCGACGATGTGTAGAGCTCGAGCAGCTGGCCCTGCGCGATGAGCGACAGGAAGGGAGCCGCGCTCGAGGATAGTGCCGAGTCGGCCTGCGTGCCCGTCACGTTGCTGCCGCCCGAGTCGAAAGCGATCACGGTGCCGCTGGAGGTTATCCACGCCTGGGTGAGCGAACTCGCCCCCGAGACGTTGTCGTTGATCTGCACCTTGTATGTCGTCAGGCCGCCCGATTTGCTCGCGTAGGCCACGCTGTAGGACGAGTCAGAATGAGAAGCCCCCGAGCCCGTGTTGCTCCCCAGCGTCATCGAGATCTGGGAGAAGTTTCCGAGGAGTGTGGCAAAGTCGGCGAGCGGTGGGGTCGATTGCGACGAGGTCGTGGTCGTGTTGGTCACGCACGAGTTCGACGAGGTTGTAGTGGTGGTGATCGTGGTAGTGACAGAGCCCGATGTCTGGGCCGTCGAGGTCGAGCTCGAGGTACCGGAAGAGGCCGAGGAGCTGGAGGTGGCGCTGGTGGTCGAGCCCGACTGGGTCGAGGTGCCTGTGCCCGTCGAGCTGGTGCTGATCGAGGTAGTGGGGGTGCCCGAGGTCGAAGTCGAGGATGAGGAGGATGTCTGGGTGGAGCTCGTCGGACCCTTGGCAAGCAGCACATAGCCAGCGACGGCGGCGACTGCGACTAGGGCTATGACGGCGACTGTGATCACGACGGGAGCGATACCGCTCTTCCTGGCTTGCATTTCCATTATCTAGCCGCGCGGGGCTCTATATAAGATTAGAAGTATCCGATAAAACAGTGCTATTTCGTCATGTGATTTCTTAGTAAAGCCCAATCCGTCGGTGGGATGGGCCTATGGTTGGTCGCGCTAGCTCTGGGTCACGGCGTCGGGTGGCATCTTGCGCCCCTTGCGCCTGCGTATCACGACCAGCGCGACGAGCAGCAACGCGACGATGAGCAGAAGGGCCACGACATACCCCAGGGGAGCGAAGAGTACGGGTGTAGAAGTGGTCGCCCCGCTGCCGAGGATGATGAGGCTGGTGACTTCGTTCTCGGTGATGTAGAGGTTGCCCGAGCCCGGGTCGAAGGCTATCGCGGTAACCCCGGCGAACGAGATCCCTCGCGCCGAATCTCCGCTCGAGTTCAGGAGAACCTTGCCGGTCCCCCCGTCGAGCTCATAGAGCCTGTTCACGCCTGGATCGCTGACGTAGACGTCCGGCGAGGCGGCTTCGGTCACGATCTGGGGCGAATCACCGAGGTGGTGCTGGTATACCGTCTGGAAGGTCTCGTCGTTGATGGCGAGGAAGTTGATCCCCGCCGCGTTTCCGGCCCCGGTGACGAAGAGGAGATGGGAGACAGGATCGACCGCGAAGTGGCTGGGCGCTATGGGTATCTGGAAGGTGCGGATTATGGACTGGTTGTCGCTGCTCACCACGGTGATCGAGCCGCTGGAGGAGTCTGACGAGACGTTGCCGATGAACGCCTCGTGGTCGTTGGGGTCGAACGCGAGAGCAGAGGTATCGCCCATCGGGATGCGCGACTCCACGGTGTTCGTCGCGCCGTTAATGATCCAGAGAGAGTTGCTGCTTGTGTCCGCGGCGAAGATGAGGTCCTGCGGCTCGTCCACGACCATGGCGTAGGGGGTGCCGGCCCCCTGGACGGTGCCCAGCACGGTGTTGCCGGAGGAATCTATCACCGATATGGAGGCACCTTGACCCTGGGAGACGTACACCTGGTCGGTGACGGAGTCGACGGCGACGGTGTAGGGCGAGGGGGTCGCGACCCTCCCGACGACGTCGTGGGTCTGCGACGAGAGCGTGATGGTGGTCCCGTTCAGGAAGAGCACGGTATAGATCACGCCGGAGATCGAGTTGACCGCCACCCCTCTCGGGACCGTCCCGAGGCTGACCGAGGAGATGGTCGGGCTCGCAGAGTTGGCGACCGCAACGGAGGGGAGCAGAGCAAGAGACGCGAGGAGGCAGATGAGCGTGATCGAACGGATGCTCTGCATGCTACTCAATTGATTTCACTCCAGCCCACCAAACACACCAAAGCGAGCACGGCGAGTCATCCTACGACCGGCGCTTTCCGGCCAACATATAAGGAGGTTCTGGTAGATTTTAGGCGAGTCACCGACAGTAGCTCTTCGTTTGAGGTCTCCGACGACCCTGGGATGCATCAGGAATTAGCAACTGAGGCTCAAACGGGGAACGGAGATGTTATAACCGATCAAACCGCAAAAATGGCCAGACAATCAAATGCCCAAAGATACCAAGGGTAACGGGACGAAGGACTCGCCGTGGGTTCTGAAGACGCCGCCCGGGACCTCTGAGTTCGAGGCGTACAGGGACGAGACCTCGGCGCCTCCTACCCTTGTCGTACAGGTGGGCAAGACGCAGCTCCGCTATGAACTACGCGCGATTGACGACCTCCGCACGATGCTCAAGAAGAGCGGCGACTGGATGCTGCTCGGCAGCGCCGACGAGCAGAAGCCTGCAGCGGAAGGGACGGTCGAGGCATGGGGTCGCTCTCCCAGGAACCCCATCGGCGGATGGTACGGGACCAAGAAGGGGCTCAGGGGACGGTTCGGGATGTACGTGCCCCCGGTCATGGAGGTCATGGGGCTCGCCGAGGTCGAGCACAACCCGAAGAATAACCGGATGAAGGCTCTCTAACCCCGCCTCTTCTCGATCTCTAGGGCACCGGCTGATGGCACGATAGCATTCCGCCGGAGGGCGTCCCGGATCGTCCCTGCGTCCAATGGTGCGAGGCGTAGAATTTTTGTGGTGACCGGCGTGCTTTTCTCGGTCTGCAGAAAAAGAGTGGATGGCACCCTTTAGGGGGTGCTCAGCTTATCGAGTAGATTGCCTGGACAGAGGCTGTGATCTGCAGCGATTGGGGTGGGACGACTGGGGTCGAGAGGGATGCCGCGCTGTTGGGGGTGTAGACGATCGGCGACGGGTAGCTTGGGCTTGCGTCGACCGAGACGACCCCGATGACCGTCACTCCGAGTGCTGTCGCTACTACCTTGGCCCGTCCTGCTGCGTCCTGGACGGCGAGAGCTAGCGCCTGGTTGGTGGCCTGGTTGATGGCCGCGCTCGATGCGGTGAACTGGATCCCGTAGATCTGGTTGGCTCCCTGCGCAGTGGCGGCGTCGATCGCCTGACCGACCTTGGCGCCGAGCGTTCCGAGCGAGGCGCTAGGCACCTGGATGGTGACCTGGATCTCGTTCGTCACCTGGTAGCCCGTTATGACCGCTGGACCGTTGCTGTACTGGGTCTGCGGGTAGATGTTGTAGGAGGTGGTCTGGATGCTGCTGCTGTTGATGCCGATGGCTCCGAGCGCGGTTATCACGTTGCTCATGATCGCCGCGTTCTGCTGGGCGGCTGTCTGGGCCGAGGAGTCCTGGCTCGTGACCCCGATCGTGAGTATGGCCCTGTCGGGCTGGATGTTCACCAGTCCGCTGCCGGAGACGGTGATGGTGCTGTTGGCCGCGGGGTTTGTGCTTCCGTTTACGCTGTGGATCCCTATCGAGCTCGCCGCGCCCGATCCGGCTACCAGCTCGTAGGTCTGGATGGAGAGGATTGCGAGCACTACGATCGCGCCCGCCGCTAGGAGTTTCTGTCTTCCTGTGCTTTGTGTTGCTTTGAACATCTTCGTCGGTCTCCATTGGGCGGGGGCGGGGATAAGGCTAAGCTCCCGAACGGCCGTCCGGAGACCAGAACAGCCCGGGTGGTCGCGCATCGTCCAATAACATGCAATTTTTGCAGGTTTGGGGAGGCAGAGGGGCCGGGTCCGTCGCTGTTCTAATGCCTGGGATTATCTCCCGTCGTCACCAAGGTGCCACCATGCACACAGAACAACCACGTCATGCTTCGGGGGCCATAATATTCGTGTCTCTCGTCGCGATGATAGTCATCGGCATCGGGACGGTAGCGTTTGCGGTGATGTCGGCCACGGGACAGAGTCAGAGCGGCAGCGCCAGCCAGACGACGACGATCGATCGGACGCTCGGGCTCGAGCTGAGCCTCATGGTCTCGCCGGATCTCGGACCGTCAGGGACGGTATTCCAGGTGAACGCTAGCGTCACGAACATCCTTCCGGGGACCAACAACGTCACCGGACTGGGCGACTACAAGGGAGTGGGTTCCAACCCCATCTGCAAGTTCGCGCCGATCGCCTTCGATGTGCTCCAGGGCTATTACACGCCCGGTAACTACACCTCCGGAGAGGTGGTCGACGTCCACGGTCCCCAGGTCTACATGTGCGTGATAGGGGGTGCAGACCTGGGCTACTACGTCTTCCAGCCGAACAGCGACAACTTCACGGGAGCGGGCTCCTCCGGAATCGTCCAGAGTCGGACCGCCCATGTCAGCGTGGATGTGAGCCAGGTATGGTCGGACGGGTCCACCGGCAAGGCGCCTCTCCCGCCAGGACAGTACACCGTAGTCGCGGCGGACAACTGGGGACAGCTGGCCATAGTCCACTTTACCGTCTCCTACTAGGACTGTCCACGACGCGGCAGCGCGGTCGGAACCGGTGACGTAGAAGCGGAGAGAGGTCCCGCATCTTATAACGGCTGCCTTGGCGGGAGGGGCAGGGACAGACATACAGATGTCCAACCGCGCCGACTCGAGGAAGGTCGTCCTCTTCGCCGTCATGGCCTCCCTGGTACTCCTCAACCTGGTGACGTTCATCGAGGCGTATCCCGAGATCCAGGTGAATAACTCGGGGTGCTGCAGTAACCGGCCGCTGGCGAAGGACTTCTCGGCGTTCTACGTGGGCGCATGGAGGCTCCTGCACGATGCATCGAACGTGTACACTCCCGGCGCCGTGGACGACGGAGGGCCCGTAGTATTGCCACAGCCGGAGACCTACAAGTACCTCCCCTCCTTCTTGGTGATGGTAGTCCCCCTGCTCGCGCTCGGGTACCAGCAGGCGCTGATAGCGTTCGACGTCTTCCAGTTCCTCCTGCTGCCGCTCATCGCACTTCTCATCTACAAGCTGGTGGGCGAGAAAGGGGCGGCGGTCACGATCGTCGTCGCGATTGTGGTCCTGCTGCAGCCCCTGCCGCTCTTCAACTGGGGGCTCTCCGCGAGCTACTACTGGCAGTGGGCCGAGGGGCAGTCAAAGGTGCTCGAGACGTTCCTCATCCTGCTCTCCCTGTACCTGGGGAAGAGCGACAGGCCGTTCGTCTCAGGGGTCGTCCTCGCCCTCTCGGCGTTCGACCCGAGGTTCGCCCTCGCCGCGCTGCCCCTATTCGTAATGTACAACCGCGCCAGGCTTAGAGAGGCGCTGCTCGCGTCGGCTGCCGTCTTCCTCTTCACGAACGCGGCGCTCCTCTTCCCGGGCGTTGGGTCAGGGTTCGTCACGATGCTCCTCAGCGTCGGCCTCTCCACGCCGATCTACTACTATGCTCTGATACCGCTCCTGACGATCCTCTCGATAACCCTCGTCAACCTGCGCGAGGTCGTGTCCGCCTTCAGGGGGCGAAAGATTTTAACCGAATCCGAGAGTTCCCCTTACTGATGGTACTGAACACCGTCGTCCTGTGGGTCCACATCCTCGGCGCGATCGGATGGCTCGGGGCGGTGATGGTCTTCGGGATGGTCGTGGGTCCCTCGTTGCCAGGGCTATCGGGCTCCACGAGGGTGGAGTTCTCTGCCAGGGTTCTGCCCAGGTACGCCCGCTATATCGAGATCTTCTCGATAATCACGCTGGTCTTTGGCGTGGCAATGGTGGCGGTGATAACGGACGGCGACTTCTCGATGATGTCCCCCTCGACGCCCTTCGGTCTCTACATCTCGATCGGGGCGGTGCTCTCGCTGGTCCCCCTGGGCCTGGTCTTCGCGGTCGTCATACCTTCCGCCCACAGGATCGCCGGGATGAGCGAGGCCCTGATGAAGACACCGGGCCCGCCTCCCCCCGAGCTCGCAGCTGCTTCGAGGAGGCTCAGGATGGGCTCGATGGCCGGGATGGCCCTGCTCATCCTCGTGACGATATTCATGGTGGCCGGCGCCACACTCTAGAAGAGAACCGGATTAGGACGGTCCCGCTCAGGTCGGGGGCAGCTTGCCCACGACGGACCCGGGGGTCGTCTGCTCCTTGCGTCCTCTCCGGAAGATGTTCCTGATGACGCTGCTGTGCTGCATGTACTCGTGGTTGATGTACTCCATCAGCAGGTAGAAGCTGGTCTCGAACTGTTCCTCGTTGTCGTTCTTGAACTTGAAGAGCGGGAGGGTGTTTTGGGGCTCCTGCCAGACCTCCTCGAAGGCCCTGAGCGGCCTGAGCTTGTCGTGCTCCCGCGCCCTCTCGTGGAGGATCTTCTTGTCGACGTCCATGATGACGATCAGGTGCCGGCACCGGGCGCCCCCGTTGAGGAAGTACTCTCTCGTCGAGCGTCTCGGGGCGGTCGAATCGATGATGACCGAATGCCGATGTGCGAGCGAAAGGTCGCGGAGGCGGATCAGGGCGTTGTAGACGAGGTCCTCATCGTGCACCGGAGCCAGGTCGTTGAACAGCATGAGGCGCAGTTCGTCCGGGTTGATCCTCACCGAGCCCCTCACGCTCTGGATCAGGCGCCTGGCCAGCGAGCTCTTCCCCGATGTAGGGGGGCCGATGACTAGTATCGTCCACAGGGGGGCCATCTTTCTGCGCTCGTTCAATCCGGATGACACTTGGGATAAGGTTTGGTGACGCGCACGGTCGGCCGGCGCCGACAGAAAGACCGAAAAGGGGGGGCTTTGCGCTCTCGAGCATGATTTCAAAAGGTTTCAGCGTGGCAGTAATGGTCTCGGACGCAAAGAAATCCGCCAGATGGTACAAGGAGAAGCTGGGCTTCAGCACCTCCATCGAGGATCACTGGATCACGGTGTGGCCGAAGGGCGCGTCGTGGAAGCTTCACCTCTGTGAGGGCGAGCTAGAGCCTGGGAACACCGGCATCAGTTTCTGGAGCGAGAACCTCGAGAAAGATGCGGCTGCGCTCAAGAAGAAGGGAGTGAAGTTCTCGCAGGACTATACCAAGTTCGATTGGGGGGAGATCGCGCAGTTCGACGACCCCGACGGCAACGTCTTCACGTTCGGCAAGGGGAGTCCCTAGTCCCCGCGTTAGAGGGACCCCCACGCGCGGAAAGCTGGCGATCGGATCAGCGGGAGCACGGTTGGCTATTGAGCCTCAGCGAGAAGGCCGGGGCGGCGCTCGAGGCGCTGGGCCTGACCAAGACGCAGGTCAAGGCCTACGTCGCGCTCATCGAGAGGGGCACGATGACCGCGAGCGAGGTCAGCAAGGCCGCGAGGATCCCGTACTCCAAGGTCTACGAAGCCCTGGAGGGGCTCCATGCGAGCGGATGGATAGAGGAGCAGAAGAGCAGGCCGATCCTCTACACGGCCAAGTCCCCGGGCACCGCGATCGACGAGATGAGATCTAGGAACGAGGCAGAGAGGAGGGAGAAAGAGCAGCTGGTCCTGAAAGAGCTGACAGGTATCTACGAGAAGAAGGGCGGGCAGGAGAGGCCGGAGATCTGGATCCTGAGGGGAACTGCCGAGATCCTCTCGAGGCTCAGGACCATGGTGCTCGACTGCAGGAACGAACTACTCATCGCGCTCCCGTCGGTCATCGCGCCTTATGCGGAGGAGATAGCGGGGATCCTGGCGGCCCTCAAGGAGAAGGGCGTCAAGATAGAGATACTCGTCTCGGAGGACCTTCCCGATGTTACCTACACGATACTCAGCGCCGTCGCCGAGGTGAAGACGAGGGAGATGCTGTATGGGGGAGGGGTCATCGCAGACTCCAAACAGGTGGTCCTCCTGCTCGGAGAGGGCGAGACGGCCAGCTCGGCGCTGGCGATCTGGGCGGAGCACATAGGCCTGGCCGGGTTCGCCAAGGACTACTTCCAGATACTCTGGGACTCCCCGGAGACATCCAAGCGGAGATAGCGGGCGCGGCCTGGGGGCCGGAATCCTTTTGCTGAGGCAGACTGACAAGCATGCAGGTGCACCCTCTTGATAAGAGATGAAGGATCGGTCCTCGATAGGCTCACCCGGGAGCTTGGCCTGACGCGCGGCGAGGCCGAGACATACCTCAGGGCGTTGAAGGAGGGCTCGCTAGGCATAGGCGACGAGGAGGCCAGCCGGCAGCTCCTCGCCAGGGGGATGCTCATCAGGGCCTCCGACGAAAAAGTCTATCTGCCCGTCCATCCGAGGCTCGCAATATCCAACTTGTTCAGGTCTTTCCCGGACAGGACGTCCGTCCAGATGAGGGAGAAGAGGAAGATGTCCGACAAGCTCACCCTGGAGCTGATCCCGGCCTACGAGGCCAGGAGAAGGACCGGATGAGCCAGCCGAATCAGCCGAGCCATGAGCACGAGATCGTCATGGTCGGAATGGTCAACGTCAACAGGGACAACTATCTGCAGGGCACGGTCGATGTCTGGAGGTGCAGGTCCTGCCGGAGGCTCTTCTGCGACGACAAGAGGTACGGAGAGCCGCTCCGGCCCAGCGTCGGGTTCGAGGAGATCGGCCAGAACGAGCAGTGGGCGATACTGACGTGCACCAACATCAGGGAGGTCTACATGATGAGCCTCGGCGTGGAGCCGGGGAAGAAGATCGCTCATACTTGCAAGGATGGCTCGGCGCACGAGTTCGTGGTCCTGGACGACTGGACCATCGCGCCCGACGACGGCGAGTCGGTGCACAGGCTCTTCATGGTCAAGGACTACCTCAACAAGCACATCGAGGCAGGGTACTACAAGCTCCGGATGCTGAAGTAGTTGAAGCTACGGACTGTGGCAGCGGTCCTGAGTCTTGTGAATGGGGCTTGGAGCATCGTATTAGGCGCGTACTGGAATCAGATCTTCGGCGCTGAAATGGGAGATCTCAGTTGCGCTGGGTCGTGTTCTTTGTTCGGGGCGGCACACATTGTGCTTGTGCTCGGAGCCATCTTGCTGGTAGATTCGCTGGTCTGCTTCCTTGCTTTCTCCAGGGCATTCTACATCTCCGCGCTGCTGTCTGTCATCGTGGCGTTCCTTGTGCTCGTCTCTGTGGCCGCGTCATGGCAGACCTGGACGAGCTACCCAGCGACCCCTGCCTCGATCTTGCTGGGCTTAGCCACGGTGGTCCTGGACATCATCGCAGCTAGGAGAAAGACATACGTCTCGGAAGAGAACCACCCTCTGAACCTTCCCGTCTTTGGTTAGAGCTTGAACAGGGACAACGTCCCATCCTCCACCATCCGCGTCATCCTCCCTCTGACCCCAGTTACGTCGATCACGTAGTACATCGGGTCGGTCCAGACGAGCAGCGGGAGGGCCCGGCGCGCGACGCCCAGGGCGACCTTGCTCTCGTCCTTCTGGTGGTGGACGAAGGCAGCGCAGACCAGGATCAGGCCCTGGAGCAGCTTCTTCTCGGCACCCTCGGCGACCCTCCAGAGCGACTCCAGGACCTCGTGCGCCTCCCAGAACCTTTCGGCGTTGAAGAGCGCGACCGCCTCGTCTATGGCGCGCTCTTTGGACAGGAACGGCGGCGCTTCCTGGAGGTCCTTGGCGAACTCCACCTTCTCAACGAGGGGGGCGATCGCAGCCATGACGACCTCAAAGTCCTGACGCGATGGGGCGAAGATGTCGATCTCGAGCGCTCCGTAGGACGTCCACTTCGGGTTCACCGCGCTTCCGCCCAGGTTGGTGGCGATGCTCCTGATGGTCGAGAGGACGGCGGCGCGATCTGCAGCCCGGGGAACGAGCCTCACGAGGAACCTCATGGCGCACCGGTCCCTAGGAGACGGGCTCGGAACTCAAGATCGTGGATCACAAATCACCTGGGCTAATGTCGTCACAGCCCGTCCTGCCAAGGGAGGCGGCCTAGGATATCATCCTTTCGTGACAACTGGCTCGGACCCATGGAACTGCATCCAGAGCCACTTGTCGCCGCGCTTCTCGAAGACGGCGCTAAGCCTGTAGGGCGAGGGGACATCGGTCTCGCCCATCCGGGTGTGGACATCACCGGTCGCGAGGACCCAGGCCACGGAGCCCGACGAGGAGACAGTGTTCCACTTCCAGTCCCACGAGAACGATTCCTTCCTTGAGAAGAGCCTCTGAAACACGGGTCGGAGGTTCCTCCATCCCACCCCCATCTCCCAGTCCTCGGAGCCCAGCATCACGACGTCGGCTTCCTCCGCGAAGAGGCTGAGCACGCCATCGATGTCCTTCATGGAGAAGTTGTCTCTGAATCCCTTGAGGAGGCCGAGGATGGCCTTCTCCGTCTTGGCGTCGGCCTTCATGAGCCGACCACTCTCACAGCGCCACATAAGCGTTGAACCGGCTGCACGACCGCCGGACCTAGGTTCAAATATAGGCTAATAGCGCTCCCGAGTCGCTAGGTGTCACTGTTGGTAGATATTGACGTGACGTGCCATCTTGAGGGGTTCAGGAGGTTCCTTGTGAACAGCACTTGCAGGAGCTTCATCCCAGAGTCGTACCTTAGGGACTCGGAGGTCTTCCCCGAGAAGGAGATGGACCCCGGGTCGATATACATCGAGGCGGCGGACAAGGTGACGCTGAAGAAGATCAGGGATATCACTTTCATCAACGCTCAGGACATACTCGGCATAATCTACACCTCGAAGAGCGGCAACACGAAGCTAAAGTGGCGTCAGACCAGGGGGCCCATCGGGAGGCTCACCGGGAACGCGAGCTCCAACAGCCTCGTCAATCTGTCCATGGCGAGGATAATCACGCCCCAGGAGGTGGAGGAGATATTGAGGAACGCAGGGACGGGCCATCAGCAGGAGCCGATGGAGCAGCGGGTCGGTGGGCCGGGCGCGTCGGGACAGGACTCTGGGTACGTCGAGAGCGGGCAGACCGCGGCCGAGATTCTCGGCGTCGAGCCCGAGGAACACAAGGAAGAAGCGGACGAGACTGAATGAGGAGTTCGGTCTGTTTTAATACAGGACGCTTGCGACTCGGAATATGGTCCAGGTAAGAGTTTACAGGATTAGCAGTGTAACCGAGCCGCTGACGGGACTCCCTGCCAAACAGATCGAGCTGGTCGAGGTGAAGCAGAGAGGGTCGCAGACTTACGGGATGGGCGACGAGGGCAGGATGGTCCAGAGCATGGTAAACCAGCTGCAGTCGATGGGGCTAGTCCCGCAGGTCCGCGAGATGGTCTTCCCCAAGATAACGATGGTCCTGACCGAGAGCGAGTATGACATGTTCGGGATGAGGCTGGACGTCAACGACATCTACGAGCTCGAGATCAAGAACGGGGGCTTTGCTCTGAAGAAGTCGACCGAGGGGACCTGAGCAGCTCAGATCTGGAAGATCTGAGGGCAGTCGGAGACTCGAGGGCTATCTGACCACGAGCACGCTGCACGGAGCGTGCGAGACGAGCTCCGAGGAGACGCTGCCCAGGAGGAGCTTCTTGAACCCGCTCAGGCCACGGGTCCCGACAACGATGAGCCCAATCTTCCATTCTTCCGCATAGTCCGTGATCGCCTCGACGACAGAGGGTACGTTCTCAATTATCTCGCCGCGCACCTTCAGCCCGCCCGCCTCGGCCCTGGAGACGATGCCCGCCACAAATCCCTCCGCCTCCTTCTTCGCCTTGTCGAAGAACTCCTCGGCCGAGGGACCCGAGCCCGCCGTCCCCTGGATGCCCGTCGATGCGAAGACAGGAGCCGAGATCACGCTGAGGACATAGAGGTGCGCCTCGTTCTTCATGGCGAGGTCAACTGCGATCTCCGCAGCCCTCATGGAGTTGGGCGATCCGTCGACTGCAACCAAGATGCTGTTGAAGGAGCTCAACACTCTGCCATTCACATTTCCAACTTATGAAGATGATGGTAGAGTCCTCGAACTAGAACGAGCGTGCGTCATGGTATGGGCCCTGCCGAATTCTTTCTCGGAGATATTGATCGAGAAAACCACCGGCTTGACTTCAAGAATATGCAGAGCATACTCGCCGTGTAAAAATCATTTAAGATAGCGTAACATCTGGTAGTCAGGTGACAGGGTCCAAGAAAAGAATTGAAAGAACGATGGGAGACGGCGGTCAGCTTCCGCCGTCTCCTCTTGTTTGCTAACGGTGGCGATGGATTACTCGTCCTAGCCTAAGGCTGTACTGTCGGTATCCAGGTGTCTACGTCTACCATACCCGTCGTTCTATATTTCTGGTAGGCAGTAGTATTTGGAGCGTTGTCTCTCTTGAACTCGGTCTCCGCCTGTCCCTCGGTCACATTGAACCAGAGAGTCGAGCCATCGAACCCGCGCACCAGATACTTGGGGATGTAATACTTCGACAACGTGACAGTTCCCTTCTGCGTCAGTATGAAGTTAGGACCGATCTCCTGCACC
>JAPCJS010000018.1 GCA_027886825.1 Nitrososphaerota archaeon
ACACCCTCGACGAAGCCCAGCTCGATGTAGCCAGGGGTGTCAGGGGCGTCCTGTGGCTGCGTGACCCACACGAACGCGTTGGCGGGGGGCTCGGTGTTCGGGTCCTCCAGCGGGCCGCTCTCTATGGATCGCCCCCAGAGGTTCTGGTCGATGCTGAAGATAGAGTTGGAGGGCTTCACCATGATGTTGTGCTTCTTCGCGTAAATTATCTCCTGGTCCCTGCTCATGTTCCACTCCCTCACGGGAGCGATGACGCGCAGAGACGGGTTGAGCGCCCTCACGGTCACGTCGATCCTCACCTGGTCGTTCCCCTTCCCGGTGCAGCCGTGGGCCACCGCCGTCGCACCCTCCTTCTCGGCCACCTCCACTAGCTTCGTTGCGATCAGCGGGCGCCCTAGCGCGGTCGCAAGGGGATACTTGCCCTCGTACATGCCGTTCGCGCGGACCGAGGGGAGCACGTAGTTGTTAACGAACTCGTCCTTCACGTCCACTTCAAAGTGCTTTACCGCGCCCACGGCCTTGGACCTGGCCGCAATCTCCCGAAAGTCCTCCTTCTGCCCGAGGTCCAGGGTCAGAGTGATCACCTCTGCATCGTACTTCTCCTGCAGCCACTTGATGCTGACTGAGGTGTCCAGCCCGCCGGAATAGGCGAGAACTATCTTCTCTTTCAAGGGTTTTTCGACCCTCGATGAAACGTTTTTATAGATTTTGGCCATAAAAGACCCAAATTAGGGTGCTCTTGTCACGAAATCGGTCACCCCGGGTGGGATAGCTGCGGCGGTTAGGGAGGAGATAGACTACGACCTGTCCCTCCAGGACGCTCTGGCGAGGGACTACGCCAACATGAGCGCTGTCTCCCGGATGATGCAGCCCAGGATCTCAGAGAAGCTGGGAAGGGAGGTGAACGTGGAGACAATCATCACCTCTCTGAAGCGGCTGCGGGGCGTGTACACTGCCGCGTCCGAGGAGATCCGGACGGTCATAGCGGAGAGCGTCGTGAACGTCAGGACGCACGTCTCCAAGATCTCCGTGGAGAAGACTCGGAAGACTCTCGAGGCTGTCAGCGGCATGCTGGCCAGTCACCAGCACGACTTTCTGCACGTCTCGGAGAGCATATCCTCCATCACCCTGATCTTCGATCAGAAGCTGCACAAGAGGATAAGGGACAGGCTGCCCGACTCGGTCATCCTGGAGGAGGGGGACGACTACGCCGCCATCATCGTCCAGAGCCCGATCAAGATCAGGACGACGCCAGGCTGCATCATCAACTTCTACAACCAGATAGCGAGGAGACACGTCAATATCGAGGACACGGTGAGCTGCCACACCGACACGATCATAGTCGTGAAGATGAAGGAGGTCGGGAAGGCGTTCACTGCTCTGACCGACCTCATAACCGAGGAGAGGAAGCAGCTCGAGTCCAGGGGGCCCGCACGCCGTCAGAGCGCGCGAAACCGTCAAAGCGTTTAAAAATACACCGACCTCAGCCTATCTTCTTTAAGAGACGCAATGGAGAAAACTGAGGGGAGCAATCCGGCCGTCCTTCTTCTCGAGGATGGTTCGCTCTTCCTCGGGAAGGGCTTCGGCGCAGAGACGACGACAGTGGCGGAGGTCGTCTTCACGACGGGCATGGTGGGATATCCGGAATCGATGACCGACCCCTCCTACGCGGGCCAGGTCCTGACCTTCACCTACCCTCTCATCGGAAACTACGGCGTCCCGAGCATGCAGGACCTCGACCTCATGGGTCTGCCCCGGCAGTTCGAGTCCGAGTCCATCAAGGTCAGCGGGATAATCGTGCAGGAGAACTGCGAACGCCCCAACCACTGGGACTCCAAGAGGACGATCTCCGAGTGGATGCGCGGCGAAGGTATCCCTGGGATCAGCGATATCGACACGAGGGCGCTGGTCACGAAGCTGAGGGAGACGGGTGTGATGATGGGTGTCCTCGCGAACGGCGTCGAGCTCTCATCGAGGAGGGACCTGATGAGGCTGCTCAGGCAGTCCACAAAGTACGGCTCGATCGATTTCGTGAGGAAGGTCTCCCCGACGAAGGCGCAGACCTACGGCGAGTCTGACAGAAGGGTGGTGCTCCTGGACTGCGGGACGAAGCTGAGCATAATCCGCAATCTCCTCACCCGGGGCTACAGCGTGGTGAGGGCGCCGTTCGACTACTCGTATGCAGACATCATGAAGCACGACCCGGTCGGGGTGGTGATCAGCAACGGGCCCGGGGACCCTCAGCTCTGCGGCGACACAGTGGCCACTACGGCGAGGCTCATCCAATCGGAGATGCCGACCCTCGGGATCTGCCTTGGGGAGCAGCTCGTCGCCATCTCCCAGGGGGCGGTCACCTACAAGCTGAAGTACGGCCACAGGGGGCAGAACAAGCCGGTCGTCGACCTGGTCTCGGGGAGGGGGTATGTCACGAGCGAGAACCACGGGTACTCGGTGGACGGGCAGAGCCTCTCGAAGACAGAACTGAGGCCGTGGTTCGTGAACGCCGATGACAGGAGCATCGAGGGGCTGATCCACACGAACAAGCCCTGCATCTCGGTCCAGTTCCATCCCGAGGCGTCGCCCGGTCCGTATGACGCGGGGTTCGTCTTCGACAGGTTCGCTTCGCTTGCAGAGGGGCAGAAGACGGAAGGTGAGAGAGTTCGAACCATGAGAATGTGAAGAGAGTGATCGTCCTGGGGAGCGGGGCCATAAAAATCGGAGAAGCCGGCGAGAGCCGCTAGAGCGGCCGCCAATTCGACTACTCCGGAAGCCAGTGCCTCAAGGCCCTGAGGGAGGAGGGCGTCACCTCCGTGCTCGTCAATCCGAACATAGCGACGATCCAGACCGACAGACGGATGGCCGACAGGATCTACTTTTTGCCTGTGACCCCCGAGTTCGTCTCCGCGGTCATAGAGAAGGAGCGTCCCGACGCGATCATGCTGGGCTTCGGCGGCCAGACCGCCCTCAACTGCGGGGTGGGTCTGTCGAGGAGCGGGATCCTCGAGAGATACGGGGTGGCGGTCCTCGGGACGCCCATCTCGGGCATAGAGATAACGGAGGACCGGGAGCTCTTCAAGGAGGCGATGCAGGAGATCGGGGTCTCCGTCCCCCGGAGCAAGCCTGCGTACTCCCTGGAGGACGCCCGGAAGATAGTCAAGGAGATAGGGTATCCCGTCATCCTCAGGGTCGCCTACACCCTCGGAGGGAGGGGAGGCGGGGTCGCACGGAACGACAGGGAGCTCGCCGAGATAGTTCAGAGGGGGCTCAACCTCAGCATCGCGCACCAGGTCCTGATCGAGGAGTACATCGGGCACTGGAAGCAGATCGAGTACGAGGTGATGAGGGACGGGAGGGAGAACAGCATGGTGGTCTGCAACATGGAGAACGTCCTGAGCATGCGGGTGCACACGGGGGACAACATCGTGGTCGCTCCTTCCCAGACCATAACCAACCGGGAGTACCACATGCTCCGCTCGCTGTCGCTCAGGGCGGCTGCGAGGTGCGGGATACTCGGCGAGTGCAACATGCAGTTCGCGCTCGAGCCGAGCTCGGAGCGATACAACGCGATCGAGATCAACGCGAGGCTCTCGAGGTCCTCCGCCCTCGCGTCGAAGGCGACTGGCTATCCCATAGCATACATAGCAGCGAAGCTCTGCCTGGGCTACTCCCTGGAGGAGCTGAAGAACAAGGTCACGGGCGTGACGACGGCACTATTCGAGCCCTCGCTCGACTACGTCGTCGTCAAGATGCCGCGGTGGGACACCAAGAAGTTCGAGGGCGCGTCGAGGAGCATCGGGACGGCGATGAAGTCGGTCGGTGAGGTCATGGCGATAGGCAGAAACTTCGAGGAGGCGCTCCAGAAGGCGGCCAGGATGCTCAACATAAGATATGACGGCGCGATCCGCCGGTTCGTGGAGACGGACGACGTCGCGGTCCTCAAGGAGAGGCTGAAGAACCCCACCGACCAGATAATCTTCGACGTCGTTGAGGCGCTGATGGTGGGCCTTCCCGAGGACGAGGTGAGCAGGCTCAGCATCATCGACCCCTGGTTCATCTACAAGCTCAAGAACATAGTGGAGATGTACGGTCGGATCACGAAGAGCGGCAAGGACGGGATAGAGAGGGACCCGGCGCTCGTGCGCGAGGCGAAGAAGCTGGGTTTCTCCGACAAGCAGATCGCCGCCGCTCTTGGGATGGACGAGGAGCACGCGAGGTCGCTCAGGGAGAGGATGGACATCAGACCCTACACGAAGGTGATAGACACACTCGCGGCTGAGTGGCCGGCCCGTACCAACTACCTCTACATGACATTCAACGGCTCGACCGACGAGGCCAAGCCGACGGGAGCGAGGAAGGTCATCGTCCTGGGGGCGGGCCCCTACAGGATCGGCAGCTCCGTCGAGTTCGACTGGGGGACGATGAACATGGCCTGGGCGCTGAAGGCCGGCGGCGTCGAGGAGGTCGTCGTCGTCAACTGCAACCCCGAGACCGTCTCCACCGACTTCGACATGAGCGACAGGCTCTACTTCGAGGAGCTGACGGTCGAGAGGCTGCTTACAATCTACGAGAGGGAGAAGCCGATCGGGGTGGTCCTCTGCGTCGGAGGGCAGATACCCAACGACCTGGCCCTCGAGCTCGACCAGAACGGCGTCAGCATCCTCGGGACGTCTGCGGAGTCGATCGAGAGGGCGGAGGACCGCGAGAGGTTCAGCTTCCTCCTGGACAAACTCGAGATCCCGCAGCCGAAGTGGGGCAGCTTCAGGTCCACCAAGCAGGCGAGGGACTTTTGCGAGGAGGTCGGGTACCCCGTGATAGTCAGGCCGTCGCACGTCCTCAGCGGGTCGGCGATGAGGGTGATCTGGGGCGGCGGGGAGCTCGACACGGTCCTCGCCAAGGCCGTCGAGGTCAACCCCAACTATCCCGTCACGATAAGCAAGTTCATCGAGGACGCCAAGGAGGTCGAGGTGGACGGCATCTCGGACGGGGAGACCACGGTGATCGGCGCCATAATGGAGCACGTGGAGAACGCGGGCGTCCACTCGGGCGACGCGATAATGACGATCCCGACGATAACGATAAGCGAGGTGGCGAAGCAGAAGATGCGCGACTACAGCCGCGCCATCGCCCGCGAGCTACAAGCTAAGGGGCCGTTCAACATCCAGTACCTGGTCATAAAGGACGACGTCCAGGTCATCGAGTGCAACCTGAGAGCCTCTCGCTCGATGCCCTTCGTCTCCAAGGTCACGGGGATGAACCTGATCGAGCTGGTCGCCCCCGTGCTCCTCGGAGGGAAGCTCACCGGCTTGAGGGACGCGCCCGAGCCGAAGGGGTTCGCAGTGAAGGCCCCTCAGTTCTCGTTCATGCAGATCGAGGGCGCCGAACCAACGGTGGGCGTCGAGATGCGGTCGACGGGCGAGGTCGCATGCTTCGGCGACACGCTCCCCGAGGCCATGAGCAGGGCCCTCATGGCGGCCGGGCTCAGGATACCGAAGAAGGGCGAGACGGGGATGATACTCGTGGACGAGAGGTCGGACCTGAGGAAGATCAGGACGCTCCTGGAGGGCTTCGGCGAGGCAGGCATAGGGTTCGTCAGCACCCAGTCCCTCGCAAGCCGTCTGGGACCCGGCGTGGTCAGGGTCGCCACCGCTGATGAGATGGTGGAGATGCTGACCGGCGGGAAGGTCTCGTTCATCATATCGCTGAACACGAACCTCAACAAGATGAGGAAGGACCTGTTCAAGGTCAGGAGGAAGGCCGTGGAGCTCCAGGTCCCGTTCCTGACCACCGTCGAGGAGGGGGAGGCGATCCTGATGTGCGTCAGGTCCCCGCTGAAGAGCCTCATCTAGCCCCGATGTAGGAGAGGAACTCTCCCGAGGGGACGAGCGTCTCCGTCCTCTCCTCGAGGTCTCTGAGGAGGTAGCTGCCCGAGTCAAGCTCCTTCCTCCCTATGATCAGGACCCACCTGAAACCGGTGGCGCTGGCATCCTCAAGCTGCTTCCTCAGACCTTTGGCGCGAGGACCGACCTCGCTCCTTATCCCGGTTGCCCTCAGCTTGGCCAGGGCCTCGAGTGCCTGCTCCATCAGGAGCGGCTCGGTGTAGGCCACGTAGACCGACCTCGCCTCTCTGGGCCTCGGGCTCATCGAGAGGGCGATCCTCTCCACGCCTCCCGCCGCACCGGTGGCGGAGAGCTCTGGCCTGCCGAATATCTTCGGGAGGACGTCGTAGCGCCCTCCTCCGCAGAGAGACCCGAGGTCGGGGCGCGCCCCGTCCTTGACCTCGAAGACGATCGCGGTGTAGTAGTCTAGGCCGCGCACTATGCTCAGGTTGTACTGGACGTTCGCGACGCCCCTCTGTCTGAGGGCGTCCCTGAGCTCGCCGAGCCCCTGGGCCGACCCGAGTCCCGTTTCCTCCAGCCTGGTGAGGACTTTGTCGGGCGACCCCGTTGTCCGCCCGAACTCCAGGAGGCCGCTCATCTCGTCCCGGCGGACGCCCTTCGTCTCGTACTCCCTGATGAGTTCCTCGTCCGTCTTCTTTCCGACCTTGTCGAGGGCCCTCATCATCTCGATCGTCTTCTCCTGGGATGAGACCCTGAGTGTCTTCGTGATGTACTCCTCGACCACCCTCCTGTCGCCCACGTGGAGGATGACCTCGCTCAGGCCCAACTTCTTGAAGAGGTTGTATGAGAGGTCCATCACCTCGGCGTCCGAGTCTATCGTGGGGTCCCCGAAGATCTCGATGTCCCACTGGTAGAACCAGCGGTATCTGGCGTGCTGGGGCTCGTCGTACCTGAAGACGCCTCCGTATGAGGCGAGCTTGATCGGGGGCCTGAGCCCCTTCTTCCCCGCCACGTAGCGGGTCATCCCCACCGTGAGGTCGAACCTCAGCCCGATGTCCCTCCCGCCCTTGTCCTTGAAGTGGTAGATCTGCTCGTCGACCTGCTCCCCGCTCTTGGCACGCAGAACCGAGAGCGTCTCGAGAGGTGCAGGCTCCATCGACCTGAAGTTGTATGCCCTGACGAGTTCGTCGAAGGCCGTCCTTATCCGGTGGTGGAGGTCGAACTCGTCCGGGTCGATGTCCCTTATGCCCCTGGGAAGAGAGAGATCCACGGTGATGGTCACTTTGCCTTGCCCTTGAGCGCTGCCAGCTCGGCGAGCATGGCCGTGAGCTGTATCTCGGGGTTCGCGCCCATAACGAGCCTGTAGTCGTACTCGGCGAGGATCCTGATCGCCTCGGCCATGTGGGGTGTGGCGCCCGTTATCGCCTCGTTCGAGAAGCGGAGGAAGTCCGATTCGGGTATGCCGTAGACCTTGGTGAGCTCGACGAGCTTTATGCGCGCGCCGGCGAAGTCGCCCTGGACGGCCAGGTTGATTATCTCGGCGGCCCTCTCCTTCACCATTGCGCCGGTCACCGCGTCGATCCTCTCGATCGTGATCTCCCCGTCCGTGGCGGCGGCCTGCAGAAGGTTGATCGCCTGCCTGAGATCGCCGTTGGTCGCCTCGTAGACCGCCTCCAGCACCTTCTCGGTGACCTTCAGCTTCTCTTCCTTAGCTATCTTCTTGAGGTAGCCAACCACCTCCTGCGAGCCGACCCTCTGGAACCTGAAGATGGCGCACCTGCTCTGTATCGGCTCGATTATGTTCGAGGAGTAGTTGCAGACCAGGATAAACCTCGTGAACCTGGAGCTCTCCTCCATTATGCGCCTCAGCGCAGTTTGTGCATCGCGCGTCATCTCGTCTGCTTCGTCTAGTATCACTAGTCGGAACGGGACGCCCTCCCTCCGGTCGGAGTAGCTCGCGAAGACCTTGACGCGCTCCCTCACGGTAGCGATCCCTCTCTCGTCGCTCGCGTTGAGGGAGAGCGTGTAGTCGGACTTTAGCTCGCCGAGGATCTTCTCGGCAACGATCTGGGCGATCGTGGTCTTCCCGCTGCCGGGAGGACCGGCGAAGAGCAGGTGGGGCATCTGCTGCTGCTTCTCGAGGAGCGGCCTCAGCCTCTCCTTCACCTCGGTCTGGTTGATTACGTCCTCTAGCCTGTGCGGCCTGTACTTCTCGACCCACATCAGATCTTCTATTGGCATCCGGACGAACACCCCGAGCGTAGCATTATGGCACCACGCCTCAAATCCGGATATATAATATCAGGGTCTGTTAGCCGAGGCGGGACTAGGCGACCTGCAGCCCGAGATAGAGACGACCAAGCTCCTTGTGCTCCAGCAGCTCCCTGCAGGTCCCGCTGAAGACCGTCTTGCCGCTCACAAGCAGGAACGCATCGGTGCCTATCTCGAGGGCGCGCTTTGCATTCTGCTCGACGAGAATCGTCGTTAGATCCATGGTCTTTGTGATCGACGCGATGGTCTCCAGGACCTGGGTGGCGACCTTGGGCGCCAGGTTGGCAGTCGGCTCATCGAACATTACCACGGTCGGCTTCCTCATCAGCGCCATGGCCATCGCGACCATCTGCCTCTCCCCGCCGCTGAGGTTCGCGGACTTGGTGTCCAGATAGCGCGAGAGCTGGGGGAAGAGTTCGAGTGCGGCCTTCACCCGCGAAGGGTAGTCGTCCTCCTTCACCGTGTACCCTGCCATCCTGAAGTTCTCTTTGACCGTGAGGTTGGTGAAGATGTTCTCGGTCTGCGGGAGGTACGCGATCCCCGAGCGTGCGATATCCGTGGCCGACCTTTTCGACAGGAGGACCCCGTCGAGTTCTACCTTCCCCTGAAAGATCGTGGCTATCCCAGCGATGGACTTCAGAAGTGTGCTCTTCCCGGAGCCGTTCGGACCCACGACGACCGTTATCCTCCCCGGGTTGGCACGGAGAGAGACACCGTTGAGTATCTGCAGCTTGCCGTACCCCGAGTGGAGATCGCTGACCTGAAGCAACGCTAGGCCCCCAGGTACGACTCGATGACCTGCGGATCGCTGATCACGGCCTGGGGTGTGCCGGAGGAGACGATCTTGCCGTACGCCATCGCCAGGACCTGGTCCACGTACCCCAGCGCGATATCGAGTCGGTGCTCCACGATAAGGAAGGTCACCCCTAGCTCGTCCCTGAGCCTCACGATGGTCGCGAAGATCTCGTGCGCCAGGGTGGGGTTGACGCCAGAGATCGGCTCGTCGAGCAGGAGGAGCTCGGCTCCGCTCATGAGCGCCCTACCCATCTCGAGGAGCTTCATCTGCCCTCCGCTGAGTGTGCTCGCCTGCTTCTTCCAGTGCTGGGACAGGTTTAGCAGTTCCAGGATGCGAGCAGCCTTCACGGTCGAGGCCTCCTCATCCTTCTTCCACAGGCCTCTGAAGGGCGCCCTTAGGAAGTTCTCCCCCTCGTTCTGCTTTTCAGCGACCAGAAGATTCTCCAGCACGTTGAGCTTCCAGAAGAGGGCGGGGACCTGGAAGGTCCTAGCTATCCCTGTGCGGTAAATCCGGTGAGGAGCCCATCCGGTGATCTTCTGTGACCTGTAGAGGATGTCACCTGAATCGGGTTTGTAAAAGCCCGAGATCACGTTCACCAGCGTCGTCTTGCCCGAGCCGTTCGGACCGATGAGGATGGTTATCTTCTTCTCCGCGAGGCTGAACGTGACACCGTCGATGGCCCGGAGCCTTCCGAAGGATTTGTGTACCTCTCTGACCTCGAGTATCTCCGCGGCGGCGGACATTAAGGAAGGGGAGGGGCCACTAGGTTTCTTTTAAGGGTAACCGGTGTTCCAGGTTACCGCGTCGGTGGCCGCAGAGTAGGTCCCGGCGAGCACCCACTGCGTCGATCCTCCCTGGGTGACCACTTCGTAGATAGAGTAGCCCACCGGTGCTTCGTCCCCGGAAGACTGGAGCTGTGTCCAGCCCGATGCTCCGAAGTAGTTGTTCGCCACGGTCGGAAGGGCCTTTTGTATCGCAGGTCCGCTGTTCTGTCCCGCCGCAAGCACAGAGAGCGCTGCGATCCAGGTGGCGTCATACGCGTTGATCGCGTACGAGTCGGGTGCCTGCCCGTCAGCCGCCGTGAACTCGCTGTCGAAGGCATTGGTCTTGGCGGTCGCAGCCGCAGAGAGGCCGATCGTGCTGATCAGCTTCACCTGCGTCGCGATGGGCGCGACGGCGCTGGTAGAGTTGGTGAAGTCGGTGTTCTGGGACTCTCCGTCCGACCCGTACCATGTGGCGCTCAGCAGGCCGGGGAAGCTGCTCTTGGCCTGTATAAGCATCTGTCCCACCTCCTGGAAGCCGATGGCGAGGACCGCGACCGAGCTGGCGCCGTACTTTGCTACGGCCGCCTGGTAGTCGGTCTGCGCCTGGGTCAGGGCCGGAGTGAAGTCGGTTGCGGTGCTGCTGTACTGCACCTCGTCCTGCACGTTGCCACCCAGCGCCTTGAACCTGTTGATCGTTGCGTTGGCGAGCCCCGTTCCGTAAGCGCTCTGCTGGTTGATGACCACGATGTCCTTGACGTTCTCGCTCGCCAACGCCTTCGCTATGGCAAAGCTCTGCGCCGCGTCGTTCGGCACGAGCCTGAACAGGTAGTCGTTGGGAATCGCCAGGCTGATGGCTGTCGAGGATGGACTGATGAGGACGATGTGGTTCTGGTCCGCGTACTGGAGGACGTTGCTTGCCTCCGAGCTCGTGAGGGGGCCGACCACCACCTGCACGCCGTCCGACGAGAGCGTCTGCAGATCAGTCAGGGCGGTCGCCGGGTTGAGCCCCGTGTCCTCGTGAGCCGCCGCGAACTGTACCTTGGTCTGGCCCGTCGCCGCGAGGTAGTTGTTGATGTCGGTTATCGCCAGGTTGATCGCGACCTTCTGCTGCGTGCCGATCGCAGAGAGCTGGCCGGAGAGGTCGGTCAGGTCGCCGATCGTCACGGTGCCCGATAGCCCTCCGGAGCCGCTTGAACCGCCTGTGGTAACCGTGGTTGTGGAGAGGAGCGTGGTGGTCGAGGTGACCGTGGCTCCTGCGCCGACGGTCGTCGTGACGGTCGATGTGGTCGTACTAGGTGTTGTGCTGCCAGATGACGTGAGCGCGTATGTTAATCCTGCACCTACGATCAGACCGACTACGAGTAATGCGACCGCCAGTCCGCTGGATGCCCCTTTCCGTTTCATTGAAGAATCGTCAAAGACCTCGGAAACTATTTAAGGGTTAATTATTATTTATGCACGTTAGGTGGAACGGGGATTTTCGCTCTACCGCCTTATGCGGTCAGTGCCCTTGTCTATGGTTCTCTCTTCGCTCTGATGAGCACCGGTCTCACGCTGACCTATCTGACCACCAGGGTCCCCAACTTCGCCCACGGAGCCTTTGTCACCGTCGGGATGTATACGAGCTTCGCGCTCCTAAGGGTAAACAAGATCAACCCCTACGAGTCCCTT
The DNA here is from genome assembly GCA_027886825.1 of Nitrososphaerota archaeon. Classification (GTDB taxonomy): domain Archaea; phylum Thermoproteota; class Nitrososphaeria; order Nitrososphaerales; family Gagatemarchaeaceae; genus Gagatemarchaeum. The sequence goes on from JAPCJS010000018.1 coordinate 11,340, forward strand.
CCCCTTTCGTTCCTCGTCGGGGGGTTGGTCGCGGTGGGGATGTACGTGATTGTGCTGAGGCCGCTGGCGAAGAGGGGTGCGCCGATAATCTCGCTCATGATAGCCACCCTTGCGGTGGACATTGTCTTCATAGGCATCCTGGGAATCTACTCGGACTATCTCTACACGGTCAAGAAGGTCTTCGACGCGAAGCTCTTCTACGCACTGACCTCTGTCGACTTTAGGTTCCTGGGCGTCGACGGAGTGGTCGTCATAGCCCCTGTCTCGCTGGCGGCAATCACGGCATCACTCTACCTCGTGCTCACGAGGACGCGGTTCGGCATAGCCATGCGCGCCACAGTGGAGAATCCCAACCTCGCCAAGATCGTCGGGATAAACACGGAGGCGATATCGCTGGTCTCCTGGTTCGTGGCGGGTGGGCTGGCGGCGATCGCCGGCACGCTCTATTCCTTCTGGCAGGGGGGAGAGCCCGACATCGGTTCGATCCTACTGATCGCGATGTTCGCGGGCAGCATACTCGGGGGCCTGAAGAGCATCTACGGAGCCGTCGCGGGCGGACTGATCGTCGGGGGCGGGGAGATCCTCTTGACAACCCTCGGCATAGAAGTCTTCGGCTCCTGGGTGGCGCCATACCAGCCGGGTATTCCGCTCCTGATGATGGTCATAACGCTCCTCGTCCTCCCCGGAGGGATAACCTCGGTCAACTGGAGGCAGCTGCTCTCGCGGGGAGGAAGGTAGATGCTCCCCCCGCTCGCCCTGCTGGGCATCACGAACTGGGATAGCTTCCTCACCGACCTACTGGCCTTCTTCGCCCTCTATCTGATCATCAGCATAAGCCTCAACCTGGAGATGGGCTACGCCGGCATCCCCAACTTCGGGAAGGTTCTCTATTTCATGGCGGGGGCCGCATTCTCGGGCGCCGTGGCCATTCGCGCCGCGGCATGGATGCTCCACGTCGGGGGCGATCCGGTGGGGCTCGACAACTTCATAATCGCCAACAGGATCACAGGCCTCCTAGCCAGCGACATACCGGCTTCCATTGCGCTCATCGCGCTCACGATGCTTATTGGGGCGCTCGTCGGAGGTTTCATCGGGTACATCTCCATATTCCCCGCGATCCGGCTCCGCGAGGACTACCTCGCGATGCTGCTGCTCGGAGCTGCGGCATTCTTCCAGATATTCCTCTCGAACTACTCCCCGATCATAAACGGCAGTCTGGGGATCGGGATACCGGCCCTGTTCGCGTGGGCAGGGAACTACTCCACCCTGGGGGCGACCCTCCTGATCGCCTCCTTTGCGGTCGCTGTCTACATCTACGCAGAGAAGATGGTCAGGTCCCCGCTCGGGAGGACTCTCAGGGCGATGAGGGACAACGAGTCGGCTTCTGAGGCGCTCGGGAAGGACAACGTAGCGATCAGGAGGAACGTCCTCATCATAGCGGCCATGATAACGGGCGTGGCGGGCGCGCTCTACACCATCTACACAGGGGACTCGAACCCTGCAATCTATGACCGCGTGACCTGGACCTTCTGGCCGTGGCTGATAGTGATCATGGGGGGAGTGGCCAACAACGTCGGGGTGACCATCGGGACATTTGTCTTCGTCTTCCTGCTGAAGTACATCGACGCGACTAAATTCCAGCTCCAGAACATCCTGCCGTTCGACGTGACCTGGGTGGAGTATCTAGCCTTCGGCTCTCTTCTGATAGTGATCCTGCTGGTCAGGCCTCAGGGGATACTGCCGGAGAAACCCTCGGCGACCCTCAAGACGTCGAGGATCGACGAGATCATCGCGGGAGTGCGCGGCGTCCCTGTGCCGCAGAAGAAGGAGGAGGAGGGGGACGGAGCCTGAGGGTCCTCCTGATAGGCGAGACCGATGTCCTCTCCCTCTGCAAGATGCCAGAGTGCATCGATGTGATCAGGGGTTCGTTCCTGTCCCTCTACAGAGGTGCGGTGAGCGACCCGCTCAGAACCAGGATCGCGGTGAGCGAGACCCGGAACATACTTGTGATGCCGTCGCTTGTGAGGGACGGGGACTCGCAGATCAGCCTGAAGGTGGTGAGCATCTATCCGGACCTCGGCGAAGGGAGGCGTGCGGTCAACGCCACGGTTCTCCTCGTTGACGGGAGCGACGGCCAGGTCAGGGCGGTCATGGATGGCACCTCGCTGACAGCCCTGAGGACCGGCGCGGTCTCAGGACTTTCTTGCACCTATCTGGCACGACGTGGCTCAAAGGTCCTGGGGATGATCGGTGCCGGAGGCCAGTCGTTCCAGCAGGTCAGCGGGGTGGTCAGCGGGACAGGGGTAGACACGGTCCGCGTATTCTCCAGGAAGGTCGAGAAGAGCCGGACGCTCGCGAGGAGGTGCGAGGCGGAGCTCGGGGTCCAGGCAGACGCGGTGGAGAACGTGAAAGAGTGCGTAGCGGGATGTGACGTCATAGTGACGGCCACGACCTCGAGGACTCCCGTCTTCGACGGCTCGATGGTGCAGGAGGGAACCCACGTGATAGCGATCGGGTCGTTCACACCGGATTCGAGGGAGGTCGACAGCAGGCTGATCTCGAGGTCGTCCATCTTCGTGGACTCGAAGGAGGCCTGCCTCGCCGAAGCAGGGGATCTGCTGATACCGATCGGTGAGGGCGTCATAGATGCGGGAGCCATAAGGGGGGAACTCTCTGCGCTAGCGGCTGGAAAGACCGCGGGTCGGCGGGACGACGCAGAGATAACCTTCTTCAAGAGCGTCGGGCTCCCCTTCGAGGACAACACGACTGGGTGGCTGATCTACCGGAAGGCTCTCGCCTCCGGGAAGGGCAGTTGGGCAGAGATCTGACGGAGAGATTTCAGCAATCCGCGGCTTTAGTCAATGCGCGCAATTCTTTAGTAGACCCACCTGGGAAAAAGGGATGGTTAGATAGATGGAGACCGGTGAGAAGGTCATCAGCGAGCTCTTCATGCAGCGCGAGCGAGAGTTCCTGCTCTCCCCGGTCAGGGTGATGGTCAAGGCCTCATTCGACGGCATGGAGGTGGGGGACGTCGAGATAGGCAAGATGAAGCAGGGCGAGGCCGTGGAGCTTCCGAGGTGGGTCGCGGAGGAGCTGGCCGAGCTCAATATCGCGGAGATACAGGAGGAGGCTTTCGAGGGGGAGATCTTCAAGGCCCTGACGAGGGAGAAGATGCTCGGCGCGCCCCAGCTCTCGCCGCTTCATGCCAACTTCTACCTCAGGATGCGCAGGAGGCTGGCGACGATAAAGGCGGGTTCCGAGGCCGGGAAGTACCGCAGGGAGGACTATGAGAAGCTGAAGAGCACCTGCTACGACCTCATAGGGCGCAGGCTGAGCAAGCTGCTCTCGATGAGCTCCTCGGCGAGCCTGCAGACGGTCGGGGACAAGATAACCCCGGAGGAGAGGGTCTTTTTTACCACCTCGAGGTCATTCTCCGATGAGTGGAAGGGTGCCCTTCTGGGGGAGTCTTAGATGGCAGTAATTACACGCAAGCTCTCGGAGCTCTTCGAGGAGTTCCTGAGGACCTGGCAGGACAAGAGCGGGTCCTACAAGTACAGGGAGAGGCTGGCACAGATGGCGGCGACGGGGGACAGGTCGGTGGTCGTTGACTATGAGGACATCATCCAGTTCAACACCGACCTGGGGGAGAGGCTTCTCTCGCAGCCCGACGAGTCCCTGAAGGAGTTCAAGATGGCTGCGTTCGAGGTCCTCAGCACGGAGAACGCATCCTACGCAGGCCAGGTCCAGAACTCTCTCACCGTCAGAATCAGGGGCATCACGGACAAGGTCTCGCTGCGCAAGGTCAACACGTCCCACCTCGACAAGATGATCGCGGTCTCGGGGATGGTCGTCCGCAGCTCCGAGCTCAGGCCGCTCCTAACGGACGGGGCCTTCATCTGCCCCAACGGGCACGTGACGAGGGTGCTGCAGCTCGGCGTCGTCATCAAGCGTCCGCTAAAGTGCGAGGGGTGCGAGGAGACGAGGAACCTCGAGCTCGACGAGAAGAGAAGCACATTCATCGACAGCCAGATCCTGAGGGTGCAGGAGCTCCCAGAGGAGCTGCCCCCCGGCCAGCTGCCCAGGTTCTTCGACGTAGACGTCACGGGGGACATCGTGAACACGGCGAGGCCGGGAGACAGGATCGTGCTGAGCGGGGTCGTCAGGGCGGAGATCGATATAACGCCGGGACAGGCCAGGACAAGGGTCTTCAGATCGAAGATCGAGAGCAACCTGATCGAGGTCGCAGGCAAGGACCCGGGCCAGATCCAGATCACGAAGGAGGACGAGTTCCTCATCAGGTCCATCGCGTCCCACCCAGACTCCTACCAGAGGCTCATCCGGTCCATGGCACCTGCCATACTCGGCCACGAGGCAGTCAAGGAGGCGATACTTCTCCTGCTGGTCGGCGGCCCGCAGACCGTCCTCCCGGACGGAACCAAGCTCAGGGGGGACATCAACGTCTTCGTGGTGGGGGACCCGGGAGTCGCGAAGTCGGAGATGCTCAAGTTCGCCGCGTCGGTCGCGCCGAGGGGCATGTTTGCGTCGGGCAAGGGGTCGACGGCCGCTGGCCTCTCTGCCGCGGTCATCAGGGAGAAGAATACGTTCATGCTGGAAGCGGGAGTTGTCGTACTCGCGGATCAAGGAATAGCCTGCATAGACGAGTTCGATAAGATGAAGGAGGACGACAGGAGTGCACTTCATGAGCAAATGGAGCAGCAGACTGTAACGATAGCCAAGGGAGGGATCTACGCGACGCTGAATGCCCGCACATCGATCCTCGCCGCGGCTAACCCGATCTTCGGCAAGTACGATCCGTACAAGAACCTGACCGACAACATAACGCTCCCGATCCCTCTACTTTCTGTGGGTCCAGACGAACAGATCCTGATAAGGAGAGGTGACAAGATCGAGAGCACCAAGATAGGAAGGTTCGTGGACTCGTTCTATTCACCTGGCCAGCAGGGATACCCCATACAAACCGAGAACAGTGACATTCAGGTCTCTTCCATGGACGAGAACTTCAAGGTGACATGGAAACCCTTGAAGTACGTATTCCGTCACACCGCCGAAGCAGAGACATACAGGATCCAATTCAAGGGAAGGGACCTAATACTCTCGGGCGGCCACTGTGTCTACATCTTCGAGAAAGGTCGATTGGCGCTTAAACCGACCAACCAGCTCAGAGTGGGCGATTACATCGCGATCTCAAAGAGGCTTCCTGCGCAGGTTACGGTCAAGCGAGAATACAGCATCCTGGAACACATCTCGCCAGACGAATTGATTCTGCACCAAGTCCCCAGTAGGGCTCTCGCAAAGATTAGCGGCATCCCTGCTCATCACAGAAAGAAGATGATGTTGGCGGCGTCCAGATACAGGGAACTCGAAGAAGAAGCTCTCAGGCGGGCGACTATCAGTAAGAAGGGCAGCGGGTTTTACCTACCTACCTTTGTGCCGCTTGATGCCCAGCTGATGAGGTTGTTGGGGTACTTTGTTGCCGAAGGCTCGCTCGTGTTCCTGCCAAGCGAGGGAGTCTACGCAGTCGATTTCTCCCTTCATCGCACGAAAGACAAACGGATAGTCGCAGACATCGTTTCGATCAGCAGAGAGTTGTTCAGAGTAGATCCTACGATACACGAAGATGGAAACGGTGTAAAAGTAGACATCGGATCACGAGTGGTCGCTGAGTTTCTCTCCAAGTGTTTTGGACTGGTCAGTGGAGCGAGGACCAAGAAGATACCGGATGTGATCTTCTCAGCCCCGCCTGAGCTAAAGTGGCAGTTTCTCGATGCATTCTACGCTGGCGATGCAGGGGTCACCGCTAGCATGGAACTTGCCTCACAGCTGCTTCAAGTTTTCGCTCAGTTGGGCCATATCTCATCTCTTTTCCGTACCCCTGGCGGTGAAAAGATGATAGCGGGACACAAGGCAATAGGAAACGGGTCGTACTCAATCCCATCTCCGCCAGGTGGACCCAATTCAAACGATGGACAGTGTTTTCCCCCGCTATCTGAGGTGATTCCCCTGCTGAAGCCATTGCTGGGGGGATTCGCGCCAAGGAATAGCGCCCGAAAGGTTCTGACACCTCTCTATTGGCAGCAGTTGAGGGACGCGATCTGGGTTCGCAACAAGGGGGAGAAGCTGGCAGAGGCTCAAAAAGGACCGGTCACGGCGATGTCCCTGGCAAGGAAATTTGGAATCAAGGGCGGCGGAGGTTGCCAGGGATTCGTGAGACAGATGAGTGATCAGGGGATCCTGCAAAGAGAGAGGGTAGTCGGTCAGGCCGGTCGACACTTCATGTACTCTCTTACCAGAAAAGGGGAGGCCCTCCTCGAGACGGTCGACTATCTCGACAGGCTGGTAGGAGGGGATATCGCTTTCGTCAAAGTCGATGAAATAGGCAGACTCAAGAGCAGCGAGCTGCCAGAGTATGTCTACGACCTATCAGTTCCCGGATCGGAGAACTTCATCGCTGACACAGCAGTCTGCCACAATACAAGATTTGATTTAATATTCGTGGTGAAGGACACGCCCACCCCGGCTCAGGACGAGAGGCTCGCGACCCACATACTGGACGTCCACAGGAAGAGGGGATACACTGACCCGCCCCCGGTCCAGTTCGACCTCATGAAGAAGTACATCTCCTACGCGAAGAAGATCTCCCCGACCCTCACCATGGAGGCCGAAACCCGCCTGAAGGAGTTCTACCTTCAGCTGAGGAGGAGCGTGACGGAGGGGCAGATAGGGGCGACGCCGAGGACGCTCGAGTCGCTGATCCGGCTCTCCAGCGCCAAGGCGCGCCTCATGCTGAGGGACCAGGTCCTCGAGGAGGACGCGCTCACCGCGATATCTCTCATGAACAGGATGGTCGAGGACGTCCTAACCGACACGGAGACCAAGACCAAAGGGGACTTTGGCATACTCCTCGGCCAGCCCGCGGGCGAGAGAGGGAAGCTCTCGACCTCGATGGAGATCTTCCGTACGATGGAGGGAGCGGAGAAGAAACCCGTGGAGCTCAAGCTGTTCAGGGACGAGCTGATCAAGAGCGGGAGGTTCAAGGGAGACGACGAGGTCGACAAGATGATCCAGAAGCTCATCAAGGAAGGCATAATCTGGGAGAACAAGCCCGGGTTCTACCGAAGGGTCCAGGCCTAGCCACCGGCGGTCCGCAAACATGAAGATCGAAGAGCTGCCGCTCCCCGAGGAGTTCCGGACTTTCCTGGCGGAGCAGGGTTTCAAGGAGCTCTATCCCCCGCAGGAGGCGGCCGTGAAGGCGGGGCTCCTCGACGGGAGGAGCCTGGTCATCTCCAGCCCCACGGCTAGCGGGAAGACGCTGACCGCGATGATGGCTGCATACAAGAAGCTGAAGGAGGGGAGGAAGGTCGTCTACCTCAGCCCGCTGCGGGCGCTCGCCTCCGAGAAGTACGCCGAGTTCAAGAAGCTCGAGCGGTTCGGGATAAGGTGCGCCATCGCGACCGGAGACTTTGACGGGAGCGGCGAGGTCCTCGGGAAGTTCGACCTGCTCGTGCTCACGAACGAGAAGTTCGACTCGATACTGCGGCACGGCGTGAGCTGGCTCCGCTCGGTCGGGCTCTTCGTCTCCGACGAGGTACACCTAGCTGGGTCAGGCGACAGGGGCCCGACCCTCGAGATGATCCTCACGAAGGTGATCCACCTGGGTCTCGACGCGCAGCTCATCTCTCTCTCGGCGACGATAAACAACGCCGACGAGATCGCAAGGTGGCTCAGGTCCGACCTGGTCGCGCTCGACTGGAGGCCCGTCCCCCTCAGGGAGGGGGTGTACGACTATGGGAGGATAATCTTCTATCCGGACGATGAGGTCACCCTCCTAAAGTCGAGCCAGGGGGCGCCCATAGACGTGGCCATCGACTCTGTCAGGGACGGCGGCCAGTCGCTGATCTTCGCCAGCACGAGACGGAGGGCGGTCAGCCTCGCGACCAAGGGGTCGGAGCTGACGACCAGGTTCCTCAGCGAGGCGGAGAGGGGCCAGTGCCGTGAGGCGGCGGTGAAGATACGCGAGAGCGGGGAGGAGACAGGGCTGAGCAGGCTGCTCGCGGAGATAGTCGAGAGGGGGTCGGCCTTCCATCACGCAGGCCTCTCCTACGAGCACAGGAAGATCATCGAGGACTACTATCGGCTGAGGGCGATCAAGATCCTTTCGAGCACGCCCACGCTAGCTGCCGGGGTCAACCTCCCCGCGAGGAGGGTGGTGGTGGCCGATCTGAGCAGGTACGATGGGGAGACCGGAATGAACTCCATGATCTCGGTGCTCGACTACCGGCAGATGGCAGGGAGGGCGGGGAGGCCTCAGTACGACGACCACGGCGAGACTGTCATCGTCCCGCCCTCGACCTACGTACCCACGGAGGTCCTCGAGCACTTCACCCAGACGGAGCCCGAGCCGATCCAGTCCAGGCTTGGAGGGGAGAGGGGGATGCGGGTCCACCTGCTCGCCGCGATCGCAAGCAGCTTCGGGTCGTCGAGGCTCGACATCGAGGCGCTCTTCTCGAAGACCCTCCTCGCGGCCCAGATAGGCAGAGAGAGAGTGAGCAGACACATCGACGTGGCGCTGGGCTACCTCCTGAGCGAGCAGCTCGTGGTGGAGAAGGGCGGCCTCTTCCAGGCTACTGGTCTAGGGAAGAGGGTCTCGACCCTGTATATCGACCCGATGACGGGTGTCCTCTTCAAGAAGAGGATGGGAGCGATCGCCCGAGCGGAGGATCACACGCTGAGCATGATCCACCTGGTGACGAGGAGTCCGGACTTTGAGCCGAAGTTCCCACTTCGCGAGAAACAGTACGACCAGGCGTACGAGTTCCTCGACGCCCACCGCGGCTCATTCATCTCCACCGGGGACCCCGAGTCGCGCCTCGATCTGGACGACCTGCTCCAGGAGATGCGCACCGTGATGGTGATCGACTCGTGGATACAGGAGTGGAAGGACGACGCGATACTCGAGAAGTACGGCGTGGAGCCGGGGGACCTGCACAGGGCGGTCGAGAACGCGGACTGGCTGTTGTACTGCCTCTCGGAGCTGGCACGGCTCTTCAAAAAGTTCGAGCTGATCAAGGAGACCGAGTTCCTGCGCAAACGCGTCCAGAGCGGCATACGGGCGGAGCTCGTCGAACTCACGAGGCTGGACGGGATAGGGAGGGCGAGAGCCCGCTCCCTCTACTCCGCAGGTTTCACGACCCTCAAGTCGATCCGGGAGGCGAGCGTGGAGAAACTCGCACGGGTCGAGAAGATAGGGCCCACCGTGGCGACCAAGATCAAGGAACAGGCAGTCAGATGAGGACCAACGGGTTCGCACTTTTCAGGGGTCCCGACTCCCGGGACAGGGCCGAGGAGGCCGTCGCGAGGGTCAGCAGACAGAACAGGTCGATCCTTTTCAGCTTCGGGTCCGGAGGGGTCGAGGATCAATTGAGAGGTGGAGACTGTCTAGTCGCGTACTCTCTCGAGGAGAAGGGAGGTCTATTTTTTCCCGTCGTGCACGGCTTCGCAGAGGAACGGGGAGACATCGACGATCGGGAGCCTCACGGCGAGTTCGCGTTCGTGACGGAGGGGAACGGGCGCATCCTCGCAGGCAGGGACTCCCTTGGTACAAGGGCTCTCTACATCGATGAGGGGCGTACGTGCGTCGCCAGCGACCACCGCCTCTTCCCGCAGAGACCTGCGCTGCTTTCCAGAGGGGTCAGGATCGAGCTAGGCTCGGGCGAGCAGCGGACGGTGAAGCTTGAGAGGCAACCCGAGGTCCAGGGAACGGAGGAGGAGGCCGCCGGGCGCCTCTGTACGCTGCTCGAGGAGTCTGTGGCGCGCAGGGTGAAGGGTAGGAGGAGGGTGGCCGTCTCTTTTTCGGGAGGGCTCGACAGCTCGCTCCTCGCGCTGCTTGCTGCGAGGCACGCGGAGGTCGTGCTCTGCAGCGCGTACACGGAATCGTCTACCGACCATGGACATACGGAGAAGACGGCGGAGTCGCTCGGCCTGGAGCACCGCGGGGCTCTGATCGACGGCGCCGACGCGGCAGAGGTGGTCCGTAGCCTGGACCTTCCCTTTGCGCCCGGCCCGATGGACATGGCGCTCTGGTGCCTCTTCTCGACCACGAGCAAGCTGGCGAGGGAGAACGGGGCAGAACTCATATTGCTGGGCCAGCTCGCCGACGAGCTGTTCGGGGGGTACATGAAATACACGCTTGAGGCTCGCAAGGACGAGGTTTCAGCCATCAGGATGATGGAGCACGACGTCGCTGCCTCTGCGAACGGGGCTTTCATCAGGGACGAACTGGCGTGCTCGAGGTTCATCGAGGTCAGGTTCCCCTTCGCCGACGATGGTGTCGCCGGCTTCGGCCTGGCTCTCCCGCTGGCGTACAAGATCAGGGGAGGTGAGAGGAAGGCGATACTGAGGACGGCCGCTTCCATGCTCGGCCTCCCCGAAGAGATCGTCCGGGCTCCGAAGAAGGCAGCGCAGTACAGCTCGGGGCTCTCGAAGCTCTTCCGCTGAAAAGACGCGCAAGAGTTACAAGGCGAGGCACACCGTTTTCCTATTCGCCTTGGCTCCCGAAGGCACCGAGACCTATCTGCCCTCCGAGGACACCGCGCTATTGATCCGGGCCCTCTCCGGGTGGGGGAGCGGAAGCGTCCTGGAGATAGGCTTCGGGAGCGGTGCCGTCTTGCAGAGCCTGCTGACCAGGTTCTCTCTGGTGGTCGGGACGGACATAACCAGTCCGGATCGGGCCCGTATGGCCAAAGGATCGGCGGAGGTCGTCCTCGCCGACAGGGCCAGCTGCTTCAGGGAAGGCACCTTCGACCTCGTCGCGTTCAATCCTCCATATCTCCCATCGGAGGCAATCAGGGACAGGACGGTTGACGGCGGCAGGGGAGGGATCGAGGTGCCCATGAGCTTCCTCGACGATGCGCTCAGGGTGCTGAAGGCCGACGGACGGATCGTCGTGCTGCTGTCGGACCACGGTGACCTGAGAGGTTTCGTGTCTCATTGTATCGGCCTGGGACTCTCGATCAGTGAGGCGGCTAGGGCCGCGCTGTTCTACGAGTCGCTCGTGGTCTACGAGATCCGCAGACGGTAGCGTTCACACTCTGGTCTTGGGTTGACCGCGCACATGAACCCCGCGCCTTCATCGTCGGGCCGCAGGGGTTCGTGGCGCCCTACATCGCTTTCCCGCACTGGGGACAGAACTTGGGGCTGCCCGTCACGATGGCTCCGCAGCTTGGACACGTCTTGGTCTGTGCGGGCGCGCTCGCCTGCACCGGCTGCGCGACCGCGGCCCCGCAGTTGGGACAGAACTTTGCGCCTGGCTGCAGGGGCGAGCCGCACTGGGCACAGGTCTGGACCTTGGCCTGCGCGGGAGCTGCCTGCTGTAACGCCGCCCCGCAGTTGGGACAGAAGGTGCTGGACGCCGCGATCAGAGAGCCGCAGTTAGGGCAGGACCTGGTTGGTTGCATCCCTCCCGCCATGCCCTGCGCCATCTGGCCGCCGAAGGCGTAGCCCATGCCAGCTCCAGCTCCTATGCCGACGCCGAGCCCGGCTCCCACTCCAGCGGTCCCGGTGGGGTTCTTGGCCGCGTCGACCATGGCCTGTCCCGCCTGGTACTGCATGTAGTTGACGCCGAGGACCTGGATCTGCGACCTGGTGTCTATGGCCTTCTGCACCTCGTCGGGGAGGCTGATGGTGAGCCCTGAGATCTTGTTTATCTCTACGCCGTACTGTCCGAAGTTGTCAGGGGCCAGAGCGAGGACGGCCTGCTCGATGGTCGTCAGGTTAGCCGCGAGGTCGGTCACCTTCAGGCCCTGTGCCTTCATCTTCCCCAGAGCGTTGTAGACGAGGATCACCATCTGCTCCTTCAGCCTGGACTCGACGTCGTCAGACGTCTCCGCGGCGAAGGTGCCGACGAACTGGTTGATGAAGTTCTCAGGGGAGGAGACCTTCCACCTGTACTCTCCGAAGACCCTCAGGTTGACCAGCCCGAAGGTGGGGTCGGTGAACTGGTAGGGCTGGGTGCTCCCGAACTTCCCGTCGAGATACCTCTTCTGGAGGTAGTAGACCTCGGCCTGCTGCTGGACGCCGGTGAAGAACTTGAGCAGGTTTCCCACGATGGGGGCGTTGAAGTCCGTGAGGGCGTACCTGTTGGGCTGGTCGAAGTAGGTGAGCACCTTTCCGTCCCTGTAGAAGACGGCGATCTCGTCCTCTCTGACCACTATGTTGTCGTTGAGCCTGATGTTGCGGGGGACCTTCCACATCACGTTGTCCTGCTTGTTCGCGTCCTCCCAGTTGATCGTTATCGAGCCGAGCACGCTACCGCCTGTCGCCGGGATGTCACCCGTCGCGGGCGTCTTCTTCTTGAAAAAACCACTCATGCTATCACACCACTACTTGACCAATATATTCTCTATCGCTTCCATCCGCACTGCCCACTTTTGCTTAAAATCTGCGACCGCGCTGCTCACGCTGGAGAGGACGGTCTGGACCGAGTTTGGCGATGTCGTGTCGTAGACGAGGCTGGGTGAGGTCGTCAGCGTCTGCAGCTGGACGGCCGAGCTCACAAAGCCATAGTCATATTCGTACAGTTTGTTCAGCTTGTCTTCGTTGATCGCGATGGTGGACACCCAGCCTGAATATCCCTGCTGTGCGTGCCTGACCTCTCCTCCCAGCTGCTGGACCTGAGAGATTAGGGAGCCCACAGAGGTCAGGTTTGTGTAATCGCCAGCGGTCGCCATCTGTTTGCGCAACCCCTCTAGGTTTGCCTTTGTCATGTCCAGCTTGTCCGCGACCTGGTTGCGGAGCATGCCGTCGGAAGCGCGAATGTCCTCGAGCGTCCTATAACCCCGTAGGCCGGGGACCATCAGCTCGAGTTTCTTCTGGAAACCCCTGTTTGCATCAACCTGCTGTCGAATATCCGGATTGTCTTGTGACATGCAATTTCAACTGTTATAGAAGAAGAATTTACGAGTTATTCTCATATAAATACTGTTTGAACTGGGAATCGAAAAAGAGTGGGGCG
>JAPCJS010000107.1 GCA_027886825.1 Nitrososphaerota archaeon
AACATCAAGCTCAGCGCTCCGGCGGTCAATGGCAACTCGCTACCCAGCAGCTACAGCATCCACATCAGGGGCGGTGGAAGAGTCGGAGCAGATCCCTCCTATTCGTGCTACAACAAGTGGCACCAGTCCTGGGACGCGGCCAATGTATTCGCGGCCGGCGAACTTCAGAACACCACGGGTTCCACCGTAACAGCAGGTACACACTCGATAGGGCCGTCATCGTACACTGCAGTCGACGGGATCAAGAAGTACCTGACGACACCCGGACCGCTGGTCTGATGGAAGGGGTAGTCTCTACCCCTCCCAAGGCAGGGGAGGCATCTCCTTCGAAAACGCTGCTGAATATTCCAGGCAGGCCGAGAGCCGACATACCGGTGTATGAGAGTAAGGTTCCAAAACCCGAAGAGGTCGCGTTTCTTACTCAGCCTCTCCTAAAGACCGTCATTATGCTCGGGGACGCGCTGAAGGACGTAAATGCAAAATGGGCCATCGGGGGAGATGCAGGCGAGATAATCAAGGGTGTCAACGTAAAGACCGACTACCTGGAGATCCTGACCACGAAGGAGGGTTGCAACGAGATCAGCGAGAGGCTCAGCGAGTATTTGACTCTCGAACCAGCTACTCAAGAGAAGAAGCTAGGGAGAGAGGCAGACGTTGACGCCAAGATGTACCCGGTCTATGTCAAGAGTCACTACGCGGAGCTGACGATCAACAAGGTCAGGGTAGAGATCTACGGTGATGAGCAGATCAAGGTCGGAGAGTGGGACTGGGGCGACCCGCTGGATTTTGAACCAGACTACTCTTACATCGTGGGTGCCAAGGTCCCAATAGTCCCCCTCCGTTTGAAGAGCGAGCTGGACCTTGGTCTAGGGTGGCTCGACAGGCTCGAGCTCATCTCAATCGCAATCATGAGTGGCCAGCATCACCTGTCCGAAGGCGGGGTTAGGCACTAGCTTCCTGAACCCGTTGGGCCGTGGCGCTATCCTCTCTACAACCTGTCTCTTTGGCCGGTGACATTTCACTCTGTTCTCTAAATCTTCGTCTCTGCGCCTGATGAGTGGAACGTATGCTCTCTCGCCTCCAGCCGTGCGTGAACCACTTGGGGTGTCGGCAGGCGGGTGCGCCTATGACAGGTTCTGTGCCGAACCTTTCTCCTTCCAGTGCCGAACGGGTGCCATCGCGACTCACGTGAGCGGTAACACGTCCCTTTGTAATTTATGGACAAAATGGACGATTCTAAGGTATATTCTATACAACTGAATGTCACTAGATGATTTTATATAGGAATTTTAGATACCCGCCGCTAATGGCCGATAGCCAAAAACCGAAGGATGCTGACCGTAGAACATTTCTCAAGATTGGCGCTGGTGTGGTCGCCGGTGCCGCCATAGCGACTGTCGTAGAAGTACCATACTACGGCAGTGTCATAGGTGGGAACAGCAGCAGCTCGAGCAGCACCGTATCATCGCTGAAGGGCCAGCTCTCCTCTACACAGCAGCAGCTCTCCTCTACGCAGGGCCAGCTCTCCTCTACACAGCAGCAGCTCTCCTCTACGGCAGCACAGCTGAACGCCGCGCAGGGTCAGGTATCCTCGTTAAACAACCAGCTCTCCTCAACCCAACAGGCGCTCACGAGCGCGAACTCACAGTTGAGCGGCGTGAACACGCAGCTCTCCTCAACCCAACAGGCGCTCACGAGCGCGAACGGGCAGGTCGTATCGCTTCAGAGCCAGGTAAGCAGCGCGAGCTCGCAGATCACCACTCTTCAGGGGCAGATGAAAAGCGCTCAGGCGGCGAGCGCGTCTCTTCAGACACAGATCGACACCACAATGGGTTTCCTCACGCTCTCTGTCAGCGAGCAGACCCTTCTCGAGGCAGTCGCGGAAACCATAATCCCGACCGACAGCAACGGACCCGGCGCTAAGGAGGCGGGAGCGATCTACTTCATGGATAGGGTATTGGCCGGCGACTATGGAAAGAACGGGAACGTGTACATGCAGGGCCCGTTCACACTATCCGGAATAGCTGGACCTGTCACGGTAGAGGGGATAACATATCCCAACGGGACCCCAGTTCAGAGGGTCAACGCGGGAACGAGATATCAATACCAGATGAACATACGGGAGTTCTTCAAATACGGTCTTGCAGCCCTGCAGAGCTATGCAGTCAGCGCGTACGGCGGGAAGTTTGAGACGCTGTCCGCTGCGAACCAGCTGAAAGCCCTGCAGGACGTCTGGAGCGGCAAGCCGACCTCATTCAACAGCATCAACCCCGTAGACTTCGCATACGAGCTGACCATGCTGGTCTGGTGCGGGTTCCTCATGGACCCGATATACGGGGGTAACCAGAACATGGTCGGTTGGGTGTACGTCGGATTCAACGGCGTGAACACCGGAGACTTCTACGGTGAGGGCATGACGCCCAAACAGCTTATGGTCGCGACGACGCCGACCCGGCTGAAGCCGGCCAGCCTCGCTCAATTCCAGAAGGGGAGCCCATAGAGATGTCAACCTCGAGTAATGTGATACAAGAGCCAGCGGCGGACGTCGTCGTACTTGGCCTCGGTGTGACCGGAGGCATAGTTGCGACTGAGCTTGCAGCGGCTGGGAAGAAGGTCGTCGGAATCGAGAAGGGCCCCTACTGGGACTTTGTCGATGACTTCGCACAGGTGAAGTATGACGAATGGGGCATCGGCTTCCACCGGAAGTTCGACCACCCGCTACCCATGTCCACGTACACGATCAGGAACAACGCCGGTCAGTACGCTCTCCCGGCGAGACGGAACACGGCTCTCCAGATCATCGTGCAGGGTCACGGAGTCGGAGGGATGTCGCAACACTACGCGGGAGCGATGGGAAGGTACGGGCCCTGGAGCTACCAGATGGCCTCGGAGACGGCAAGCAAGTACGGAGCAGGCTTCCTGAAAGGCATCGCCCCCACCAACGACGTTCAGGACTGGCCCATGACCTACGCCCAGTACGAACCGTACTATGTCGAATGGGAGAAGGCCTGGGGACTTGCGGGCACAAATCAGGGACCACTCGTACCCATGAGCCAAAACTACCCCATGCCGAACCATCCTCTGACACAACAGGCGATGGAGTGGCAGAGCGCTGCCCAGGCGTTGGGCTACAACCCATATCCACAGCCGAGCTCGCTCGCGTCGGTGGCGTACGTGAACCAGTATGGAGTGCAGGTCAACGGGTGCGTGTACGACGGCTGGTGCGGAGCCGCTTGCAACTATGTCTGCGAGGTGGGCGCAAAGGCCAACTCCGCATTCAGGGTGATACCCGCGGCGATCAAGACCGGGAACTTCACCATGAAGACGAACAGCTATGTGTACAGGCTCGACACGAACTCGTCGGGGATGGTGACCGCGGCGAGATACTACGACGCCTCCGGAAACATCCACGTCCAGCCAGGTACCGTCTTCTTCAACGGTCTCTGGGGGTTCAACATCCCAAGGCTTATGCAGCTATCCGGGATAGGACAGACCTACAATCCCACGAACGGGACTGGTACGGTTGGCCGAGGAGTGACAGCGACAGGAACTGCTGGCTTGGCAAACGCTACCGGTTCACTCCCGATAGGAGGCAACGCCTACAGCGCAGGCAACGCGAGCGGTGGATCCACGACGATCTATGAGTTCGCGGACGACAACTTCGACCACACCGGCCTTAACTTCATCGGCGGTGGGCTGGTGACAGTGGGCGGGTACCAAGGCGGAGGACCGGCGAACTTCTCAGGAATCGCAGGCACCGCCACGATCGGTAGCATGGGGAGTACGTACAAGGCAACCTTGAAGGACCGCTATCTTCCGACGAAGCTGACGGTCGCCATGGGGCCGGCGCCCGCGGAACTTGCTGATACGAGGTGGTATCTGGATTTGGACCCGCACCATGACGATATCTATGGAGATCCTCTGGAAAGGGTAACCCTGGACTGGGCGAACAACTCGGTCAACGGAGCCAGCTATCTTGCTCCGCTGATGCAACCCCTTCTGACAAAGCTAGGTGCGACCAACATAACCGTCAACAAGGGCACGCCGGCAGGCACCACACACATGGACACCTGGCAGGCACACACGAGAGGAGGCTGCAGGGTAGGAACCGACGCATCCTCCTCGGTCTTCAACAAGTATCAGCAGGCCTGGACCACCCCGAACCTCTTCGCGGGGGGCGAGATCACAAACACCCACGGGAGCAGCTCGACCGCAGGCACCCATGCCATAGGCCCGACCACATACGTGGCAGTGGAAGGAATCAAGAAGTACCTCCAGACCCCGGGTCCGCTGGTATAGCGCACAGGGACGGAAGAGCCGGCCCGCCGCATAGGCGTCGGCTCTTCCCAGGCTGCCGAGTCGTAGCAGTCGGGCTGACTCGACCTCAGATCCTCCTGCAGTTTGGATGAGATCAGCAGTCGGCGGATCCCCCGGGCAAACCGGGAGCCGATTAGGGTGTGCTATTCCGCGAGGGCCTTGTCGGTCCGCCGAAGTCGGACCGCCATCTCCTTCATCATGTTCACCGCTATGTCAGGGTCGGACTTCACCATCCCGATGAACGACCATGACGTTATCCCCAGACATATTGTCTCGGTTAGAGCAGAGACCGAGGCCGACCTCGGCTGCTCGTCGAAGAGCGACATCTCCCCAAAGAAATCGCCAGCCTTCAGCTGGGCCAACGTCTTCTTTCCCTTGCGCACCTCGACCGTCCCCTCTAGTATGAGGTAGAAGCCCACACCGATGGCGCCTTCCTCGACTATGACCTGACCTGGAGAGTAGAGGAGCTCCTTTCCGCCTGCGGCGATCTTCTTGAGCTGCTTATCCTTGAGGCCCTTGAATAAAGAGACCTTCCCCAACATCGGGGCCAGCCGGGCCTGCGACTCTTTCGCCAATCAACCGGTTCAGCCCGTCCTGCAGATTTAAATCCTTCGTGGCGATCCTTGGATGCCGATGATGGAGGTGCTCAGGGCCGTTCCTGTAGCTCTTCCATCTTACCGCCCTAGCTGCCGACGAAAGGAGCCTTCCGTACGAACCTGCGGTCCTCAAGCTGGGTGACCAGGACAAAAGCTATGTCTGCGCGCGAGATCCGGCTGGAGGGCGGCCTCGTCAGGCTCGCTCTGTACTTCTGGGTCATCTCGCCTTCTGTTATGAACGGGACTCTTACCATCGTCCAGTCGAGGCCGCTCCTCCTCACGAGCTCAAACTCCTTCTGCTTCTCCTCGACGACGTGATGTGCGGTCAGCTTCGAGAACCATGCGACCAGCCGGTAGACCATCCCCTTCTTGTCCCCGGGAGCATCGATTCCTGCTCCGCCCACGCCGATGAACCTCGGGACTCCTTGTTCGCGCATCGTCGCTAGCACGATCTCCGTGATCTTGAGGAGTCTCTGCACCTCGGCCTCCGTGTTGGCTCGCACGCCTAGGGTGTCGATCACTGCCTCGCACCCCGCTATGGCCTCACCGACCTTCTCAGCGTCTTCTGTGTCCCCTGCGATCACTGTAAGCTTCTCGCTCTTCCTAGCGAGCCTTGTCGGGTCGCCAACCAGTACCTTTACTTCGTGATCTCGCTCCAGCAGTTGGTCCAAGACGCGACGTCCAAGCGGGCCGATAGCACCAAACAACGCGACCCTCACGGGGTGGCTTGGGCCGTTGTCAGGATAAGGATTTGGAATGCCTCGGCCGCGGCGATCGAGCGCGGCGGGCGAAGCGACTCTCAAAAAGACCTTTAAGGAAACAAAAATTGTAACACAACAATGGAAGAAGACCTGGGGCTAGAGGTGGAGTCACAAACTCAAACTGTCGGGCCATTTCAGCGGGACTATTTTGACTGGCCCGAGGAGGAGCTCGCGCGAAGATTCGTCGAACAGGTCTCTGCTGGGAGGCTCAAACAGGACGGGACGTTCGTTGATCTCAAGCTCAAGCAGAGGAAATCTTTGACGAAGAGGGTGCACGACGTGTACAAAGACACTGTGAACCTGCCGAGCCTGCTGAAGATGCTCCCAGGGCTGCCCACCGACCCCACCCCCATGGACTACCTCCACTCCGTGCGCAACTTCATGAGCGACAACAAAGGTGCCGACCTGTTCCACTGGTGGAAGAACCTGAGGGACGGAGTCAAGACCCCGCTCTTCGGGTCGGCAGACATACTCAACGCATGCAACCTGAAGTGCGTGCACTGCTACTGGTGGACGACCCGGGAGCCGACGGCAGGGGAGCTCTCTCCGGAGCAGTGGAGGACCATAATCCAGAACTCGTTCAAGAAGCTGAGGGTCGCGAACGTCACTGTCGTCGGCGGCGAACCGATGCTCCGGAAGAACGTCGTCCAGGTGTTCTCCGAGGAGCTCAAGAACAGGATGAGCGTGGTCACGAACGGCACCCATAAGCTGGTGCCGATCAACGGACTGTACTACATCTCGATAGACGGGACCGAGGAGACGCACAACCATATTCGAGGTCCCAACACTCATGCGAAGATAAAGCAGAACGTGAAGAATTTCGTGGAGACCGGCGGAAGGGTCAACCTCAACATGACTCTGAACACGCTGAACTACAAGACGGTGATGGACGTGATCCATGAATGGGACGGGATCGCGGGGAGGATGAGCGTCCAGTTCCACACCCCCTTCATAGAGGACGACCCGCTCTGGCTACCGTTCGGAGAGGAGAGGAACAAGACGATCGACAGCATCATAGAGTACGGGGAGAAGGAGAACAAGCGCTTCGTGATAAACCCGAAAGAACACCTCGAGCTCATGCGCGGCAACTGGGGCTACAAGTGTCCCAACTGGGTGATCTTCGCGCTGGACTACCGAGGGAACATCAAGATGCCGTGCTGCATGGGGAGCGCCAACGAGAACTCCCTGCAACCAAAATGCGACAAGTGCGGCATCGCTCCATACTCGGGCGTCCTCGCGGGTCTCTTCCCCCACGAGAAGGCTCTCGCCATGTAAACGGCGCGGAGAAGGCTACCGGGGCCTGATTCCACCAATGAGATGTGACGGGACCTCCTCCCCGCGGTCACCTCATGTAGAAAAATCGCTAGAGATATGAGGACCAGGTTTCACGGCGTGGGGCAAACGGGCGGACTTGCCGATGACAAATGCCGACAAGTCGCTCTTCCGATCGATCGAGTGTGACCTCGTTGGTCTCTCCGATTCGTGGGGGACATCCGGGATCTAGTTCCACACATCTGGTCAGGGAATCACCGTAAGCGGACAGATTTATCCTCACGGCTTCCTGTCGATGGCCGAGCACGTCTCGATGGCTGGCTGGCTGCCCGCGAGCCTGACCTCGAGCTTCCGATTCGGGCAGAAGCTTCTAGTCAAAAGTTGCATCAATCACAAGGAGATCAGCGATTATGTGTCTCTCATGTCAAGAATGGAGAAAGAGACAGGCAACGCCATCGCGACCAGTCGAAGCGTGGAGGCGCGCTCGAATGAGGCGAAGACAGACCCGGAAGCCTTATTCATCGACCTGGACATGTAGATCATCAATGCCATTCATAGACGTCGGCGGCGACGTTGACATATTTGTCCAGGAGTGGGGAAGCAGCAACCTAAAGCCGATAGTGTTCATCCACGGGTGGCCCTTTAGCCATCGCATCTTTGAGTACCAGATGCGCGCTCTCGCAGAGGAAGGGTTCCGTACCGTAGGGATCGACCTCAGAGGCTTCGGCGCTTCGGACAAGCCCTGGGACGGGAACGACTACGACACGTGGACGGCCGACCTGAAGAGTGTCCTTCACAATCTCAGTTTGCAGGATGTAACCCTGGTCGGTTTCTCGATGGGCGGCGCCATAGCGACGCATTTCGTGAGTCAGCAGAACAGCGACAAGAGGATATCCAGGCTCGTCCTTCTGGGAGCGCCCGTGCCTTCCTCCGCACCCACCCCCGAGCTGCGCCAAGGGAAGGAAGATGCCATCAGGTCGCTCCTCGCGGATCAGGCTGCGTTCGTCGAGGGGTTCATCAAGAAGGCGTTCCATACCCCACCAAGCCCGCAGCTGCTGCAGTTCCTGGTGAACATCGGGACCTCGTCAACACTCCGGAGCAACGTCAGAGGACTAGAGGAGCTCCGAGACAGAGACCTGAGTGTGGAGTTGGAAGCGATCGGCATTCCCACCTTGATCTGCCATGGGGTCTTCGACCAGGCCGTCCCATTCTCCGTCACCGAGACCCAGCTACAAGCGATCAAGGGTTCGACGCTTGTGCGGTTTGAGAATAGCGGCCATGCGATAATGTACGAGGAGAGAGACAAGCTGGTGAGACATCTGACTAGGTTCGCAGACCCCGAAGCAGAGGTCACCTTCAAGTGTGCCACCTGCGGGGTGACGTTCCCTAGCGAGGCCGAGCTTGACGAGCACGTCGGGACTGCGCACATCGAGCTAGTGAAAGAGTAAAACCTGCTCGTTCC
>JAPCJS010000093.1 GCA_027886825.1 Nitrososphaerota archaeon
AGCAGCTCGTCGTCGAAGCGCGCCGGGGACTTGTAGCTCGCCTGCGCCTCAACCACGGGTATGAAGACGCCCATCTCCTCGATGTCCTTGTACACGATGCCCCTCGACCTGAGGAGCTCGATCCTTCCCGACTCGAACCAGACGAAGTAGTTCGCATAGTACACGACGCGCATCGTGTCGGTGTCGGCGTACCGTACCCTCACCCTTATCTCGTGCTCGGCGGCCATGGTCGTCAGACAGAACCTCGGTCCTGCCTCCTCGGGGCTATGTTTTTTACGTTCTGCCAGGCCCGAACCGGCATGGACCACCAGACGATAGCCCTCTCCACAGAGGGAGGGGTCGCGACGATAACCCTCAACCGCCCCGAGGCGCTAAATGCCCTGAACCAGAGGATGGTCTCAGAGCTGACCGAGGTCCTCTCGATGCTCGCAAAGAACGACTCGGTCAGGTGCCTGATCCTCACCGGCAGCGAGAAGGCGTTCTGCGCGGGGGCCGACATCAGAGAGATGGCCGGCCAGTCGGCGGTGGACATGATCCGGACGGAGCACCTGCATACATTCTGGGAGATGGTCGGAAGATATCCGAAGCCGATCGTCGCGGCGCTCAGCGGCTACGCCCTGGGCGGTGGACTCGAACTGGCGATGAGCTGCGACATCATTCTGGCGGCCGAGGGGACCAAGATCGGGCAGCCCGAGATAAACATCGGGATCATCCCGGGAGGGGGAGGGACGCAGAGGCTCACCAGGGCCGTGGGAAAGTACAAGGCGATGGAGATGATACTCACGGGGTCGAACATAACGGCCGAGGAGGCAAGGTCGCTCGGCCTCGTGAATAGGGTCGTGCCGGTGGGCCAGCACCTGGAGGAGGCGAAGAAGGTCGCGGCGACCATCGCCTCGAAGGGACCGGTCGCCCTCAAGCTAGCGAAGCAGGCGATAAACAGGGCACAGGAGAGCGCCCTCTCGGAGGGGCTCGAGTATGAGAGGGAGCTGTTCTACCTGCTCTTCGCGACCAAGGACAAGGACGAAGGGATGAAGGCCTTCCTCGAGAAGAGGCGGCCGGAGTTCAAGGGCGAATGATGAGGCTCCCCTCATCCAGGACGATTAGCAATTCTTATCTCAGCACCAAGGAAGACGGCGCCCGTTCATGGTCACCTACAGGCGAGCCAACAGACAGTACGTCGCGATGTCCGAGGAGGAGGTCTGGAAGTTCCTAGACTCACAGACTAAGATCTACGCCGGCTTCCCCATGGAGGACGGGTATCCTCACGTCTCGCCGATCTGGTTCTGCGTCGAGAACAAGACGATCTATCTGCGGACCCATGACTACAAGACCAAGACCAAGCTGGCACGCTCGGGGAAGGCCTGCTGCGTCGCTGACGACGGCTACCTCTACAGGGAGCTGCGCGGGGTGATCGTCTGGGGGACGTCGCGCGTGATAACGGACACCACGCTGATCGGGCACATCAACGAGATCCTCGACAAGAAGTACGAGAAGCAGCAGTGGAAACCCTCGGAGATGCCGAGCAACTGGGTGGCCGAGAGGAGAAAGGAGAGCAGGGCCTTCATCGAGGTGAAGCCCGAGAGGATCGACTCCTGGGACAACGGAAAGGTCTAGCCACTCTCCCAGACCTCGTCTTTGACTCCCTCCAGGAGGTTGCCGTACCTGGCGGCGTTGAAGAGATAGGTCGAGAGTCTGTTGAGGAACGGGACGAGTTCGGGATTGACGTCCTCCGACTTTGCGAGCGAGACGACCGTCCTCTCCGCCCTCCTGCAGACCGACCGCGCGAGGTGGAGGTTGGCCGATAGCGCGCTCCCCCCGGGCAGGATGAATTTGGTCAGGCGGGGTAGCTCGGTCTGGAACCGGTCGACCATGGCCTCCAGCCTCTCCGTGTCCTTTTTCCCTATCCGCGGCACCCTGTCTGGCTGGCCTTCTAGGGGTCGCTCAGAGGCGAGGTCAGCCCCGGCCACGAAAAGCCGTCCCTGAACCCATCTCAGCTGCTCCGAGACCTCGCCCCGACCGCTGCTGGAGACGGCGACGCCGATGCAGCTGTTCAGCTCGTCGACGGTGCCGTACGCCTCGACCCTCCGGGAGTCCTTAGCCACCCTCTTCGATCCATAGAGCCCCGTCTCCCCCCTGTCACCGCCGCGCGTATACATCTGGGTTTCGATTTCTTGTCTTCTAATCAACTATTTTAGGCTTGGAGGTCGCAACTTTTCCCGACCGAAGGAATATAATCTAATCTTTTGCAGACATGAGAACTGGTGCAAAGCTACAACGCCGACCGAGTTCTCGACCGATGACGATAATCACCTATTTACGCCGCACGAGGCCGCAAGGATCCTGCCGGACATCAAGCTGAGGCTAAGGGAGATAATGGAACGGAAGAGGATCGCGGACGAGCTCAAGAACGAGATCGAGCGCTACGGGCTGGTCGGGTTCGAGACACCCGAGCTCACGCAGAAGACCCAGGAGCTGGACGTCGTCGTGAAGGACCTGATGTCGCGCGTCTCGGAGCTGGAGGACCTGGGCGTCAGGGTCAGGGACATCGATACCGGCCTGGTCGACTTCCCCGCCCTCAGTTTCGGCAACACCGTCTACCTGTGCTGGAGGTACGGCGAGTCGAACATCGAGTACTGGCACGGGGCGAACGAGGGGTTCAACGGAAGGAAGATGCTGAATCAGCAGGTAATATCCCCCTAGGCGCCACGTCAAACGACTAGGTTTTGTATTAGTGGTTCCAGCGCCGACCCATGTCAGAGAATCTCGATGAGCTCAGGGAAGGTTCGGCAGCGCCGGATTTCACGCTCCCATCCTCGACGGGGAAGGACGTCAGCCTGCACGCGCTGCGCGGCAAGAAGGTCGTGCTCTACTTTTACCCGAAGGACGATACCGCGGGGTGCACGAAGGAGGCCTGCTCATTCAGGGATAACCTCCCCAAGTTCGAGAAGCTCGACGCCGTAATCCTCGGGGTCAGCAAGGACTCGCTCGAGTCGCACGAGAGCTTCATCAAGAAGTACGGCCTGAACTTCACCCTACTGAGCGACGAGGACCTCAAGGTACACCACCTCTACGACACCTGGAAGGAGAAGAACAATTACGGAAAGAAGTACATGGGGACGGACCGCTCGACCTTCGTCATAGGCGAGGACGGGAAGATCAAGAAGGTATTCAGGCACGTGAGCGTCGACGGCCACGAGAAGGAAGTCTTAGAAGCCCTCGCATCCTGAGCGCAGGCCGTTGGGTTCCATCCTCGCGGGGCTGAAGGCCGGAGCCGCCGCGAGCCTCTACTTCGCGGCGTCCGTCTCCGTCTTCAACGCGCTGATACTTCTCTCCTTCAAGAGCGACGTCCTCGCCGCGCTCGAGACGAGCTCCCCCCAGTGCTCTACCACCATACCCGCGGGCCAGGTTGGCTCCGCGCAGTACTGCTTCTCAGAGCTCCTCTTCCCGGGGATCCCGCTCTACGACTTTGTACGGACGCTGATCATAGCCATCTTCTTCGCCATCTCCATAGGGATCTACTTCGACTACATCCCGGGACGCTCCTACGTGCGGAGGACGCTCCTGGTCTCCTTCATCATGCTGCTCGTGATGCTCTTCCTGGGGCTGTACGGGCTCGTCGCAGACGGGCTGCAGGAGATCCTCATGGTGAGCTTTGAGCTCGTCGCGGCGGCGCTGTACGCCGTGATCTTCGCCCAGCTCTACCGTAGGTTCACGAGGGAGGTGGAGTTCCAGAGCCAGAAGACGAACCTGATCAAGATCAAGGTTGACAAGCGAGACCTGACAGGCAGGAAGCGGACCTTCTCCACCAACTCGACGCACGAGGTCGAGGCGGTCTCCGAGGGAAAGCCATTCAAGGAGTGGCTCGTGAGCGGCGGTGTCAGCGTCAAGGACCCAAAGGACCCGAAGACCAGGATGAAGATAGTCGGGGACGGCCTTCTGAAGGCCACCTGAATGGAATCGTCTCCTGTCGAACAAAGCTTGATGTCCCGTCGATGATTAAATATCGGAGGCGCGGGAGCGCATCCGCTTGATGAAGCTGAAAGCCGCGGCGGAGGAGAGCTACTGCCTGAAGACGCAGAAACACGTCCCCTCGTGCAACGGCACGAGCCACTCGTGCTACCGGTGCGGGATGTTCCTCAGCGGGTGCGACTGCCCCAGCCTGGGCTCCCCGCTCGACTACTGACCCTTCTCGTCCTCTATGGCGAACGTGTTGACAAGTGCCCTGAACCCGCGCTTGACGTAGAAGCTGGAGGCGATCTCGTTTCGCGCCGGGAACTCCGCGACTATCATCTCGGCTCCCATCTTCTTCAGCCTCTCCGAGGCCTGCTGGAGGATGTCGTCGCCCAGTGCCCTCCTCCTCCACTCGGGCAGGATGTAAAAGTCGGTTATCCTGCCTTCCTTGGAAGGGTGATAGAAGACCCTCTCCTTCACCTCCGATATCAGCACGCCGAGCACCTTGGGGCCCCTCGTGGCCACCAGCACGAGGTGACCCTCCGCCCCCCTGGATTCTCTGAGATACCTCAACGCCCTCCCCTTTGCGTCATCGACCACCCGGAAGAGAGGGTCGAACTCTCCGTTCAGCCTCTTCATCCTCACGACAAGGTCCGCTGCCTGGTCGAGGTCCTCCTCCCTGGCCTCCCTTATCACAGCCTCTTTCGTGTTCAAAAATCTCCTCTCTCCGCGAGCCCGTCTTCGGGCAGGGGTGCTATTATCCCCTTCTCGAGCAGGACGGAGGACAGGTTCCTGCTCTGCTGGATGATCCGCTGGGCCCTATCGAAGAGCTCGCTCCTCGAGCGGCTCTTCCGGGCGAGCCCCTCCCGCTGCGCCTGCTCGCCTATCACGGTCGCGACGGACGGGAAGACCTCCCAGTCGAGCATCGTGGGGATGATGTTCGTCGGGCTGAGCCCGCCTTTCTTCTTCGCAAAGTCCGCGAGCTCCCTGGCCGCTGCTATCACCATCGTGTCGCTGATGGTCCTCGCCCTCACGTCGAGCGCCCCCCGGAAGACTCCAGGGAAGAGCACGCTGTTGTTCACCTGATTGGGGAAGTCCGACCTCCCCGTGGCGACCACGGCCGCGCCGGCCTTCGTGGCCTCCTCGGGCCACATCTCGGGGACAGGGTTCGAGAGCAGGAACGCGATCGCACCGTGGCTCATGCCGGAGATCTCCGCAGCGGTGATCGTGTGGGGACCGGGCGTCGCTGCGGCCACGAGAACGTCTGCCCCCACGAGCGCGTCCTTCAGCGACCCGTGCAGCTTCGACCTGTTTGTCTTCAGCGCCATCTCGTACTTCCACCTGTTCCTCAGCAGGAGCTGGTCGATGTCCTCCCTCTCAGAGTGCAGGGTCCCCTTGGAATCTACGAGGACCATCTCGCCAGCCGACGCCCCCGCCTCGATGAGAAGCCTGGCCGTCGCGATGTTGGCCGCCCCGGACCCGAACAGGACGATCCTCGCGCTCCCCAGGTCTCTTCCCGTGAGCTCGAGCGCGTTGTACAGAGCGGCGAGCACGACGCCCGCAGTCCCCTGCTGGTCGTCGTGCCAGACGGGGATATTCATCTTGGCCCTCAGTCTTTCGAGGATCTCGAAGCACCGGGGCGAGGCTATGTCCTCCAGGTTGATCCCGCCCAGTCCGGGCTCCAGCGACTCGGCGACCGTCACGAAATCATCCTCGGAGGACACCCGCACGGGTATCGGCACGGCGTCGACGCCTCCCAGGTACTTGTAGATCAGGGCCTTGCCCTCCATGACCGGAAGAGACGCCTCTGGCCCCACGTCTCCGAGCCCCAGCACCCTGCTGCCGTCGGTGAGGACCGCTATGGTGTTCCATCTGTTGGTGTACTCGAACGAGAGGTCGGGATCCTTCTCTATGGCCCTCGAGACGGCCGCCACCCCGGGCGTGTACCAGATGGAAAAATCATCGAGCGATCGGACGGGGACCTTGGGAACCATCGCCACCTTGCCTGCATAGAAAGCGGAGTACTGCAGCGCCTTTCGCGATGTCTCATCCTGACTCTCTTCCGGAAGGGGCATGCGACCGCGGGAGCCCTCCGCCTATTTTAACGGTGCAGGATGGTTCGGCACGAGGCCGATTGCTCAGTGTACGTGCCCATATCTGTGAGGGTCCTTGTCGAACTGCGCCTTGCACGCCGCTGAACAGAAGTAGAAAGCGTGGCCGTCGTGCTCCGATTTGAGCTTGCTCTGTTTCTCGTCGACCATCATACCGCAGACGGGGTCCTTGACCATGGTCGGCCTGCGACGCGTGTGATATTTCAAACTTTTCCGTCTCTGCGCGTCCCGTCTCGGGACCTCTCTCCCCTTGCGTGGTCGCGAGGACCGCTGACGTCTCCCCAAAGCTTATTTTCAGAGACATCAGCATCGAGGCAATGGCCATCGACGCCGCGGTCAGAGAGTACATACACGACAACCAGGACAGGTTCCTGAAGGACATTGCGAGGCTCGTCGCGCAGCCGAGCATCTCGGCCAAGAACGAGGGGGTCGAGGAGTGCGCCCTTCTCGTCAAGAAGATGATCGAGGAGATAGGCGGGAGGACCAAGATGCTGAAGCTGGAGGGAGCGCCGACGCTCGTCTACGGGGAGGTAGACTCAAGTTCCAACAAGACCATACTCTTCTACAACCACTACGACGTCCAGCCCGTCGAACCGCTCGAGCTTTGGAAGTCTCCGCCGTTCCAGCCCGAGGTCCGCGACGGCAGGATGTACGGAAGGGGCGTCTCGGACGACAAGGGGCAGCTGGTAGCCCGTCTCAAGCTGATCGAGTCCTACGTCAGGGTCCGCGGAGAGCCGCCCTGCAACATCACGTTCTGCTTCGAGGGCGAGGAGGAGGTGGGGAGTGGACACCTGGACAGATACGTCGAGACCTACCCGGACCTCTTCAGGGCGGACGCCCTGATCTGGGAGTACGGCAAGATAGACGAGAAGGGGAGGCCGGTCCTCAGCCTCGGCGTCAAGGGGATGATCTACCTGGAGCTCGTGGTGAGGTCCCTGAACCAGGACGCGCACAGCATGTACGCGGCAGCGCTGCCGAACCCCGTCTGGCGACTCGTCCACCTCCTCCACCTGATCAAGGATGAGAACGAGCTGATCCTCATACCGGGCTGGTACGACAAGGTCCTGCCGCTCGCCCCGGATGAGCTGAGGGTCCTCGAGGAGGAGCCCTCCGAGGCGGAGCAGCTCCTGTCCACGTACGGCGCCACCGAGTTCGCCGGAAAGATCTCGCTCGCCGAGGCGAAGAGGTCCCTCGCATCCCTCCCCACGGCGAACATCGCCGGCATCTGGGCCGGTTACACGGGGCCCGGAAGCAAGACGGTCCTGCCTGCGGAGGTCCACTGCAAGATGGACTTTAGGCTCGTGCCGGAGCAGGACCCCGAGGAGCTCTTCGCGCGGTTCAAGCAGTTCCTGAAGGAGCGCGGCTACTCCGACGTCCAGGTCACCGCGGGCACGATGGAGCCGGCGGCGAGGACGAGCTACAACAGTCCCTGGGCCAACGCGGCCGTGAAGGCCGCCGAGGAGGTCTTCAAGATGAAACCGGTGATCGAGATATCCAGCCCCGGAACGGGCCCGCTCTACGTCTTCACGC
Organism: Nitrososphaerota archaeon; assembly: GCA_027886825.1. Taxonomy (GTDB): domain Archaea; phylum Thermoproteota; class Nitrososphaeria; order Nitrososphaerales; family Gagatemarchaeaceae; genus Gagatemarchaeum. The sequence continues at coordinate 7,593 of JAPCJS010000093.1, forward strand.
GCAGGTACGGGGCGGACGCCATCGACCTGGGCTTCTCGCCGCACGACGACGCGATACACGCTCCTAACGAGAACATCCGGCTCGACTACCTCGAGAAGGGGATGCTGTGGATGGGACAGACCATCGAGAACTACGTCGGGAAGCGCGGTCACGCCGACTCGACCGGTGACCGTGCGTCTTCGGGCACCGCCTGATCTCTGAGGCACGAGCCCGTCATGCAGATGCTGGCGGAGGCGGTCCGTTTATGAAGAAAAGAATTTTAAACGATTTCCAAGAATCGCAAACGACGAGAATCTAGCCAGCAAACATTATACCTGTCTTCCATTGGGTCTTGTCCCTCCAGAGTTTCCATAAATGATTGTAGGTGTTCCGAAAGAAACGGCGCAGGGCGAAAAGCGCGTCTCTCTCATCCCCGACGGGCTTTCAAAGCTCGTGGGGGTCTCTGTAGTCGTAGAGAAGGGAGCCGGAGACGCTGCAGGCATCCCTGACTCTGCCTATGTCGAGAAGGGCGCGACCATAGCAGCGGACGCCTCCAGCTTGTACGGTCAGGCCGACGTCATCATCAGGGTCACTCCTCCCTCGACGGCGGAGGCGGGCATGATCAAGGAGGGGTCCACGCTCATCTCGTTCCTTTATCCTCTGGATAACCTCGAGACGGTAAAGATACTGAACGCCCGCAAGGTCACGGCCTTCGCCATGGAGCTCATCCCCCGGATCAGCCGCGCCCAGCCCATGGACGCGCTCTCCTCCCAGACCAACCTCGGCGGCTACAAGGCGGTCCTCCTCGCGGCCGACGCCCTTCCGAGGATCTTCCCGATGATGATGACCGCAGCCGGGACGATCTCCCCCGCCAAGGTCTTCGTGGTGGGGGCCGGAGTGGCGGGGCTCCAGGCGATCGCCACCGCACGCAGGCTCGGCGCGGTGCTCGAGGCCTACGACGTTCGTCCGGTAGTGAAGGAACAGATCGAGAGCCTCGGGGCGAGGTTCGCCGTGATGCCCGTCGAGACCAAGGACGCGCAGGATGCAGGCGGCTACGCCAAGGCACAGACGCAGGAGTTCTACCAGAAGCAGCAGAAGTTCCTCGCGGAGCGCGCCGCGGCCTCGGACGTGATCATAACCACGGCGCTCATCCCCGGACAGCGGGCTCCCATCCTCATATCTGAAGAGGCGGTAAAGGGCATGCGCGTCGGCTCGGTGGTCGTCGACATCGCCGCGGAGCGGGGAGGCAACTGCGCACTAACGGAGCCGGGAAAGACGGTCGTCAAGTACGGCGTGACGATAATGGGCCCGCTGAACCTGCCCTCCACCATGGCACCCCAGGCGAGCCAGCTCTACTCGCGTAACATCACCTCTTTCCTCGCGATAATGATCAAGGACGGCAGCCTGAACATAGACACGAAGGACGACATGGTCCGCGGGCCTCTCGTGATCAACAAGGGCGAGATAGTCCATCCGGCGACCAAGACGGCGATCGAGGGGGCCCCGGCGAAATGACCTTAGCCTCGACCGACCTCCAGATCAACCTGATAATCTTCCTCCTGGCGACCTTCCTCGGACTGGAGCTGGTCCGACACGTCTCCCGCCTCCTCCACACCCCGCTGATGGCACTCACAAACGCGATCTCCTCCGTATCCATCGTCGCGGCGCTCATCGTCCTCTCGGACCCCAAGGACAACCTGGTCCTCATACTTGTGACGGTGGCGATCGCGCTGGTCTTCACCAACATAGTCAGCGGGTTCGCGATCACCGAACGAATACTGAGACTGTTCAAGCAGAGGAAGCCGACCAAATGAACGACGCGATCGTAGAGTACCTGTACGTCGTCGCGGTCCTCTTCTTCGTCATCTCGCTAAAGTGGCTGAGCGAGGTCAAGACCTCCAGATACGGGAACTGGATAGCCGCCTCGGGGATGGCAGTCGCCATAGGAGGGACGCTACTCGCCTACTCGATCCAGAGGACTGACCTCCTCATCGTCGCGGTC
>JAPCJS010000089.1 GCA_027886825.1 Nitrososphaerota archaeon
CTGACTTCCATCCGCGCTGAATCTTTGTCCTTTCCCTCACGGTGTTATTCAGGCGTTCAGCCAATTGGTTTCCGTTATGATAGCCCGCGCCCATCTCGATTGGCGTGTGCTTTGGCCTCTTGTCCTTCGGGTCATTGATGAACGCTCTCTCAATCCCTCTTGATGCCGAACCAGCCTTGTCGGTGACCATCTCGTGAGGGAGGGCCTTGGCGATCTCTTTGGCTGTCTGGAATGCGTTCATCGAGTTTGGCCGGGTTTATGCTTATTACTGCCGAGGAATTTTGATCTAGTGTGCCGATCTGTCCGAAGTGCCATAAGCTCATCAGCGAAAGCCACTACCAGAGGCACGTCGAACGATGCGGTCTGACGCACAATACGAAGGTTGCCTCTTCGTCCCAAGCGAGGAAGAGAGCAGCGGGGTATTGAGCTCTTGCCTTCGGTTCATACTTCATCATCTTAGCCGCTCTGTTGTAACTGTGAATCTTCGGTTGATCCTACACCGAGCCGCTCATCTGCTCAACGCTCTCTTCGATAGCTCATAGATCTGTATTCTCCGCAGGCGTTCGCCCTTCAAATGATTGGTGTTCTCGGATGTGGTGGTGTACAACCCCTGACATTCATTTAGGGTATCTCATCTATCCATGATTGCATACGCTACCATCACCAGGCCAGCGAGTACTGTTATCGCCAGGTCAAGTGGCCAGTGGGCCACGACCCTCCCACTGGCGGGCAGGTAGACCGAGAAGTAAGCCAGAAGAAAGAGTCCTCCTGTGAGCCGCCAGAGTCGCTTCGCCGGCAGGGCGCGTCCCGGTGATCCACCACCAAGAGTCAGGGCCGTTCCGAAACCGTCGTAGAGGAGACCGAAGCCGAGGATCAGAGTCACGGTGACCAGGGGTATCACGATCAGGAGATTCGTGAAGAGGGTGGGCACCCAGAACGTATAGGCCGCTAGGTAGAATCCGGCGAAGATGGACCAGAGCCAGGTCAGCAGGAAGATTCGGACAAGAAGGCTCGTCTGTGATGCTCCGCTCACTGTATCATGCCCCTCCTCTTGAGCCAATCGAGATAGTAATCGAAAGCCGGCATCTTTCTGACCTGCCTCCCGTGCATTTGAAAGAGCCCGAAGTATGTCTCCTGCTTGGGTATCTCGACCCTATCCGTGTGGGTCAGCAGGGTCCACGGAAAGGTGCCCACCGACTGGGAGGTCTCTATCGAGGAGAGGGTGTTCCGGAAGAACTCCTCCTGCAACCTGCGCGCGGAGCGCCTTCGAAAGAGCCCCAGATACATCCGCTCGAACACGCTCCGATAGGTGCTGTAGCCGAACTCGGGGTTGAGGACAGGCTTTCCGCTAAGCGCGGCCGCGTCCGCGACCTTGGTGGCGGTGTCCTGGCCCATGATCGGATACTTGAGGAAATAGTTCGGGTAGGTGTCGATCCCGATGAGGTCCACGTCGAGATGTTCCTTGATGTGCGTCAGCTCGACCTTCCAGTCGACGAGCTTGTCCGCGAAGTTCGCCAGGGCGCTCTTCTGGACCGGTAGGACCCTGGGCCGCGTCCGAAGCAGGCCGATCAGGTCGTCCACGTCCTCCGCCGAGACGTTCGTCATGGTCCGCGAGCCGGGAGACGCGTCCTTCACGCCTCTCAGGATGTTGTTGAGCCGCTTGTACTTCAGCGTGTAGTCCAGGCTCAGGGAGGTCCACGTCTCTGAGGACTCGCGCCACCCGATCCCGGGGAGCGACTGCATGACCCACGACTTGATGTCGATCTCGTTCTCTATCCCGAAGATCACCTCGACGTGGTTCCTCGATGCCGACTCGGCGATCAGCTTCGCAGCCTTGAACGAGTGGTCGTACGACTCCTCGACGAACCCGTCGAGCTTTGCGCGGGGTATTGTCCCGACCACGTCGGTGTAACCGACGTCGATGGGGGTCACTATGTTGAAACCGCTGCGGCAGACGTGCTCGATCGCGTCGAGGTACGACGTACCGTCAGGGCTCTTCTGGTCCAGAGAGCGCGTGGGGAGAGTATGGATCCTGAGCCACTTTATGGGCGTGTCACGCAGGACGTCGACCACCCATTGCAGGGACTCCCTCAGGTGGTCTCCTTCTACGTTGACGCCGGCCATGAATGCGCGTCGATCGGAGGACAATTCGTCAGCTCTCCCCGGCGTACTTGGCCCAGCTCTCGCCTACGTGTTCGGCCGCCCGGGTCGCGAGGGCCATCACTGTGAGCTGCGGGTTCACGCCTATGGAGGTCGGGAAGACGCTGGCGTCGCAGACGAAGAGGTTGTCGAGACCATAGACCTTCGAGAAGGAGTCGACGACCGAACCCTGCTGCCCTCCGCCCATCCTGTTCCCGCCCTGGGGATGGGCCGAACCCACGTTGATGTCGGTCGGGCTCACGCCTCTCTCGTCTATCAGGTGCAGATCGTCCTCGGAGTATATCACGGTCTTCTTTCTGTGCGAGGTTATCACCTGCGTCGCCCCAGCGGCGAGGAGAATCCTGACCGAGTTCTTCATCCCCTCGATCATCGTCTTGGCGTCTGCGGCGGTGAGCTGGTACTCGAGGAACGATCCGAGCGGTCCCCCGAGCCTCACCGTACCCACGTTCTCGTCGTGCAGCAGCGATCCTATGAGCGCATAGTGGTTGTACCGCGACATGAGCTGCTTGTGGTCATAGTCGAACCCTGGCAGAGGGAGGGAGAACTGGTAGGGAGGCATGAAGATCGACTCGATCATGTAGCCTCGCTTCCCCGTTTTGACGACGCTGAACTCGTCGCAGTGGTAGGCCATTGGGATGCCCTGGTGCCCGTTCACCACCTCGTCGAAATCGCCTATCATGGCGGGCGACGGATGTATGGCGACGCCCTTCCCGACCATCCCTTTGACGTCAAGGCCGCTGATGAGCAGGAGCTCGGAGGACGCCACGGCCCCCGCCGCGATGAAGGTTATCTTCGCCTTCACGCCGAGGTTGAAGGTCTGCCCTCCCGCTCCGGCTACGGTGGCCGTGACACCCGTCGCCCTGCTGCCTGATCTCGTCACGGAGGTCGCAGCGGCGTCCGCGTAGATCTTCACGAGGCTACCGTGGACGCTCTGCGTGTCAGCGATATAGGTCTCCAGCATGCTCTGCTTGGTGCCATAGTAGCAGCCGAGGTGACAGAGGCCGCACTGTCTGCAGGTCTTGCAGTTCCTGGAGTTGGGGGCGCCAGACCATCCCAGCTTTTCTGACCCCTCCTTGAGGATCAGGTTGTTCCTGTTCAGTTCATACGGCTGGACGACCCCGACCGAGATCCTGGGCTCGACCTTCTCGAAGTACCTCTTCATGACGTCGGGGCCGATCTCCTCGACCTTGTACTGATCCTGCCACCAGCCCAGGACGGCGTCAGGCGTCCTGAAGATAACGGCGTCGTTCACCACGGTCGACCCGCCGACGCAGCTGCCTTGCGCCACGACGAACCCGGTGGGGAGGGTGAACTGAAGCCCCGAGTTCTTGTAGAGCATGGGTATCATCTGCTCCTCGTTCTGGTTGAAGTCCGACCTCGGGTGGTAACCGCCTTTCTCCAGCAGTACGACCGTCCGTCCCAACTCGGCCATCTCCCAGGCGAGGATGGCACCCGCCGCTCCCGACCCGACGATACAGACGTCAGCCGTCTCCGTCGCAGACCTGTTGACGTCCTTCCCCTGAATGATCATGGGCTCGTCTCCGTCGTCGCGCTTGGAGCGGGACCCTGATTGTGCCAGCTCGGAACGTTCGGGATCATGGGACCGTTGTAGCCGATCACCTCGTAGACCAGCGGCTTTGTGTAGTACGCGTAGGACATGGCGATCTTCAGGGTCTGGGCGACCGCCAGGAGGTAGGTGTTGGACTCCCAGGCCTCGATGTACCTGCTCTTCTCCCAGACGGAACTCTCGTCGGCGTCAAGGTCCACGAACCGCTTCCACTTGCCGGTGAAGGCCAGCACGAAGAACCTGCTGTCGAAGGCGAAGAGAAGGACGGTGAGGGCATCGCCGAAGAGCGAAGGGATTACCGTCAGGAGAGACTCGACCGAGGCCGCGCTGTCGACATCGCCAGCCCCCGGAGGGATCGCGCCGCCTCGGGGGAACATGGTGGCGGCCAGGTCGCGGACGATCCTGTCCCTCTCCTTCATCCTCTGCGCGTCGGTCATCCTGTGTCCCGCGAGCCCAAGCTCAGTCCCGATATAGAACCACAGGGGATAGGTCGCGAATATGACCAGGGCGGCTATGTCAGAGACGGAGTTCCTTGTGAGGCCCAACGGAAGACCAGAGTTGAGCATCCAGTTCGTCCCGCCGTACCAGTGTGGCAGCGGCCACGGGAAATAGATCAGATTCAGGTAGAGCGCGGCGCTGTACGCCCAGGAGACGACCACTATGATGGCACCGATTATCAGGAGGTTCTTTCGCTGCGCGCCGCGCCTGAAGACCCGGTCACCGAAGACCGTAAGGAGGTAGTATGATTTTCCAGCCAGGAACCCGAGCAGAAGGAGCGCCGGCGGGTCGAGGAGGAAGCTCAATACGAACCCGCCGCGCTCGGACCGTCACGCCTCAATGTCAGAGGCGGACCCCGGGCGTTCCATTCTAAATTCTTATGGGCTCCGCGTCTCGGGGGCGCACGCCCTTCTAGGATGAGCGGCCCGAACATCGCAGATGGGCAGAGTTGCGACGTATCCGGGATCAACCGGACCTCGCGACGGGGCAGAGGTGTAGGTATGGATCGATGTGCTGGACACAGAACTTTCCCATGCACAGGGTGCACTGGAATACCTCTGCTCCTGGCCCCGGGACCGGTCCGCACACATCGCAGATCAACACAGGTTCTTCTGTCTTGGATACGTCAGGCGCGGCATCTACCATCCCGTTCAGTGACTCGACAGGGGCCAATTCCGCCTCTTCGCGATCGATTGGAAAGACGCCGGAGACGTTCGCGGCCTCGTCCACATGCTCCGTCGATCGCTCGTCCGTCCCCCCGTCGATCTCGGACATATCTTGCGTTGATGCTGTAACCTCTTAATAAATTTCCGCCCCTCGGGCTGAGCAACGATCGCGCGCCGAGACGGAACACTATGAAATCAAGATAGACACACGGCCTCCAGACTTAGGGCCTTCGAGTGGCCGTGCGCCGGCCGAGGTGCCAGGTAAACACACGCTCGACGTCGTCGGAACGGGGGTGGAGGATTGGGACTGGGAAGAGAGGGGGATGACAGAATCAGGCAAGGTATCACCTGGCACAGTTTGAGCGTCGGCTTGTGCCAGCAGTGGGCTTGCGTAAGGCGCAGATGTGATTAGACAGATGGCCCTCCAGCCTGTTCGTCTACCACTATGCAGCGCTGCATGCGGCCGGCCTCGAAGGCACACTGAGGGAGACTGAGAAAGAAAGTATGAAGATCATTAGGAAGAACCCGATGGCGTCAGCCTCGCGACGCGGTGAAGAGGAGATTATCCCTGTGATGCCTCACTGCCGAGCAGGCATCTAGCTCAGAGAGGTCTCCGCTGTGCACCATCCCTCGAGAGCCGTGCGAGCTGCCTCAGAGCGCTTCCAAGCACGACCGATGCTATGAGCACCAGGATTATTCCTGAGACGGTGATCGGGACGTCCCTCCCGGCAGTGAACACGTGCAACACGATTAGGGATACCCCAACGAGCGAGAGGAGGGCGTGGTAGAACAGGGAGCTTCTCAACCCCTCCATGAACAGCAGACCGGTGACCCAGATGACGAAGGCGAAGTACGTCGCGACATATCCGTAGAGGACAGGCAGCGTCACAGGGAAGAAAAGCAAGAAGACTACGTGAATGATCAAGAATGCGCCCCCAAGCGCCGCGACCCAGACGTGGATCTCCTTCAGAAGATCGGGGTCCCTGAATCGGCGGAGAAGACTGCGACGGAAGAGCATCATCACGCCGGTCGCGGCGATCAACAAGAGCGCGACGAACCCAGCCACGTTCGCGAGCAGGGCTCCGGAGAATAGCAGGCGGAAAGGCAGAGGATTGAAGAAAGTGATGAGGATCGAGACCAGCACGAACGCAGCCAGCATCAGGGTCGAGTAGTAGGCCAGATGGCTCGACACCGTATCACCTGTCCTGAGACGGACTGGTCTTTCGCGGGCGCCTGGACGCTACTTCTTCTTCAGGTACGAGCGGCCGGTCCTGAGGTACAGGTCTTTCCCGGTCAGCCAGTCCTGGCGAAGAGGCGAGAAGCAGTCGAAGTCATCCGTGTCCTCGAGCGCGACCGCTTCGTGTATGACGTTCGACGGGATTATCAGGACCTCTCCCGCATTCACGGTGTAGTCCTTTCCGTAGATCGTGAACTTCAGCGCGCCCTTCATGATGAAGGTGATCTGCTCGCTGAGGTGCCTGTGGGCAGGGACGATCGCGCCCTTCTTCAGGCAGATGAATCCCAGCATCTCCCTCTCTCCCACGGCGAGGCGCCGAGAGATGGTAGGGTTCAACCACTCCAGCTCGATGTCGGCCCAGCGTATGTGCTTCGGTTGTTTCACTGCTTTCTTTGCTGAGGTCTTTGGCTTCATTTGGGCGTCGAGAGTTCGAGGCGCTCTTCAATATACTTTGGTCCTGCGTCAGTACAGGGCCTCGATCGGCCGCATCCAAGCTCGACCTATTCTATGATGAACCCGTCTCGGATCGGGTCGCTCGGGTCGAGCCAGAATTCGCTGCGTCCAGATGTCCACGCGCTCCCCTCGATCTCGGGAACGACCGCCGCGTACTCTCCGACCGTGGTGGTCCGGAGCGCTCGGCCCTTGAAGCGGGTCCCAAGTATGCTCTCGACGACGAGTCGCCGGCCGATCTTCAGGGTCTTCTTGTCGTACTCGAGTGCGACGTGCCCGCTCACGCCGGTCCCAGTGGGCGAGCGGTCTATCTGTCCGTCGGCGAAGACGCAGACGTTGCGGATTCGGGCGGAAGCGGACCCCGCCTTCCCGCTGATTATCGTCCCGTAGAGGAAGCCGAGGTCATCTTCCACGGGATGACGTATGCTCATCTGTTTCATGACAGCGAGCTTCACCCTCATGCCGAGCTCGACTATCCGACGGGACTCTCGGGGGACCAACTCGACCTTGAGGTCCTCGGCACGACAGTACGCATAGAAGGCGCCCCCAAAGACCACGTCGTACCTGAGCGGTCCGATCCCTTCGACCTCGACAGATCGGTCCTTGGCGTACACGAAGGATGGGACGTTCTCGAACGCCACGCCCTTGACCATCCCGCCACGAATCCGTGCCTTGGCGGTGACACGACCGGCGGGCGTGTCCAGGCGGATCGTAGGGTTCGGCCCGTCCGCGGGTATCTTCCCTGTCTCGATGAGGGAAGTCACTAGTGCTATCACTCCGTGTCCGCACATGGTCGAGAAGCCCTCGTTGTGCACGAACAGGACCCCGAGGTCGCCGTCGTTCGTGACAGGCTCAGTCATGATCGCGCCGTACATGTTCGTGTGTCCCCTCGGCTCTCTCAGGAGGATGCGTCTCAGATGGTCGTGGTTCTTCTTCGCATAGCGGCGCTTTGAGAGCATGGTCTTTCCGGGGATCTCAGGCCATCCCTCCGTGACGATTCGGAGCGGCTCGCCTGCGGCGTGGGACTCGATCGTCTTGAGCCTCGTCCAGCTCCCTGGCGGCCTCCAGTCGGTCTCGATCATCTTCCTGCTGGTTCCGAGAGGTCCGGGCAATGACTGGTTCGCCTCGAAGCAGGAGTTGTTCATTTATTCTTTGTGTCGATTCCGAGACGGACCAGCGCCGGCCGAGAGGCGCTCGCGCGTCCGATTCAGATTCCTCGATTCGCTTAAAAGAACGCCGAGGCCTACGAGGGTCGATGACAGAAGCCACATGGGACTACCGTGATCAACGCGAATATCTCAGAAGGTCGATGAGGACCGAGTGGCCTCCCCTAATAGTCACAGTCGCCATAACAGGCGGTCTGCAGGGCAAGGAAGCCTCGCCCTACCTTCCCGAGACCCCGGAGGAACAGGCCCAGCAGACCTACGAATGCTACAAGGAGGGGGCCTCGATTGTGCACATCCACGCGAGGGACGCGGCCAACGGCTACGCTGACACGACATCCAACCCGGAGACGTTCAGGCGCGTGATGGGCCTGATCCGTGACAAGTCTCCTGAGATCATCGTTAACATCACCACCGGCGCTTCGTTCGGGATGCCCATGGAGACGAGGCTGAAGCTGCTCGACGCCGACCCGGAGATGGCGACGCTGAACACAGGCCCGAACCCGGTGCGTTTCTCCTTCAAGAAACGCACTCCCCCTCTGACGGGGCGCGACCAGGACCTGGTCTACGAGGGCCTCGACCTAAACACCCCCTCGGCCTGGAGCGAGACCGAGCTCTTCGCCAAGACCATGATGGAGAAGAACGTGAAGCCAGAGATAGAGATGTATCACGAGGGGCACTACTGGATCGTCGACAACCTGGTCCGCCAGAACCTGCTGGCCAAGCCCTACTTCATCCAGTTCGTGCTCGGCAGCCAGGGTGGCGCGCAGGGCGGCCCCAAGACCATGATGAGCCTGCTCGACAACGCCCCGCAGCCCGCCCTGATCAACGTCGCTGGCGTCGGTGGATATCAGCTCCCCCTGAACACCATGGCGATCGTACTCGGCCTTCACGCCAGGACAGGAATAGAGGACAACATCTACTACAGGAGAGGGGAGCTGGCAAAGAGTAACGCGCAACTGGTACAGAGGGTGGTGAGGATAGCCAAGGAGCTCAACAGAGAGATAGCCACGCCCGCCCAGGCGCGGCAGATGCTGGGTATGTCGACGATCCCAAAGAAGTGGTAGACTCAGCGCGGCTGGCTTCCGGCTGGCTTCCGGCCGGCTGACTATTCCCGCAACTGGGCGTACTTTGTGACGATCTCCAGAGCGCCGATGATGGCCTTGCGTGGTTGAGCTCGAACCGTTCCAGACCCAGCGTCTTCGTTCCGGACTCGGCCAGGTGATAGGCGATCGCGCTCCCATGGCCTCCGACCCCAGCGACTATCGCGTCGTAGTGTCTCAAGCGGGTTCTCAGCGGGCGCTCACGTGTTATGAATGTTTGGAAGAGATCGCGTGGCCGCAAGCTCGAAAACACAGCAAGGCAGATATAGTTTGTCTACCAATATGGGATGGTCAAGTTCCATTGGTAACGACCGAACTAGCAAGAAAAGATGACATGGAGGACTTTCTCGAGAAGACCGCCGGGTCAAAGAAGCTGTTCGACCGCGCACAGGGGGCGCTACCCAGTGGGAGTTCGAGGGCACCGTACTATTACGCCCCATACCCATTGTACATCAAGAAGGGCGAGGGTGCCTATGTGTGGGACGTAGACGGGAACCGGTATCTAGATTTTGCGAATAACATGGGCCCTCTGATCCTGGGACACCGCAATCCGGTCGTCCAGACGGCGGTCAACGAACAGGTGAACGCTTTCTGGTGCGGGGGGCCCACGGAGCACGAGGTCAAGCTCGCCGAGGAGATACAGAAGGCATACCCGATGGGCGACAAGGTGCTCTTCACACCCTCCGGGACGGAGGCTACGATGAAGCTGATCAGGGCCGCAAGGGCTTCCACGGGCAAGGAAAGGATCATGATGTCTACCGGGGCCTACCACGGCAGTCACGACCTGGTTACCGGGCCCGTCGGCGTGCCGCAATCCTACCAGAAGCTCGTGTCGAGGTACACCTACAACGACGAGCAGTCGTTCGTCACCGAGTTCAAGAAGAACAAGAACGAGCTTGCCGCGGTGATCCTTGAGGCGGTCCTGGGTCACGCGGGGAGCGTACCCCCGACCAAGTCGTTCCTGAAGACGATGAGGGAGGAGACGGAGAGGGCAGGCGTCCCCCTCATCTTCGACGAGATAGTGAGCGGCTTCCGTGTGGCGAGAGGAGGGATCGCGGAGAGGTTCGGGGTCAAGCCCGACGGAGTCACGCTCGGAA
>JAPCJS010000013.1 GCA_027886825.1 Nitrososphaerota archaeon
ACGAGAAAGCTCATCCAGGAAGGCAAGCGTCCGCTCACAGTGGGCACGTGGTTCTCCCTCGGCCACTCGACCATAGTCGTCGCACTGATAGTGGCCCTCATCTTCGCCACCCGCACGATAACCTCCAGCATACCGGGGCTGCAGTATGCAGGAGCGACGATCGGGACACTGGTCTCGGGGAGCTTCCTCTGGATCATCGGCCTCATCAACGTCGTGATAGTCCTCGGGATCTACAGGATCTTCCAGAACATGAAGCACGGCAAGCTGGACCAGACGCAGCTCGACAACCTCATGGAGAACCGTGGTTTCATGAACCGCTACTTCCGCCCTCTCTTCAAGGTCGTGAAGAAGCCCTGGCAGATCTATCCGATCGGCGTCCTCTTCGGCCTCGGCTTCGATACGGCGAGCGAGGTCGCGCTGATCGCGATAAGCGTAGGGGTGGGAGTCTCGACGAGCGTCCCGATCTATTACGTCCTCATCCTCCCGCTCATGTTCACCTGCGGGATGGTCCTGGTAGACACGACCGACGGCGTCCTGATGAGGATGGCCTATGGGTGGGCCTTCCTCAACCCTCTCAGGAAGGTGTACTACAACCTGACTGTCACGGTCATCTCCATCCTGGTCGCCTGGGCGATAGGGACCGTGGAGCTGCTGCAGGTGCTCTCAGGGGAGCTGAGCCTCTCCGGCGGGTTCTGGAGCTGGCTGAACACGCTCGACTTTGAGACGATGGGATACGGGATAGTGGCCATATTCGTGATGTGCTGGTTCGTTTCGCTCGCCTACTGGAAGTACAACAAGTTCGAGCAGAAGTACGGCGCGCTACCCATGACCAATAGTTCTATCAACAGTACTTCATAGATGCGATACCCATGGGCAAGAACGGCGTAACCGGAATAATAGTTCCTCTGGACGCGGAGAGCGTCCACCTGGTCTTCCATCACAGACCCGTGGTACCTCTGTTCGTGGAGAGCTTCCCCGACGACCTCGAGGTGGGCGACAGGGCCTTCCTCTATGTCTCCGGCGGCAGCATAATCGACGGCGAAGGGGGCGTCTCCAGCATAACGCGCGAGCCGGTCGGTGAGGTCCGCCGGTACGGGGACCAGCTCTGCCTCACCCGCGAGGAGCTGGACACGTACGTCGCTGTCTCGAGGAAGAGAGAGAGCGACGAGATGCTCGTGCTGAAACTCGATGAACCGACGAAGTACATCAAACCGATGAAGTGCGGTGTGCCAATCACCCGCGGCGGCGTCTACATGACCGCCGAGATCTTCTTCACCATACTTCGCGAGAACAGATGACGGTGGGTGAACCAGCCGACGTCCTGGACACCTCGGCCCGTGTTGTTGAACCCACGATCGGCGAGTGAGGGCAAGAGGGACGAAGAGAGCCGCGATCGCTCCGCACACGATGAGGAAGGCCAGGCCAGGGCGACCGCCCTGAGGTAGTTGGTGGTCCTCGCCGTGTTTTCAGGCGGTCTTGGTGATGGCCTAGTCGTGTTCGTCCTCGCCGGCCTCGAGCCCCGCGTGAACCAGCATGTGATGGTAGTCGTGCGGGGGCAGCAGCGAGAGGAAGGCGCGCTCGACGACCTCGCTCAGGGCCGGGTGGATGTGCATCGCCCTGTTGATCGTCGTGGCGTCCTGCTCCGCGGTGTACATCACATTGACTATCTCCTGGATCAGGATGGACGCGTACGGGCCGACTATCTGCGCCCCGAGAATCCTCATCGTGGCCCGCTGCACGACCGTCTTCACGAAGTAGCCCTCAGCGTCCATCGCCTCGCCCTTGGCCGTGTTCTCGTACTGGTAGAACCCGATCAGGACGTCCTCTTCGCCGTACATCTGGACCGCCTCCTTCTCGGTCAGCCCCACTCCAGCGACCTCGGGATAGATGAAGACCGCGTGCGGGACGGCGTGGTAGTCTGTCTTGGTTAACTTCTTGAGGACGGCGTTCTGGTAGACCACCTGTGACTCGTAGTTGGCCACGTGCTTGAAGAGGTACTTTCCGTCCCCGTCGCCCAGGGCCCAGACATTCGGCTGACTCGTCTCCAGGTGTTCATCGACCAATATCCAACCGGCAGGGTCGGTCTTGATGCCTGCCCTCTCCGGGTGGAGGATGTCTGCGAGCGACTCCCTGCCGGCAGCAACCATGACCTGCTCGGCCTCCACGTTCATGGTCCTGCCTGTCTCCCTCTCCACCACGGTCAGGACCTTCATCACACCCTTCTCTTCTATCTCGGTCACCTCCCTGTCCGTGAGTATCGTCATGTGCTTCTCCAGCTCCCGCCTGGCGACGAGAGCGACCTCCGGCTCGTATCCTGGGAGGAACTGGACGTTCCTGCCCAAGATCGTGACCTCTGCGCCCATGCTCGAGAAGAAGTGGCCGTACTCCGCGGCTATGTATCCTCCCCCGATTATCGCGATGCTCGTCGGAAGCTTGGTGAGCCTAAGAACTGTGTCGCTGGTCAGATAGCCCACCTTCTCGAGGTTCTTGATCGAGGGCAAGGCAGTCCGAGACCCTATGCACAGGAAGAACTGCTTCGCGCTGATGGTCTCGTCAACCACCCTCATCGTGTACGGAGCGACGAACTCGGCGGTGGCGTGGTAGTAATCTATGTTCGGGATGCTTGAGAGCCCCTCACGGATCGAGTCGATGTCCCCGTCTATGATCGTCCTCATCCGTTTCATTATCTTTGGAAAGTCGACCTTCACCTCGGCAGAGACCCCGAGGTCCCTCCCCTTCTCCATCGTCCTGACGAGCTCGGCCGGATAGAGCAGCAGCTTCGAAGGGATGCATCCGCGCGTGAGGCAGATGCCCCCCGGCTCGTCCTTGTCGATAATGGCTATCCTGATGCCAGGGTTCTCCTGGATCATGGGATCCAGCAGGTTCATCGCCGAGCCGGTCCCTATGACGATAAGGTCGTACTCCTTCATCGGATAGTGCGGGCGTCGGGAAAAAATAAGTCTATGGGCGCCGAATGTTGCACATCCGCGCTGAACGTCCAAAAGACTGGAACCGCCCCTTCACTTGGTGTTCGTCCGGAGGCACGAAGAGAAAGGGGTCTTCGAAGGACCCTGGGCGGTCCTCTGCTCAGGGTATGTGCTGCTTCAAGGTGCGGAGGAGATCGCCGCTATGGTAAAGCAGGCTTGACCTACTATACTCTTCCTTACCTACTTGGTAGTGCATTACTACCAGATATATTAGGACGACCTTCCCGCTTGGAATCGGTAGATCTGTTGAAGCTCTGGGCAGAACCTGCGCTTTTCACCGAGAAGGAGGCCCTGTTCCTGTGCCAAAGCCAGATGGCCAGGGTCGCGACGGTCTCCGCGGACGGCCAGCCCCACGTAGTCCCCGTCGCGATCGAGTTTGATGGGAGGTATCTCTACTTCAGCGGAAGGGCGCTGGCGAAGAGCCTCAAGTTCCGCCACCTCACCCGTAACGATAAGGTCGCGCTCGTCATCGACGATGTCGTCTCGATCCGCCCCTGGTACGTCCGAGGGATAGAGATACGCGGAACCGCCGAACTCCTCGTCGAGAAGGGCCATCCGTACGTCAGGATCACCCCGCTGAGGAAGGCCAGCTGGGGACTATAGAAGATACCCGAGATGACACTCGTTCTGGAACCTCTGCTGCCGTATACGCCCTACCTCGCGCTCCTGATCAGGGTCCTGGTCGGAGCGAGCCTCGTCATCCACGGTTATCCCAAGATGGGCAAGACCGGGAGGGAGCAGGCGATCGGTTTCATGAAGAGCATGAGCGTCCCGGGAGGTGCAGCCGTCGCGGCTGCGATCCTCGAGTTCTTCGGTGGCCTCTTCCTGATAGCCGGGTTCATCGTCCCGATAGTCGCACTCTTCTTCGCGATCGAGTTCGCCGCGATAATCGTGATGAAGAAGAGGAAGATGAATGCGGTCTACATCAGCCCAGGAAAGCCGAACTACGAGATCGATGCGACCTACCTCTTCCTCTCCCTGGTGATGCTGGTTCTGGGTGCCGGGGCGATATCGATTGACGCTCTACTGGGCCTGTAACGGGACATCCCAGCACCGCATGGACATCTCCGCGCGTCGTTCCGGGGCAGCGAGATCTGACGTGCCTGTTTGCGAATCCGTGAGAGGCGCGCGTCCGCCGACCAGGCGATTTGCCGTTTTCATGTCGTATAGAGTTAAATCCTCTCCGGCTCAACTCGCGGTATGTGCGCAATCTCTGCATCGTAGGCCTTCAGTGGGGTGACGAAGGCAAGGGAAAGATTGTCGATTACTACGCAGACGGTTTCGAGGCGGTCGTAAGATACAACGGAGGGAGCAACGCCGGCCATACGATAGTCATCAACGGAAGGACGTTCGTCTTCCATCTTCTCCCTTCGGGCCTCCTCAAGAAAAAGAAGCTCCTTATCGGTCCCGGTGTCGCGCTGGACCCTCTCACCCTCAGGGAGGAGCTCGATATGGTCGCGAAGGAGGGAGGCGAGGCGGACCTCATGGTGGACGAGCGATGTACCCTCGTCACGACTCTCGAGAAGGAGATGGACTCGTTCATCGAAGGCCTCAGAGGGGCCAACGCCATAGGGACGACCAAACGGGGGATCGGCCCGTCGTATGCCATGCGCGCACTGAGGCTCACCCCTCGTGCGGGCGATCTGGTCAACGGGTCATTCGACATGAGCTCTGCCATCGCGTTCTACGGGTCGTTCCTGAAGACCATCCCCGACCTCACCGAGTGGAAGGACAGGTCGAGGGAGGTTCTGGCGGGCAAGATGGGGGACGTCGGCGGAAAGGTGATGGAGCTGAACGAGGCCGGCCACTCTGTCATGTTCGAGGGTGCCCAGGGGACGCTGCTCGACCTCATCTTCGGGACGTACCCGTACGTGACAGGTGCCCACACGATTGCGAGCTACGTGCCAGCGGGCCTCGGGATACCGAACAGCGCTCTCGGCGATGTGATGGGAGTCGCAAAGGCGTACACGACCCGGGTGGGGGGAGGACCCTTCCCTACTGAGATGACCGACGAGACCGGAGAGAAGATCAGGAAGGTGGGGAAGGAGTACGGAGCCACCACCGGGAGGCCCAGGCGGGTCGGATGGCTAGACCTCGTCGGCCTGAAGTACGCGGTAAGGCTCAACGGCGTCTCGGAGCTCGCGCTCACCAAGCTCGACATACTGACGAAGGTCAAGGAGATGAAAGTCTGCGTCGGCTACTCGATTGACGGCAGTGAGACGGGCGACTTCTCCAGGGCGCTGCCCAGGCTCGCCGACGCGAGACCCGTCTACCAGGACATGCGCTCGTTCTTCGGCCTCGAGCTGAGGGAGAACCAACTGCCACAGGTCGCGGAGCAGCTCCTCGAGTTCCTCGAGGACGAGCTGAAGGTGAAGGTGACCCTCGTCTCCACCGGCGAGGAGAGGTCGGCCACGATGCAGCGCCACGCGTAGCGCGGTCCTTACGTCTCGCCCGGACCCGTGGGGTGGCCCAGACCGGGAGCAAAAGTTTCATAACATGGCACTCGAGTGCACGGCTCCATGGCATCAGCACAGGTCACTGTCCAGAAGGGCAAGCGCCTCGTCGGGCAGTCGCTAAGACGCACGGAGGACCCGAAGTTCGTGACAGGAGCGGGGGCTTATCTCGATGACCTCAAGTTTCCAAAGATGCTCTACGCAGCGTTCGTACGAAGCCCGCACGCGCACGCAAAGATACTGAGCGTCAACGTCGAGCCAGCGCTCTCGGCTCCGGGAGTCTTTGGGGCACTGACCGGGAAGGACCTCCAAGGAAAGGTAGACGACATGCCCAGCATCGGCAAGGCGAGCTCCGAGGGAGGCGCCGAGGCCAAGGAAGAGGCAATCGAAGAGACCATTGCCGAGGACAAGCCCCCTCGTGTGCTCAAGAGGGCCACGATAAGGGCGATGCTCGCGGTTGGCGAGGTCAACTTCGCGGGCGAGGCCGTCGCCGTGGTCTTCGCCGAGAGCTATTACCAGGCGGAGGACGCCGCGGAGCTCGTGGAGGTCGATTACGAGACCCTGGAAGCAGTAGTCGATGTCGAGGCTTCGATCAAGCACGGCTCTCCCAAAGTCCATGCGGAGTTTCCCGATAACATCGGTTACCACTATGTGCACAGGTTCGGGGACATCAAGGGTGCCTTCGAGAAGGCTGACAAGATCGTCAAGGTAAAGCTGATCAACCAGCGCGTCGCTCCCGTCTCGCTGGAGCCCAGAGGGATCGCTGCCAGCTATGATGACGGGAACGACCTGCTGACCGTGTGGCTCTCGACACAGGACCCGCACAACATGAGGGACAGCCTGGCTGATCTCCTAAGGGTGCACCCGAAGAACGTCCGTCTGATCGCCCCTGACGTGGGCGGTGGTTTCGGAGGCAAGGCCGCGCCCTATCAGGAGGACGTCGTGGTCTGTTTCGCCGCGAGGCACTTTGGACGGCCGATAAAGTGGGAGGAGAGCAGGCGTGAGCACATGCTCACCATGACCCACGGACGGGGCCAGAACCAGTGGGCCGAGGTCGCGGTGCGAAAGGACGGCAAGATCCTGGGATACAAGATCAAGGTCATCTCGGACGGAGGCGCGTACTCCGACGGGGCCACGACCGGGCTCCCGGAGCTGACCGCCAGAATGGGTACAGGGGTCTACGACATCCCAGCCTACGAGGCTGACATCTACTCCGTCTTCACGAACAAGGTACCCCACGGGGCGTACAGGGGAGCAGGACGGCCCGAGGCCGCTTACCTTATCGAGCGGACCATGAACGTCCTCGCAGCCCAACTGAAGCTGGACCCGATCAAGGTCCGAAGGGTCAACTACATCCGGAAGGAGAAGTTCCCTTTCAAGACGCCCGGAGGCTTCACCTACGACAGCGCCGACTATGACACGAACATGACCAAGGCCCTTCAGGTCGCGGACTATCCGAAGCTGCTCCAGGAACAGAGGGAGGCGAAGCAGGCCGGCCGGCTTGTGGGGATCGGGGTCGTGACATGGACCGAGATCTGCGGCTTCGGGCCCGGGATGGCTCAGACCGCCGCCATCGCCATCAACAAGGAAGCCGGGATCACGATATCGATCGGAGGACACCCTCACGGACAGGGTCACGCCATCTCGATGATCCAGGTGGCTGCGGACGAGCTCGGCGTGGGCACCGAAAAGTTCACGGTGCAGAGCGGCGATACTAACATGCTGCCGTGGAGCTCCATGACGGCGGGTAGCCGGTCGGCCGCGCTCACCGGGACAGCGACTCTGCTGTCTGCGCGGAAGCTGAAGGAGAAGATGGGGAAGATAGCAGCCCACGCGCTCAAGGTGCCCGCTGAGACGGGGATGGTCTTCCAGGACGGCAGGATACATGTGGAGAACAACCCTTCCAAGTCGCTGAAGTTCGAGGATGTCACAGACCTGGCCTTCAAGCCAGAGTCCCTCCCAGAGGGGATGGAATCCACGCTCTTCGCCTACACGGCTTACGCGCCCCCCAACTTCACCTTCCCGTTCGGGACGCACATCGCGGTCGTCGAAGTGGACAGGGAGACGGGCGTGGTGAAGCTCCAGAAGTACTTCGGGATCGACGACTGCGGCAAGCTGCTCAACCCCATGCTTGTCGAGGGACAGTTCCAGGGCGGTGCGGTGCAGGGCGCAGGCCAGGCGCTGATGGAGGAGCTGATCTATGACGAGAACGGCCAGCTCCTCACCTCCACGCTCGCGGACTACATGATACCCTCCTCGGACACGATGCCCCAGATGGTCTGGGCGAGGACCGAGACACCGACCTATGCGAACCCTCTGGGTGTCAAGGGCATAGGTGAGGCCGGAACCATAGCCGCGACCCCGGTTATAGTCAATGCCGTCGAGGATGCCCTCTCGGAGTATGAGTTGGTCGTGGAAAACATGCCTGTGAGGTCGGACTACATCAAGTCCCTGATCGACGGGGCCGCGAAGCGCTAGGATAGCTTCTTCTCAAGCGAGCCGATGATCTGCTTCACGTACTTGTTCGCCGCCGCGTCTATCAGCCTCGACCCGACGCTGGCCATCATCCCGCTTATCTTCGCGTCTGCCGCCCACTTGACGTGAGTGCCTCCGCCGGGCGCGTCCTCTAGCGCGAAGCTGCTCTCAAGGTCGACGGAGCTGTTCATGCCCGTCCCCCTCGCCTTTAGCTTCGAGAAGGTCGGTCTCCTGTTCTCGACGAGCTGGAGCTTGACGTCCATGACGCCCTTGATGAACGACATCCCTACCTTCGCCTTGAGCGTAAAGTTCTCCGGGTCTATCACCTTCACGCTCTGCACGTCGGGGAATATCGTGGTCACCTTCTTCGGGTCTGTGACAAAATCGTAGACCTTCTCCTTCGGGGCCGCGACGTCGAACGAGCCTTCATAGTGCACTTGGCTTCACTCCCTACCCTTGAACGTCTCTGGGTTTAATAGGTTGGGTGGCCTCTCCCCCTTCAGGCCGGCGGCGAGATTCTCCGCGGCCAGGACGGCCATCGCGGTCCTGCTCTCGACGCTCCCGCTCCCGATGTGAGGGGTCAGCACCACGTTCTTCATCCCGATCAGGGGGTTGTCCACCTCGATTGGCTCCTTCTCGAAGACGTCCAGCCCTGCACCCGCGATGGTCCCCGCCTTTAGCGCCTCCACCAGCGCCCTCTCCTCGACGACACCTCCTCTGGACGTGTTGATGAGGAACGCCGTGGGCTTCATCATCGCGAGCTCCTTTGCGCCGATGCTGTTCCTGGTCTCCGCGTTCAGCGGCACATGAACGGACAGAAAATCGCTCTCCCGGAGCAGCTCCTCCTTCGATCTGTACTCCGCGCCGTTCTCCTTCTCGCTCTCCTCATCCCTGCTCCTGTTGTGATAGATGATCCGCATCCCAAAGCCGGTGGCCCTCCTTGCGACCGAGTTCCCGATCCTGCCCATCCCGTAGATCCCAAGCGTCTTGCCGTGCACATCCCTCCCGACCATCATCATCGGGCTCCACTTCAGCCGCCAGGACCCGTCCCGGAGATACCTGTCCCCCTCCACGATCCTCCTTGCGACCGCGAGAATGAGGCCGAGCGTCGTGTCGGCCGTCGCCTCGGTCAGCACGCCCGGGGTGTTCGTGACCAAGACCCCCCTCTTCGTCGCCGCCTCGAGGTCGACGTGGTCATAGCCCACCGACATGCTGGAGACGATCTTCAGGTTCTTCCCGGCATCGAGAAGCTCCCCGTCTATTCTCTCTGTGAGCATGCAGAGGAGGCCGTCGACCCCGGCGACCTCCCGCAGGAGCTCCTCCCTGCTGGGGGGACCGTCGGCGGCATGGATACTCGCCTCGGCGACGCCCCTGACTATCGCCAGCGCCTTCTCAGGGATCTCGTTGCTGCTCACGTAGGCGCGGCTGGTCATTGCCGTGATCTTTTGGCCTTGGAGCCCGTCTCTATCCTGACGGACTTGCCCTCGCGGAACCTCGGCAGCTTCACCACCATTATCCCGTTCCTGAACTTGGCGCTCCCCTTGCTGGGGTCTACCCTGACGGGGAGGAGGACCTTCTTCGAGTACTTTGCGAACTCCTCCTGCACGTCCCGGATGCGTGAGACGCGCATCTTCACGGGCCTGGCCATCTCCGCATCGACGCTTATTGTGTCCTCCGTGCAGGTGATGGTGACCTCGTCCCGGTTCACGCCCGGGAGGTCGAACGTCGCGGTGACCATATCGTCGCTGACATCGAGGGTGAAGAGAGGCCTGAGGCTCCTCGACTCGAGGTCGAAGAGCGACCCCTCGATCATCCCGTAGGTGTCCGCGAAGATGGTCTCTATGACCCTCCCCATGGTCTCGAACTCGTCTTCGTTATCTCTTGACAAGCACAATCACCTCTCTACCGGTACGCGCTCGGCGGCCGTCCGCCAGGCTGCGCAGCCAGCTGCGTCTCCGCCATCAGCTCCCTGCTCTTCAACCTGATCTCCTCCGACTCCTTGAGGAGCGGCTGGGCGTCCACGCTCAGCGAGAGTAACTTGCTCAGCACCTCGATTATGGAGGCCGCGGCCGCCGGATCGGGGAACTGGGAGAGAGACTCGGCCAGCAGCGTGATGCTGCTCTGCCCGTTGGCATTGCAGTGCTTCAGGAGGTTCGCGTAGAAGCCCGAGATTATCCCGTCCTCGAACGGCAGCGCCCCGTTCGACTTTAGGGCGGCGATCCCCGTCTCCGTGTTCCCCACCCCGACGACGGTGGGCTTGCCCTCCCCGTGCGACTCGTCCCGGGTCTTGGACGGGGCCCCCGTCACGCCGATGACCACGTTGGCCTTTATCGACTTGGCCCACGATGCTATCTCCTTCGCGACCTCCAGCGAAGCGTACGGCGGGAGCGGGACCTCGGAGAGGACCACCACGAGGTCATCCTTCCCGAAGATGTGGATCGGATAGGTCGCCGCCGAGTTGTGGACGATCATCACCTGTGGAAGGAGGTCGGAGTCGATGAAACCACGATCCGGAAGCTTCAACTGCTCCATCAGGTAGGAGCAGGTGATCGTACCGACCAGCCCCGCCTCGGGGACGCCCACGATTATGTTGGGCTTGGAGAGCTTGGGACCAGAGTCCTTTATCACGACGCGCAACGAGGTCTCGGACATCTTCTTCTTCGCCCATCACGGATGCAAGCCGGGATTAATCCTTTACTTGTTCCTGAAGACCCAGCTCAGGTCGGGTACATCCTTCCGCTTCTGTACCTTCTCGCTCATCGAGTGGGCGATGAGCGGGAGCGCGATCGTCGCGTCGCAGTAGACGACGGACCTCGTCGAGTCCGCCGCTATCTTCCCCCAGCTGATCGCCTCCTCGAGCGTGCAGCCCGAGAGTCCTCCCCACTGCGGGCTGTCGGTCGTTATCTGGATCGCATACTCGTGGGGGGTCGACTCCTCGCCGCCCTTTGCCAGCGACTTTATGATGGTGGCGAGCTGGATCGTGTCCTTCGGGACACCGCCCCCGATGTAGACAACCGCGGTCCTCTTGGTCCTGTCGGCTATCTGGCCCAGCTCCTCCATGTCCTGGGTCTGGTCCAGCCTCACTAGCTTCCCCTCCTCCCTCTTGAGGAGGCTGAGAGCGACCCCATAGCCGCTGTCGATCAGCCCGGGCGAGTATATCGGCACACCGTACTTCCACGCCGTCGCTGTGATGCTCTTCACGCCCTTCTTCCACTGGTACTCCCCGAACCTGTTGAGGAACTCCCTGGTCGAGTAGGGCCGGTCGGTCTCGAGCGTGCTCGCGAACTTGCGGATCAGCCCCTCCAGCTCCCTGTACTCATACTCGTCCGCATAGATGTCGTAGAACCTATCGATCTTGGCCTCGAGTAGGTCTTCGTCGTTAGCAAGCCACGTCCCCTGATAGTACTTGTAGCCCATGGCCTCGAGGATGTCCTCCGAGATGTTGGCCCCCGTGCTTACCAGAACATCGATGTACCTGTTCTCTATCAGCCACCTGACTATCTTCCACTGGCCGGTGGTGCTCATCGAGCCCGAGTAGCCCATGAAGATCGTCAGGCCTTTCTGCTGAACCATCTCTGCCCATATCCTTGCGGCTTCGCCAAGCCTCTTTCCCTGGAACCCTGTCTGAGCCATCTCGTCGAGGAGCTCAGATATGCTCTTCTTTCCTACTTCGATGGTCTTCTCAGGAGTGGTGAGGTACTTTTTCCGGTCTTGCACGACCTACCGTTGAACTCATCAATATTAATTTTGTTTGCCGGGCCGCCGCGCACGGTGGCTATCCCGCCAACGCATGCAGTGCAGGCCCAGACAGGGGCGCGGCCGATCGACCAAGAGACGAGCCTCCGTCTCTGTGGCTGGCTGGCTGGCGTCCAGGTCGACCTGAGCGCTGCCGCCGGTCTCACTTGACCGTGACCGACTTGGCCAGGTTCCGCGGGTAGTCGGGGTCGTTCTTCCTCTCGGTCGCCATGAAGTAGGCCAGAAGCTGCAGGGGGATCGCCTCTAGGATGGGAGCCACACTCTCGTTGGATGACGGGATCGCGACCCTGTACCTGAAGACCGGGTGCTCGTTGTCCGAGATCCCGATGATCTCTGCGCCCCTCGCCTGTAGCTCGAGGGCGTTCGAGATCGTGCTGGTGAACCCCTCTCCGCTGGGGGCTATCACCACGACCGGTGTGCCCTTCTCGATCAGCGCCAGCGTCCCGTGTTTGAGCTCGCTCGCGGGCATCCCCTCTGCGTGCACGTAGGAGAGCTCCTTCAGCTTGAGCGCCCCTTCTAGGGCGATCGGGTAGTGATGGCCGCGGGCGATGAAGTAAAAGTCGGGCCTATCGCTGAACGCCTTTGCGATCTCCCGCACCGTGTCCTCCGACTTTAGGGTCTCCTCGACCAGCCTTCCTATCATCTCCGGCTCGCCGATGGTGTCCTTCCCGATCATGGCGTCTGCGATCACGTTCCCCACCATCACCTGGGCCGTGAAGCTCTTCGTGGCCGCGACCCCGACCTCCGGTCCGCAGTTCAGGAGAAGGACCTCGTCTGACTCCCTCGCGACCGACGAACCTGCGGCATTGACTACCGAGATCACAGTCCCGCCCCTCGCCCTTGCTACCTTGATCGCGTGGAGTAGATCTGCGGTCTCCCCGCTCTGGCTGAACGCGATGACCACGGTCCCCTTCTCCACAAAGTGGGCCTGGTCCTCGAACTCACCCGCGAGCCTTGCGTCACACCTTATCTTCGCCTCGCGGTTCAGCCTGTCCCTGAGCAGGACCGCGGCGTGGTAGCTCGATCCCGAGGCAGTGAGCAGCACCGACTTGGCGCCCTTCAGCGCCCTGATGAATGGCTCCAGCCTGTTCGGGTCCTGGTGCATCGCCCTCTGGATGGTCTCGGGTTGTTCATGGATCTCCTTCAGCGTGTAGTGAGCATAGTCGAGCTTGGAGAGGTCCGAGAGCTCCCAGGCGAGCTGCGTCGGCTTCTTCTCGACCTCGATGCCGCTCATCGTGTAGACCTTGTAGCCCCTGACGGTTATCGCCACCACCTCCATGTTGTCCAGAAAGACCGCCCTGTCCGTCCGGGAGATGAAAGCCAGCACGTCGCTCGCGAGGAACATCTCCTTTTCTCCGACGCCGATGACCAGGGGCGCGTCGTTCCTGGCGCCGGTGATAATCTCGGGGTGGTCCCTGAACATCACGACGATCGCGTACTGTCCCTTGAGCTTCTTCACTGCGCTCAGTGTTGCCTGCAGCGGGTCCTTGCTCTTCAGGTACTCCACCTCGATCAGGTGAGGTATCACCTCGGTGTCCGTCTCGCTCCTGAAAGTGTGGCCCTCCTTCTGCAGACTCTCCCTGAGGTCAAGGTAGTTCTCGATTATCCCGTTGTGAATCACGGCCACGAGGTCCCCACACGACATGTGGGGGTGGGCGTTCGCCTGTGTCACGCCGCCATGGGTGGCCCACCTCGTGTGACCCATGCCCGTGTGCCCCTTCATCTCGGACGCGCTGTACCGTCTCTCCAGGTCCTTGATCCTCCCGACCTCCTTCCTTACCTCCAGCTCTCCGTCGTGGATCGTAGCGATTCCCGCCGAGTCGTATCCTCTGTATTCTACCCGTCTGAGCCCTTCAATCAGCATGGGGGCTATCTCCTCCCCGGAGATCCCCGCAATAATACCACACATCTTGATTCAGCCCCCAAGCCCCCGACGTTATAAGGGGTGTAGCTTAGCCGTCTCATAGATGCAACCGTGTGTTTGCATGCATTTGCCCCATACCAGCCCCGGCGAGCGCAGGGAAAGGGGATACCATGCATAACCATTTATTAATAGTCAGGTCCAGAGGGAATTCGTGCGCAAGGAGAATCTCCTGTTGGACAGGGAGACGGCCACGAGCAAGAGGGTCTCCGTCTCGACGGACCCTGCAAGCTTCTTCCCCGCTGCTACGGGGATGGGCAACAGGATCATCCATCTCCTGTCAAAGGGACCAAGCTATCCGTCAGCGATCGCACGGGAGCTCGGGGTCTACCACCAGACGGTCTACTATCATGTGCGCAAGCTCGAGCGCGCCGGTCTGGTGGGAAAGGTCGGGCAGAAGGTGGTGAGAGGCGGGACCGCTGACATGTACGCGCTCGCCGTCGATGGGTTCGCCGTGGAGTTCCCGGTCGAGGCCGACCCTTTCACCGAGTCGCCCTCCGCGACGCGTTCCCCCCGTCTCGGCATGTTCTTCCACGAGTTCATCTCGTCTGGGAACTTCGACGGCTGGGTCGTGGTAGGCGCGCCCGAGCCTCACGGACCCAACAGGACCCAGGGTAGGGACGGGCACTACGCCATCCAGGTGGGCTTTGCCCTCGGCCAGTTCGTGATGCTGCCCCGCTTCTTCCCGGTGAAGCTCGACGTGGACCTAAAGAACGAGAAGCTGGAGAGGGCGAACCTCGTCATCGTCGGAGGCCCCCGCACGAACGTCGTCGCCGCGGAGATCAACTCATACCTGCCGATAAAGTTCTCCGAGGGGAGCTTCTGGGGCTCCATCGTGGACGAGCAGGGCTCGAGGTATCTCTCCGAGTGGGAGGCCCTGATAGCCAAGGTGAGGAACCCGTGGAACCGGGACAAGTGCTGCATCGTGACGGCCGGACTCAGCGGGACCGGCACCAAGGCTGCGATCATAGGGATGACCAACTTCGCCGAACAGGTCCTGAATGACTACAGAGGCGGGGATTACGCCGTCGTCCTAAGGGGGCTGGATCTGGACGGGGACGGCAAGGTGGACAGCGTGGAGGTACTTCACAGCGCCACGGCCTGACAGCACCCTAGAAGGACAATTCTTATAATCTGAGGGTTCAGGGCTGAGCAGATACTGATTTGTCGTCGGAATTCAGATATCTGGTCAGGATCAGAGGTAAGGACCTAGAAGGAAAGAAGAAGCTCATCCCGGCGATCGCGGACCTAAAGGGGATCGGAGACAACTTTGCACAGGCGATAGTGAGCAGCCTCGGGATGGACCCGAAGGCGAGGCTCGGAACTCTCAGCGAGGCCCAGCTCAAGGAGCTCGAGAGGGCTCTGATAGACGGTTCATCACTCAAGGTACCACAGTGGGCTCTGAACAGGAGGCGGGACCCAGAGACCGGAGAGACGAAGCAGCTCGTCGGACCAGATCTGGACTTTGCGCTAAAGACGGACCTCGATAGGGAGAAGAACGTGCAGAGCTGGAGGGGGGTGAGGCACGGGCTCGGCCTTAAGGTCAGGGGACAGAGGACACGCACCACAGGAAGGAAGGGACGCACGGTCGGTGTGAGAAAGTCCGCTCTCCAGGCGGCAGCCAACGCCGCAAAGGGCTCGGACGACGTCAAGGAGAAGAAGAAGTAGGTGCTATCGTAGATGGGAGATCCAAGAAGGCCACGCAGGACCTACTCAAAGCCAAGAAGCCCGTGGAGGAGCGACCAACTCGCTCAGGAACTGTATCTCCTTGGCAGCTATGGTCTCAGGAACAAGCGTGAACTCTGGAAGGCCCAGTCACAGCTCAGCTCGATACGCAAGCAGGCGAGGCAGCTCCTGGCCGCATCGGAGATCGTCCGCACCCGTGAAGAGGGCAAGCTGCTCGACAGCCTCTTCAGGAAGGGTCTGCTCTCGACCGGGATGATACTCGATGACGTGCTCAGCCTCAGCGTCGAGGACATGCTCAGCAGGAGGCTGCAGACCGTGATTTACAAGCGCGGCAGCGCCGTCTCGCCAGCGCAGGCAAGGCAGCTGATCGTCCACAGGCACGTGAAGATAGGGGACCGCGTCGTCTCGGTACCCGGTTACCACGTCACCGCCGACGACGAGAAGCACATACTTCTCACGGGTGGCATCGGAGTTCCAAAGGCGCCAGAGCCGAGACAGGAGGCCGCGCCGGCAGCCGCACCAGAGCCTCCGCAGGCGCAGGGCCAGGGTCAGTGATAGCGATTGTCAGAAGAAGAATTCCTAAAGGACAAGTGGGCGGTCGTCCACATATACAGCAGCTACAACAACACCATTGTCCACATCACGGACCTCACGGGTGCTGAGACCATCTCTTTCTCCTCTGGGGGTAGGCACGTCAAGGCCGACAGGTTCGAGGCCTCTCCGTACGCGGCCATGCGCTCAGCGTCGGCGGCCTCCGACGTCGCAAAGGGCAAGGGGATCACCGCGGTCCACATCAAGGTAAGAGCGGTCGGAGGCACTGGTCCGAGGACCCCGGGTCCAGGCGCGCAGGCGGCCATCAGGGCCATAGCGAGATCTGGTTTCAGGATAGGCAGGATCGAGGACGCCACCCCCATACCGCACGACACTACTCGGAAGAAGGGTGGAAGAAGAGGAAGGAGAGCGTAAACCGCTCTCTGTCCTGCTTTGTCCCGCAGCCTGCCGAATGCTTTTAAACCCCTCCCGTACCCTCGCGAAACTCTATCTCGCCGGAGTGATTGTTAGGAATGGTTATCCCCAAGGTCAAGGTGCTCGAGGAGAGCGATGAGAAAGTCTCATTGCAGATTGAGGGCATAGACCGCAGCTACGCGAACGCAATCAGGCGCTTCTGCATCTCGGAGGTCCCCGCCATGGCGATCGACGATATCGTCATCCTCGAGAACTCCTCGGTGCTCTACGATGAGATCCTCGCCCACAGGCTTGGCATGATACCTCTTCGCACCGACCTGGAGCGCTACGTCCTGCCCGAGAAGTGCGACTGCGGCAACCCGCTGGGGTGCCAAAAGTGCAGGGTTCTCATCGTGCTCGACGCCGTCGCCCACGACAAGTCCCGCACCGTGATGTCAGGCGACCTTGTCTCGGAGGATAGGGAGATCCGGCCCGTCAGTCCCAACATCCCCATAGTGAAGCTCGCCGCGGGGCAGTCCGTCAAGCTCGAGGCCTATGCCAGGCTTGGGCGCGCAAAGGAGCATGCAAAGTGGCAGCCCGCCACTATCTCGGTTCTGCTCGACGGCAAGCCCGAGGGCTCGTTCATTTTGAAGGTCGAGAGCTCCGGCTCTATGCCCGCGAAGGAGATAGTCACACGCGCGATCGAGAAGCTGCAGGAGAAGTTCCAGGACCTCCACGACGAGGTAACGAGCAAGGTCGAGGTCCTCCATAACGAAGAGAGTAGTAGTAAGTCGAATGAAGTCCAATAAGATTCTGAGGAGCCAGGCCGTAATGCTGGAGCGGCTGGGACGGAAGGAGAAGATAGGGATCTGGAGGGACGCCGCAAAGTACCTCGGTGCCCCGGCGATGAACGAGACGCACGTCAACGTGAGTCGCCTCGCGCGCGCCGACGCCGGAGACAGCCCCCTCTTCGTGCCAGGGAAGGTCCTGGGCTCCGGTCCGCTGGAGAAGAAGCTGGTGGTCGGCGCGTTCTCTTTCTCGGCAGCGGCAAGGAAGAAGATAGAGACCGCGGGCGGCGAGGCCCTCACGATCGATGCGTTCGTCAAGAGGTTCCCTGACGGGAGTGGTGTCAGACTTGTCAAGTGATCAGCAGCAGAACGCGATGACCGAGCAGAAGAATAGCGCCGGCGATCAGAAGGAGACCGCGACCGGGCAGCAGAAAGCGCCGAGCGACTCGGACACGCTCTTCGTCGACGCGTCAGGGCAGATCGCGGGCCGCATGTGCTCGAAGGTCGCCGCCGCCCTCCTGTCAGGGAAGAGGGTGGTCGTGCTCAACGCCGAGAACGCGCTCGTCTCCGGCCGGAGCAGCAGCGTCTTCCGGCAGTGGCAGGCGAGGCTCGAGATCTACAGTCACGTCAACCCGATATACGGGCCCATCCATCCACGCCGGCCGGACAACATCGTACGCAGGATGGTCCGTGGCATGGTCCCCAAGACCAAGGCGAAGGGGACAAGCGCGATGGGCCGCCTCCGCGTCTACATGGGCGTGCCAGAGAAGTACACGGGCGTAAAGACGAGCAGGTTCGAGGACGCGCTCGCCACGAGGCCCCTCCCCAACTACACGACCATCGCCGAGATATCCAAGAACATAGGCTGGAGTGGTTAAGCAAAATGGTGTCACAATCGAAGCAGCGCTCAAAGCCGAAGCTGTACCCGGGCGCCCGGAAGACCTCCAGGGCGACTGCAGCTATCCACGCGGGCCAGGGCCGGATAAGGGTGAACGGGGTCCCGCTCGAGATCTGCGAGCCGGAGGTAGCGCGGCTGCACATGCTCACGCCCGTCTCGATAGTCGGAGACCTCAGGCAAAAGTACGACATCGACGTCAGCGTCTCGGGTGGCGGCTTTATGAGCCAGGCCGACGCGGTCGCCATGTCGCTGGCGAGGGCGTACGTGGACCAGACCAAGGGAGCCGAGGTGAGGGAGAAGATCAACGCGTTCAGCAAGTACCTCCTCTCGGGAGACCCGAGACAGACCGAGCCCAAGAAGTTCGGCGGTCCGGGCGCCAGAAGGAAGAGGCAGAAGAGCTACCGGTGAGACTGGCTTGCTAGTTCCCATACGCTGCTTCACCTGCGGGAAGCTCATCGGCGACAAGTTCACAGAGCTCGAGACCCGCGTCAGGGCTGGCGAGGACCCCGGCAAGGTACTGGACGAGCTCCAGGTCTCGAGATACTGCTGCAGGAGGATGATGATTACTTCCGTGGACCTCATCGACCAGGTCCTCCCGTACTATCAACAGAAGAACCCCGGGCCCTGATCTGAGATGCAGATTCAGGACGTCAGGGTCAGGGTCTGCTTCAACGGCCGGGGCGATCTGGGGATCGAGGCCGACGTCCGGGTGGACGGGAAGCTCGGTCGGGCCCTATCTCCCTCGGGTGCGAGCCGCGGCAGCAACGAGGCCGTCCCGTTCGTCGAGGAGAGCGCCGAGAAGACCGTCGCGCAGTTCGAGACGTTCAAGCGCAGGATCGTCGGGTTCGAGGCCTCCGACATAGACGGGCTCGCGGTCCTGCTCAGGGAGATAGACGGGACGAAGGACTACTCCGGCATCGGTGGCTCCCTTGCCTACGCCGTGAGCGTCGCCGCCGCGGAGGCGGAGGGACACGCCAGGGGCGTCCCCCTCTGCAGGGTCATCGACCCCCACTCATCCGGGCTCCCGTTCCCGATAGGGAACGTCGTCGGTGGAGGCAAGCACGCGAGCGACCTTTCTCCGAGCATGCAGGAGATACTGGTCACCCCCGTCGGAGCGGGGACGGTGGCCGAGGCCGAGCAGCTGAACCTCGCCGTCCACAGGGCCGTCGGGAAGAGGCTCTCGAACATCCTCAGCTACCCGCTCGGAAAGGGGGACGAGGGCGGCTGGGCGCCGGGCATCACGGACGAGGAGGCCCTGCTCGTTGTCTCCGAGGAAGTGGGAAGGGTCCAGGACGACAAGGGGAAGAAGATACGGGTCGGCCTCGACGTCGCCGCAGGAAGCCTGTACGACGAAAAGAAGGGCGGCTACCACTACCGGTCGACGGGGAGGACGCTCTCCAGGGAGCAGCAGATCTCCTTCATCGGGGAGATAAGGGACAAGTTCAACCTGCTCTACATCGAGGACCCGCTCACCGAGGACGACTTCGAGGGCTACGCAAGGCTCCACTCCTCGCTCAAGAACACACTCATCGTGGGGGACGACCTCTACACCACCGACCCGGAGCGGCTGAAGCTCGGGATCCAGAGCAGGAGCACCAACGCGGTCATCGTCAAGGTCAATCAGATCGGCTCCCTCGGGGAGGCCGCCAGGTTCTCCAAACTGGCGCGGGAGAACGGACAGGTGCTCGCGGCATCGCATCGGTCTGGCGACAACGAAGGCGGACACCTGGCGCACTTCGGTGTCGGGTTCGGCTGCGGCCTGATCAAGTGCGGGGTAGTGGGCGGCGAGAGGACAGCAAAGGTGAACGAGCTGATCCGCATTTCCGAGACATTGGGAGGCACGCTCGACCCATCGTGGGTGAACTCTTGACCGTGGGACCCTCCCAACCCATCTCAATATGCTTAAAAGACGTACCTCGAGAAGCCGAAAGGCTCGAGACAGCAACATTGGTGAATTGGAATAAGTAACATGGCAGAACGTGAAGATGACGAGGGCGGCTCGGATGAGAAGATGGTCATCCCCCAGCTCTCCGAGAAGGCTCTCCTCGCTACAGGCATCAGGATCGGGACCCAGGTACGCACGAAGACGATGGAACAGTTCACGACGAGGCCGAGGCCCGATGGGCTGCACCTTATCGATTATTCCAAGACGCTACACCGCATAGACGTCGCTGGCAAGTTCATCGCATTCTCGGGCGCCGCGAACACGGTCGTCTACGCGAGCAAGGACTATGGCAGGGTCCCTGTCGAGAAGTTCTGCGAGGTGACGGGCGCGATCGCGGTCACCGGCAGGTTCATGCCGGGCACCTTCACCAACCCGCTCTTCCCAGGTCACCTCGACGCCGAGCTGGTCGTCGTTGCCGACCCGGCCTCTGACACGCAGGCGCTGATCGAGGCGGCAAAGATGGGCATCCCCGTGGTGGCCATCTGCGATACCGACAACATCACCGACGACATCGACGTCGTCATCCCCGGCAACAACAGGGGCAGAAAGGCGCTCGCCGCCATCTTCTGGCTCCTCGCCAGGTCCGTGCAGACGAACTCGGGGATCCTGAACGCTGACCAGCAGATGAAGTACACGATCGACGACTTTGAGACCAAGCTGACCGAGTCGGACCTCGCCGAAGAGGAAGAAGAGTAACCTGTCGGACCTGTCCCGCGGGCACCGCGGGTTGCGGTCATCGGGACTCGTCTCTCTGGCTGTATCATGAATAGTCATCGTCGTGCCTTCTTTTTCTTCCTCCTCCTCCTCCAACACCAAAATCCGGACCATCCGTGTGACCGTCTTCCGGCAATGGCGTCATGGACCGATCCTGCTCGAGGACCTGCGACTCCCTCGAGCGCGAGCCGATGGAGGTCAGGGTAGAGGACCCAGCGCCGGAGACTCACCAAATCTCTTAAACCAGCGGCGGCAGAACGATGGCAGGAATGATCGTAAGGAGGCCGGCCGTCGCGGGAAGCTTCTACCCGGAGGAGACCGGGGAACTGAGGAGGGCGATACGGAGCTCGTACACCAACCCCCTCGGCCCTGGCCTTCTCCCGCCATCGAGAGAAGAACGCAGAGGTGTGCTGGCCTGCGTCTGCCCTCACGCGGGCTACGTCTACTCTGGCCCCGTCGCCGCCCACAGCTACCTCTGGCTCTCCTCGCTTCGCCGCCCCGAACTCGTCGTGATCGTCGGCCCGAACCACTACGGCGTCGGCAGCGGGATCTCGACCTTCAGGGAGGGCGACTGGGCCACGCCGCTCGGCAACCTTCCCGTGGACGCCCAGGCGGCGCGAAAGATCGTCGAGCTGACCGGCCTCGTCGACTACGACCCCGAGTCGCACAGAAGAGAGCATTCCATCGAGGTCCAGCTACCCTTCCTCCAGGATGTATACCACGAGTTCAAGATCCTCCCGATCTCGCTCGCCTTCCAGGACATCGAGACCGCAAGGGAGCTGGGCAGGGGGCTCTCGACCCTCCTGAAGGGAAGGGATGCGATCCTCATCGCTTCCTCGGACCTTACACACTACGAGCCGGCCCCTGCGGCGCGCGAGAAGGACATGGCGCTCCTGGATACGGTGCGACGGCTCGACACAGCGTCCTTCTACTCTATTCTGGAGGAGAGGCGCATCACGGCCTGCGGCTATGGCGCGATCGCCACCGTGATGGAGGCCAGCCGCCTCCTCGGCTCAAAGGCCGGTGGACTGCACAAATATGCCAGCAGCGGAGACACGACCGGAGACAACGATGCGGTCGTGGGATATCCCTCGGTCAGCTTCGGGTGAGGCTGAGCCGTCCTGAAGGCCGTCGCCGAGGCTCCGGGCAAAGTAATAATCACAGGGGAGCACTTTGTCGTCCACGGCTCGCTCGCCCTAGCCGCGGCGATCGGGCGGAAGACCAGGGTCGAGGCCTCGCGTAGCGATGGCCTGGTCCTCGAGACACCCGTCGCTGTAGGCCCCCGACGCGCCGGCTCCGAGCCGCTGCCCGTCGAGAAGCTCATCCGGGAGATGTACAGGGAGCGGTCCCAGAGGCCGAGGGTCAGGGTCGCGATCAGCTCAGGACTGCCCACGGGCGCCGGGCTGGGCTCCTCGGCGTCGACGATGGTGGCGACCGTCGCGGCCGTCAGCAGGCTCGAGGGATGGAGCATGGACCTCGCCTCGATCGTGGACACGGCGATGCTGGGCGAGCGGCACGTCCACGGCAAACCCTCGGGGATCGACGTGGCCGTCTCCGCGTTAGGCGGCGTGCTTCAGTTCCGGGTGGGGGAGGAGCCGAGGGTGCTCGACCTCCCCGCGCCGGTGAAGCTCCTGGTGGTCTACTCGGGAGAGAGGAGGAGCTCGAAGCGACTGATCAGCAAGGTCTCCTCGATGAAGGACGTCTACCCGCACCTCTTCTCCAGGCTCTGCGACTCGGCGTCCCTGGTGACGGCGCTGGCGACCGGGGCGCTCCTCGAGAGCCGTCTCGAGGACCTGGGCAGGCTGATGACCTACAACCACGCCGTACTTGGGATGGTCGGCGCCTCGAACCGGAAGCTGGACGGGCTGGTCGACCTCTGCCTCGGGTACGGATGCCTTGGAGCCAAGCTGACTGGCGCAGGAGGCGGGGGGAGCGTGCTAGGTGTCCTCCCCAGAGGCGGGGAGAAGCGGGTCGCGGCCCGGCTCGTCAGACGGGGTCTTCGCGCTTTTCTCAGCGAGGTCCCCTCAGGGGGTGTG
Organism: Nitrososphaerota archaeon; assembly: GCA_027886825.1. GTDB lineage: Archaea > Thermoproteota > Nitrososphaeria > Nitrososphaerales > Gagatemarchaeaceae > Gagatemarchaeum. Next base: position 22,605 of record JAPCJS010000013.1, read on the forward strand.
AAGGTGTGGACGAGCGAGGGGTAGCACCGCCATCGTCATCGTCAGCCGTGGCAGTGGTGAAGCTAGGCGGTTCCATCATCAGCGACAAGAAGAAGGACTTTTCGTACAGGGGGGAGAGTGTCGCCTCCCTCGCCAGGGCGATCCTTTCATCGGGCGAGAGGACCGTGGTGGTCCATGGCGGCGGTGCGTTCGGACACCCGCTCGCGAAGAGATACCACCTCTCATCGAGGTCCGCGAGCCACTCGCCAGAGGGCGTCAGCGAGACGAGGCGCGCGATGTTCGACCTCAACGCGCGCATCTGCGACTCGATGACCGCGGAGGGGCTCCACCCCTACACGTTCTCGCCGTTCCCACTCCTCACCGCCGCCGGGACGAAGGGCAGGAAATGGCTCGAGCAGATCGTCTCGGCCGGCCTGACCCCCGTCACCTTTGGCGACGTCGTCCACGAGGATGCCGGATTCCGGATCCTCTCCGGGGACACGATCGCCCTCCTCCTCTCAAGGTCCCTGAGGGCAGCGCGGTGCGTCTTCGTGATGGACGTGGACGGGATATTGGGGCCTGACGGCTCGGTGTTGAGGGAGATCGACAGGAGGAGCGCCGCCAGGCTGGAGCTCTCCTCTTCGGGCGACGCGACAGGCGGGATCGCACTCAAGGTGAGGGAGGCGCTGAAGATAGCCTCGGGAGGAACGGAGGTCGCGTTCGTCTCGGGGTTCAACCCGCACGAGTTCTCCAAAGCCTTAAAGGGTCTGGACTTTCACGGTACAATCGTAAAGGTTCCTTCTCTTGATTAAGAGCGATGACGCGAGGTTGCGGAAAACGACGATGATCACCAAACCGCCGCTGCTGCTCACCCACAGGGTCGACTGAATATGGTCGACTACACCTCAATGCTCGAGGAGATGAAGGGAGTCAAGGCCCGCGTGGACCGTCTCGTGCTCGAGGACATCCTGCCCATATCTCACTCGGTACCCGAGGTCGAGCTCCTCTACAAGATGATGCGCGACTATCCAGAGCGGGGCGGGAAGGGCATGCGCCCGTACATCTGCGTCACCAGCTGCCGCGCCTTCGGGGGGAGCGAGGACGAGGTCCTGCTCAGCGCCGCCTCGCTCGAGCTCTTCCAGAACTGGATACTGATCCACGACGACATCGAGGACGGCTCGGAGATGAGGAGGGGTGCGCCGTCCCTCCACAAGAAGTACGACTGGACCCTCGCCCTGAACACGGGCGACGCGCTTCACGCGAGGATGTGGCAGGCGCTCCTCCGGAACAGGGAGACGCTGGGCGAGGAGAGGACGCTCGACATCATGGACGAGTTCGCCCGGATGATCAACGAGACCACGGAGGGGCAGCAGATGGAGCTGAGCTGGGTGGTGGGCAGGACCTGGAAGCTCTCCCAGGAAGACTACTACCGGATGTGCACGAAGAAGACCTCCTGGTACACGGTGATCAGCCCGATGAGGCTCGGGGGGATCGCGGCCGGTGCGGACGCGGAGACGCTCAGGGCGCTCATCGACGCCGGGACAAAGCTGGGCGTCGCGTTCCAGATCCACGACGACGTACTTAACCTCTCGGCGGGCGCCAAATACGGGAAGCAGTACGCCGACGACCTGCTCGAGGGCAAGCGCACCCTCATCCTGATCAGGATGCTCGAGGTCGCCACCCACGAGGAGAAGCTGAGGATGTTCGAGCTCTTCGCCATGTCCCGGGAGGAGAGGAAGGCGCACCTCGACGAGCTCCTGGAGATGATAGAGAGGCACGATGTCATCGCCTACGCCAGCGAGAGGGCCGAAGAGCTCCTGAACCAGGCGCTGGCGACGATGAAGAAGGTCAGATGGACGGGCGACCGGCAAGCCGTGCAGAGGCTTGAAGAGATAGCCCGGTACTCGGTCGAGAGGGACTGGTAGAGGGCGGGCGGGTTGGTAGAGATATCTTGAGCATAAGCGAGCAGGACAGGTCGTCGATGGAGAAGTACGCCCTCCAGAACGCGGTGAGGCACGGAGGGAAGGCCGAGGTGGGGGCGGTCATCAGCAAGGTCCTGGGGGACGTCCCCTCTCTGAGGTCGATTGCCAAGGAGGTGGCCAGGGCCGCCGCCGAGGTCGTGAGGGCTGTCAATGCGCTCAGCCCTCAGCAGCAGGAGCAGACGCTCAGAGAGAGGTATCCCGAGGCGCTCCAGGAGCACAAGCAGGAGCAGCGGGTGGGCCTCCCGCCCCTCGAGGACGCGGTCAGGGGCAGGTTCGTCGTGAGGCTCCCGCCCGAGCCCTCGGGCTACATGACCATCGGGCACGCCATGGCCGGCACGATCAACGACGTCTACAGGCAGATGTACGACGGGCAGCTCTGGCTCCGCTTCGAGGACACCAACCCACGGAAGGTCCAGAAGCGCTACTACGAGAGCTTCCGCAGGGGGTACTCGTGGCTCGGGATAAAGTGGGACCACGAGAAGAACGTCTCGAGCGACATCGACCTACTCTATGAGCACATCCAGGACCTTCTTGAGGCAGGGACCGCATATGCGTGCGCCTGCCCCCCCGAGCGGATGAAGAAGCTCCGGTTCGAGGGGATCGCCTGCGAGCACCGGGCGCAGACCATCGAGAAGAATGTAGCGATATGGGACGAGATGCTCGGCAAGAAGCACAGGGAGGGCACCTACGTCATCCGGCTGAAGGGCGACCTCTCCAGCCTGGACTACTCGCTCAGGGACCCGAACATCGCGAGGATAATCGACTACCCGCACCCGCTCACCGGAGACAAGTACATCGTCTGGCCCACCTACGACTTTGAGGTCGTGGTCGAGGACCAGGTCTGCTCCGTCACGCACGTCCTGAGGTCCTCCGAGTTCCACCTCGGGCTCCAGGAGCTGATCAGGAGCCACCTGGGGTTCCCCGCGATCAGCGTCAAGCAGTTCTCGCGCTTCAACTTCAAGGGGACGCCGGTCTCGAAGAGGCTGCTCAGGCCACTCGTCGAGGAGAAGCTGGTGACGGGGTGGGACGACCCCAGGATGCCGACGGTCGATGGCATCATCAGGAGGGGCATACTTCCTGCGACCATTAGGCAGTTCACGATCGAGGTGGGCTACACCAAGTCCGAGCACGTCTACGACTGGTCCCTCCTCTTCGCCGTCAACAGGAAGATACTCGACCCTGTCACGAAGAGGTTCTACTTCGTCCCAGACCCGGTCAAGCTCACAGTGCAGGGGGCTCCTGCGCGGGATGTGGTCATCCCCTATCACCCCTTCGAGAAGCTGGGGACGCGCACGATCAGCACGGCTGGCGAGTTCTACGTCCCGTCGGCAGACGTGGCCGCGATGGCGGAGGGGCAGGTCTTCCGGATGATAGAGCTCTTCAACGTCGAGCTCGTCTCGAGGGGTCCCGACTGGGCCGTCGGACGGTTCGCAGGCGACGGGCTGGTGCAGGGCAGCCGGAAGCTCCAGTGGGTCGTGCCCGGCTCGCCGACCATCCAGGTGCTCGAGCCCGGCGAACTCTACAACGAGGATGGGACGTTCAACTCGGACAGCCTGAAGACGAGGTTCGGGTACGTCGAGCAGTCCTTCCGAGAGCTCAAGGAGGGAGAGATAGTCCAGTTCCCCCGGTATGGCTTTGTCAGGGTCGACGGCCCCGACAGGTGCGTCCTGGCCCACAACTGAACGCTTGACTGACCAAGGTGCTTATATGCAGGACAAAAAGGACGGGGTATGGGCGATTTTTGCTAGATGACCCCTAAACCATATTTCGTAAAGTTCGAGACTCCTAAGGAGGTATCAGAGGCGGCCTACGAGGTGCTGAGGCAGGCCTCGCGCTCCGGTAAGGTGCGGAAGGGGACCAACGAGACCACAAAGGCGGTCGAGCGCGGTCTAGCGAAGCTCGTCGTGATCGCCGAGGACGTCCAGCCGCCGGAGGTCGTGGCGCACCTTCCACTGTTGTGCGACGAGAGGAAGATCCCTTACGTCTTCGTCCCTGCCAAGGACCAGATCGGCCCAGCGATCGGGATTGACGTCTCCACGGCT
>JAPCJS010000046.1 GCA_027886825.1 Nitrososphaerota archaeon
AACATGTCCCCGTTCTTCTGTTTCTAAGTCTATGGCCAGACTGAACTCTCAACTGCTTCTTCGACGCCTCCCGCTTTCGATTGCACCATCGGCTCTTCTCGGATCGATCTCACGTACTTGACCTCTGCCGAATCATCGTTGTCAAGGTGAACAGAATGACGCCCGTGAAAAATGCCAAGAGTCCGATAAGAATTAGTGAGATCGAGATAATCCCATAACTAAGGATCAGAGGAGTCACGACCTGCGAGCTTGAGACGCGCAGGAGGGTGAGCAAGGCGTAGTAGATGCCCGCTGCTATCAAGACCACTCCCGGGAGTCCATAAAACATGAGCGGATGTCTCATAGAACTCAGCTTTACGAGGCTCCCCAAGACATCGAGCGTATGAAAGGCAGGATTGTGTGTAGACGTCTTCCCCTCGTATTTTACAGATACGGGTACCTCAACCGTCAAGAGTTTGCTTCTCATAGCCTGGATCAGGATCTCCGAGTCTACACCCATGCCCATCTCTGACGGAACGATCGTCTCTATGGCTCTCTTCCCATATCCCCTAAATCCTGATTGTGTGTCGCTGATTCCGTCAAGCGTCATTACGTTGAGCACCCTGTTGACGACTCTTCTGTGACTGGGAACCTCTCTTCCACCCCTGAGGAAACGTGAACCTACCACTACGTCTGCCTCAGATAACGCATCGAGGACCTTCGGTATGTCATCGGGCGAGTGCTGTCCGTCTGAGTCAAGTGTCACCATCGCATCGGCGTGTTCTTTCTTCGCTTCTGCGAAGAGGCTGCGGAGCGCCTCTCCCTTCCCCATGTTTCTTTCGTGAGTCAGAACTATGGCGCCGAGCCTAGCAGCTATCAGCCCTGTCATATCGGTGGATCCGTCGTCACAAACCACTACCCTGTCCACATATTTCTGGCAGCCCAGCACCACGCTGGCTATGGTATTCTCTGCGTTCAGGGCAGGAATACAGGCTATCCTAATCGATTCCTTGGTCACCTCAGAATCTGCCATACTCCCACATAATAGCGAACGTAGATAATCGTTCCCACGATACTTACTGTTTGGTTCCTTCTTGGGTACGCCAAGCTTCTACTCCTCCAGTGTACATCATGGTCCTGCTTGACCGGCCTGCTCAAGGGATTCCCCGCTTTCTTTGGAGATGAAATGAGACGCGTCTTTAATAACGGCTGTGGCCGGGAAGCCAGGAACGCCTTGAAGTGGACTCGCAAGAAGGTCATCGTCACAGGAGGTGCAGGCTTCATCGGCTCGAACATGGTTGACAGGCTCCTCGCCCGGGGCGCGGAGGTCACCGTGGTCGATAAGCTGCAGCTGACGAGTGGCTCGCTGGCATGGAACAAGAAGCTCCTCCGCCTCGAGGAGATATTCAGGAAACACGGAGTGAATAAGATCCCGCTCGAGATATGTGACCTCGAGACCGACAAACAGAAGTTCCAGATCCTCGCCGGCAACTGCGACACGGTCTTCCACCTGAGCGCCGTCTTCGGAGGCCGGGAGTTCGTGGACACGAGACAAGCGGACTGCTCGAAGATGCTCTCGATCGACCACAACGTCATAGACGCGTCCTTCGAGGCCGGCGTCGAGAGGTTTCACCTAGCATCTAGCGCCTGTGTCTATCCGGACTCTCTTCAGAAGAACCCCAAGTATCTCCTCAAGGAGAATGACATCCTGAGCACGGGTGAGGGATGGAAGAGCAGCGACAACCTCTATGGCTTCGCCAAGCTGATGGGCGAGCTGCAGTGCATCGTCTTCCACAAGGAGAAGGGCATGAAGACCTCCGCGTGCAGATATCTCACCGTCTACGGCCCGGGGGAGTACGATACGTCCCACGCCATCTCCGCACTCATCGAGAAGGCACTGGACGGTATGGACCCGTACGTGGTCTGGGGAAGCGGCCGGCAGCAGAGAGGTTTCACCTACGTTACTGACATCGTCGAAGGCTCTATCCTCGCGTCCGAGAAGATCGACGACGGGACCGCCGTGAATCTGGGGTGGGACAAGAGGTACACGATCAAGGAGGTGGCCAGGATGATCCTCGAGATCACTGGCCTCAAGTCGAAGATGGCATTCGACAGGACCAAGCCGGAGGGGCCGTTCAGCAGGGCGCTCGATATCTCGATGGCCAGGGATCTGCTCCAGTGGCAGCCCAAGGTCGACCTCCATGAGGGGCTGGAAAGGACCATAGCCTGGCACAAGACGCTGCGCGTCGAGCAGGTAGCGGGCAAGTGACCGCGTTAGGAAACCACTACTACCATCCGCCAAGCATCGGCGGGTAGGCGCGCTTGTGCGCCGAGTTCCGATGTCGTCTTATCACGTCTTCAACCACCTTCAGATCCACTCCAGTCTTCTTCGCTACATCTGCGGGTGGAAGCTTCTCGTCGAAGAGTCCTACGAGCACGTGGTCGAGGCGCTCATACTCTATCGGGATCTCGTCGACCGCTTTGTGTCCCGGCCAGAGCTGCGGCGAGGACGGCTTGCTCACAACGTTCTCAGGCAGCCCGAGATGGGCGCCCAGCTCCCTGACCTGTGTCTTGTAGAGATGGGCTATCGGCAGAAAGTCGACCCCGCCGTCTCCGTACTTTGTGAAGAACCCTATCTCGTCCTCGGACTTGTCGCCCGTCCCGGCTACCAGCATCCCGTGTGCGTTGGCCACATAGTAGTTGATGATCATGCGGATTCGTGCCTTGACGTTGGCATTTGCGATCTTGGTCTCACCCTCCTTCGGCAGCGATCTCTCGAAGGCAGAGAAGATGGGGTCGATGCTGATATCGTAGAGCCTTATCCCCCAGCTCTCGGCCATCGCGCGACCGTCATCGGTATCCTGTTTCGGGGTGTGGGAGGCCGGCATCAGGATCCCCACGACCTTGTCCTTCCCGAGCGCGCGGACGAGGAGAGCCCCCACGACAGCGCTGTCGATGCCGCCGCTGAGACCGATCACGGCGCCCTTGCTTCCCGCGTCCGCAACGATCTTTCGAATGAACTGCAGAATCTCTTTCTCGACCTTTCTGTAGTCAAGTGACAGACTCTCGCTCTTGCTCTGCATCGGAGTAAGTAGGCCTCCCCGGCTTAAAAAGCGTTAGGCGCCGGGTTCCTTCGCAATTCCCACAGAGGTGTAACTAGACACGTTCCTGACCTGCTCCCCGAAGAAGCGCCAGCAGTCAAGGACGGCCTTGCCCTTGAAGAGCCTCGCGTTCAGCTTTTGGAACTCGGGCCATGGTGTCGCCAGCACGACGAGGTCGCTGCTCCTGACGCAGTCCTCAGCTGAACTGGCGTACTGGACTGAGTCCCCCAGTACTTGCTTCGCGCCCTCCATCGCCGCTGGGTCGAAGACGCTGACCTTGTACCCTCCTTCTCCGAGCCGCTTTGCGATCATCAACGACTGGGACTGTTCCACGACGTTGGTCATGGGTTTGTACGACAAGCCGAGGACCCCCACCCTATCCGTAGGCTTCCGTGCGATGCCCTCCGCCAGCCCGACGATGCGCTGGACCTGGGAGAGATTGACCTTGTGCGTGGCCTCGGCCAGCAGAGCCTGTGCCCCGATCTTTGAGGCTTGATGGGCGAACGCGATATTGTCCCTTGGAAAACACGGGCCACCGTAGCCGGTGGCACCTCTAAGATAGGCCGGGCCCACCCTCTTGTCTCGTCCGATCGCCTTTGTGATCTTGTCGACGTCTCCTCCAGGCATCTTCTCGCTGATTTCTGCGAGGGTATTGGCGAAGCTCATCTTCATGGTCACGAATGAGTTCAGCGATATCTTTGCCAACTCTGCGTTCACGAACTCCATCCTCTCGATGGGAGGAGAGTTGGTGCAGATAGTATCCTGGATTCTTGAGAGGAGCTCTCCCGCTTTTGCGTCCGACTCTCCGATCAGTACGAGGTCAGGCTCGAGCATCCCCCTGATCACGTCTCCCAATGCGATGAACTCTGGATTGTAGCAGAGCCCAAAGTCCTTCCCGCAGACCTTGCCCGAGGTCTTCTCCAGGATCGGCCTTACGAAACCATCCATCGAGCCCGGCATCACGGTGCTGGTGAGGACGACCAGGTGGTAGCACTTCTTGTCTGCGAGCTCTCTGCCGATCTCGCTCATCGCCCGGTTGACGAACTCGAGGGAGAACGCGCCCGATTTGTCGCTTGGGGTCGGAACGACCACGAAGGTGGCATCTGTGCTTGATATCGTGCCCTCATATCTCGATGTAGCCCTCAGTCGCTTCGAGTTGTTCTTGATCAGCTCGTCCAGCCCAGGTTCATAGACAGGCGAGACGCCTCGGTTGATGGCAGAGACCTTGGACTCGTCGACCTCAACTCCCTGCACCTGAAACCCCGCTTCTGCGAGCGTTGCGGCGAGACAGAGGCCGAGCTTCCCCAGTCCGACAACAGATATCCTGTGCACATTCGCTTTTGGCAATGGCTCGAATCTCGCGCGGCTATGGGGAGGCAATAACTGTTGTGCGGAGAGCTGGACCTTAATCCAAATAAGACGGAAGGATGGCTGATCTCATTCTGTTTGCCCGACTTCGCGTTCGGTCTTCAATCGGATCAACGGACCTGCAAATGAATCGCTGCCCGAAACCACGCCTCGTTGGATCTTTCGGCAGTCAACGCAGTGACGATCGCGATCTGGTGTCCGAAGGTTGGTCTTAATATCTAGGCAAAGAAATGAAGATCCAGCGATCATGAGAAGGAATGGAATTGCGGCTGCGGTCATCGCGCTTATCCTCGTGGCGGTAGTGCTGGTGGGAGCTCTCGGATACACGTATGTCGTGACGTCCTCGCGGATATCGAGCCTGGAACAGACCACATCCAGTCAGGGCTCTGTCATCTCCAGTCAGCAGCGGCTACAGAGCCAGCAGAGCTCGCAGATCGCGACGATGAGCGCCGAGATCAACGCTCTCAACGAGAACATCACCTCGATAACGAGCCAGAGGGCGGCCCTCCAGACCCAGACCGTGTCCGATCAGACCCAGGTCACGGCCGACCAGGCTAACATCACCGCGCTCGTCTCCCAGAGATCGACGCTGCAGTCTGAACTGGCTCAGTCGAACAGCAACGCCGCCGCGCTCCAATCGAAGGTCGCTTCTCTGACGTTGCAGATCCAGGACCTCAATGCGACCATAGGGTCGCTGGACTCGACTATCACCACACTCAACGGCCAGATCACGACGCTCACAGCCGAGACGGTGACCCTGACCACCCAGGCGACCCAACTCCAGACGCAGGAGACCCAGCTCCAGGCCATAGTCACCTTGGCAGACTCGGTCGTGGAGCAGCCCTCCCGCTCCTTCCAGATGCCCGCCGCAAATGCCACGTACAGCCCTGAGGTCCAGGTCCTGAACTTTACCGCGCAATATTCGGGCTACATCTCTCTTGTCTATTCGGACGCGACGAACACGACGTACACAGGACCCCTGGTAGTCGACGCCTTCTCCCCCGCCGTCTCCTCTCCGACGTTCTCTGGAGTGTTCAACGGACCTTTCCTGGGGCTGCTGGCGAACCAGACGCTGGTCGTCCCCGTCGCGCCCGGGACGGTCGCCGTCTTCCTCGTTAACTTTGTCGAAGCCCCAGAGTCGGCCAACGTCACGATTACCTACTACTGGTGACCTGGGACCGGACGAGCAGCGGATGACGGTGACGGCCCGACAGATACTAAAAGGGCGTCTTCGATCGACGGCCGATGAGCCTTAGGCGTGCGTTCGCGCATCCGTACGTCCTAGTCGCGATCCTCGTGGTGGTCATCGTGGTCCTGCTCGTCCTTCTCTTCACCTGATGGTCGAGTCGTCCTCCGATCTCCTCTTGAGACAGAGCAAGGACCGCTCGTCCGATCAGCTTCAAAGAACGGGACAGGTCGACCCAGGCTGAAACCTGGCGCGTCTGTGATGGTTGAGCCGAGGTTCGCGGACTAGCCGATGCATCGGGACTGCCTCGCGCAGCAGGCGTTAAGATTAAACCCTCCTCAAGACTCTGGCTTGCCTGAGTCCCGTGACCCTGCTTTCAACCAGCCCAGTGAAGGACAGATGAAGATCCTGTGTCTAGTCTGGGGTCCATTCGGCTTCAGGGCCGACGAGCTGGCCGACGCGGTGGGCGCCGACCGGGTCAGCATAACCTTCCTCTACGGGCCCAGATACTTCGCGCCGATACGGTACGTCGCGCTCTTCTTCAAGACTCTCCTGATCCTCTTCCAGAGGATGCCCGAAGTCGTCTACGCCCAGAACCCTCCTGTCTTCTGCCCCCTGACGTGCCTTCTCTACTGCAGCCTCACAGGCAAGAGGCTCGTCGTGGACCATCACTCGATCTGGAAGATCAAGACCCTCGGAGGGGGCCCCGTCTCGAAGGTAATCGGGTTCCTCGAGGCGGTCGTCTCGCGGGCAGCGGACGGGAACACCGCCCCGCACCGGTTCTGGGCGGAGAGGCTGACCGAGATGGGCGCCTCCAGGGTGCTCGTCATCCACGATTTTGTCGAGAGGAATCCCAACCCCCGTGACGAGGCGCTCAGGCGTCGATTCACCGACAGGCCCGTCGTCGCGGTCTGCTCCCACGGCGGCCATCCCCTCGAGCGCATCGAGGCAGAGGCCTCGGGCGTGGGCCAGGTCGGCTCGGTCGCCCTGCTGATCACCGGGCCCAGGGAGAAGCTGGAGCGCAGGCTCTCCGAGCGGGCCCTCCCGGCCAACGTTCAGTACCTCGGCTTTCTTCCGAGGCAGACCTACGAGTCCCTCAAGGCCTCGGCTGATATGGCGGTCAACATAACCGACGAACCGTTCACCCTCTCCCACGTCCTGCTGGAGTATGCCGCAAGCTCCCTGCCGGTCGTCTCGTCGAGGCAGGAGGTCCTCGAGGACTTCTTCGGGGACGCGCTGCTGTACACCGCCTCGTCCGACTCGGATGAGGTCGCGAGCAAGGTGAGGATGATGCTGGACGACGATGTGCGCGCCGAGTACAGGAGGAGGATCGCAGGATGGTACGAAGGGCTCACCTCGAGACGCCAGGCTGAGCTGCGGGAGCTCAGGTCGATCCTGTCCCGATGAGGGGCTTCAGGACCACCCTCACGAGCCGCCGGAAGTTCCTCTCCGTCGCGAAGAGGAATGCAAAGTAGATGGACGCCCCGAGAAGTCCGATCACGGCCAGCTCCGCGGTGAACTGGAACTCCGGCGAGGCATAGTCCAGGAACCCGCGCGCGGCCACGAAGAAGAAGACGGCCATCACCGCCGAGCCCGTCACGTACTTTAGGAACGAGGGCCGGAGAGACAGCCTGCCACCCCTCCTGATCCTCAAGACCCGGGCCGCCACGAATACGGAGAAGACCACGAGCTGCGCCGCGGCCCAGAGGTCTATGGTGGTCGAGAGGGACGCCCCGCTCGACGTCCCCTCCGACACTATCACAAAGACCGACGTGACGTAGATCGCGGTGTTGCCTATGTTGACGAGGAAGATGAAGAAGAGGTTGCTGTGAACGAAGCGCCTGAACCCCGCGGACTCGTCGGCGTCTATGGTCTCCCTCCCAGCGAGGACCTGGTCGAGGATGATCGCCGTGGCGTTGACGAGCGCCGCGAACGCCAGTATCATGAGGGCAGTGCTGCTCTCGACGAAGTACATCGACCGCGGGCTGAGGACGAACAGGATCGGCCGCGCCAGCACCGCCGCGCCCACGGCCATCGGTATACCGAAGAGTAGCGAGAGGTCCAGTATTGTCGTGGGCAGCTCCTCCGATCCCGTCCCGCCCCTGAGTAGCAGGGGGTAGAGGGCGGCACCGAGATAGTACGAGTAGCCAGCCAGGGTCGCGACGGCGAACGCGGCCTGATAGAAGCCAACGGTGGTCGTCCCGCCGGCGGCGAGGGTCGCCACGAAGGTGTCGGCGACCCCGAGGACGTAGGGCAGCGTCGAGAGGGAGGGCAGCCAGGACCGCACCATCCACCGCCGCCCTACCCCCGGGTCGAAGGGGAGGACGAGCGCTCCCCTGGCCAGGAACGTCGAGGTGGCCGCCTGCGTGAAGTTCGCGGCCATCAGCGCGACTATCACGCCGTCGATCCCGACGTGGAAGACTATCAGCAGAGGGTAGGCGAACGCCAGCTTGGCGATCTCGGAGGCTATGGTCGAGTAGCCCTGGACGATGGGATCGTAGCCCGAGACGATCGCGTTCGCGGCCTGGTTCCAGTACGCGATCGGGACTAGGAGTATCGCGAGCAGGAAGGTCATCAGGTCCGACTGGCCCACACGGCCACCGGTGACGTAGGAGAACCCCACGTAGAGCACCAGGCCCACCGCGCTGAGAGCCAGGTTCATCCCCAGGGCCGTCTTCCCCAGCATCCGGCCCCTCGCGATGTCGCGAGTCGCCCAGTACACCAGGAGGCCGGCCGGATATGATGCGAATGTGACGAGGTCCAGGACGACCTCCCAGAGCCCGAACTGAGAGGCGCTCAGGGTGCGGGTAATCATCAGGAGGAAGGCCAGCCCCGTGAAGATGCTCGCGATCCTGAACGAGAAGACGACGAACCCCGTCCTCCGCACAGAGATCTGCTTCGTCATGGCGGACTAGTAGTCCAGGAACTTCAGGTTCCTCTCGACCAGCTCGCTGTCCAGCTTCTCGTAGGCCTCCGTCGTGCCCACGTCGTACCAGAACCCGTCGATGTAGAATGGGGAGACCAGCATCCCGTTCTCGATCACCCTGGGCACAAAGTGGGTCATGATGTCGGGGACCGCTTGCCCCGCGGTCGCCTCCCTGAGGACAGGTACGCATCCGCTGGAGATCACCAGACAGCCCACCGTCACGTTGAGGGGGAGCACCGGCTTCTCCTTGAAGGAGGTCACCCTATCGTGCTCTACCTGCGCCACCCCCACGGGAACCTTGTAGTCTCTGGAGAGCGCCAGGGTCAGGGCGGAGCGACGCGCCTCGTGCTGAGCGACGAGGGCCCTGATGTCCATGGAAGAGAGAACGTCGCCGTAGTAGACCACCAGGTTGTCGAACCCCTGCAGCTTGCCTTCTCCGAGGGCATTCGCGAGAGAGCCTGCGCTCCCCTTCGTCCCCTCTCGATCCTTCGAGTAGCTGATGCTGACCCCGAGCTTGCTGCCGTCGCCGAAGAACTGCTCGATCTCCTCGGACCTGTACCCGGTTAGCAGCGTGATGTCCCTGACATCGTTGTAGCCAAGGAGTCGCACAATGTACGATAGGAGCGGCTTCCTGGCGGTCCCTATCGGTATCATGGTCTTCTGGAAGTAGTTGCTGAGCGGCCTGAGCCGTGTGCCTTCGCCGCCGCAGAGGACAGCCGCCTTGGTGACCATCTCGCTCGGTCACCCGCCCTCGCAGCCTCGCCTCTTAAACAATCAATCGAGGGCTGATTGGACGGCCGAAGATTCTTTTATCAAGCCGCAGCGGTCGGTGGCAAGGCCGTGATGAGCACCTGAAGATGAAAGCCACCGTCGCGCTCTTCTTCCTCCTCTCCATCGTCCTCTCGGTCGTCCTGCCCAGGCTCGCCGTCTTCGTCCCGTTCGTCTTTGCGCTCGCGTTCGGAGCTTACGGCCTTGCGAGGAGCGCGTCCCGCCACCTCGACCCGCTCAACGACGCACCGAACGCCCTGCGCGTCTTCCTAGCCTCGCTCGGCGGATACCTCGTCACCCTCGACGGCACGTTCGTCTTTCCCTCGGCGGGCATCCTCCTGCTGGTGGGCTCGGTCTACCTCAACGACGAGTTCCAGAGGAGGACGATAGACTCGCTGAGGAGGGGACGCAGGGGCGGCTCGATCGCTCTCCTCGGCATCGACGGCTCGGGCAAGTCCTCGCACTCGAAGGTCACCAGCGGATGGCTGGAGGGAAGGGGGTACAGGGTAGAGTTGATGCCCTTCCACAGGTACCTGTTCGTCGAGAGGCTCTCGTCCATCTCGTCGGCCGTCCGCGGGGGATCCGCGACCGTCGGGAGGAGGAACCCGCTGCGACCCGTCCTCTCGCTAGCGGATAACCTCCTCCTCCAGATATCGTCCTCGCTGGGCTGCCGCATCGAGGGCAAGGTCGTCGTGTACGATCGCTTCATCTGGAGCACATACATCAAGTACGAGGCGCTGGGGTATCCCGTGAAGCCCCTCGCCTCCCTCTACCTGTTGCCGCGCCCGCACTGCGCCATAGTGCTGGACGTGCCCGTGGACAAGTCTCTCAGAGTGATCGACGAGAGGGTCGCCCACATCCACTACCCCCGCTCCGTCCTCCAGCACGAAAGGGAGGTCTACCTCCGGATCGCAAGGAGGAACGGATATCCGATCATTGACGCGACGAGCTCGTTCGAGGAGGTCCAGGCCGAGATCGAGAGCCACCTGACCAGCCTCTTCCCGCAGGTCTCGGGGGTGGGTCCCCGCTGATGGACGCTCGTACCTATGTGGCGTCCGTGGCCGAGGAGAGCCTCGGGCTCGCGGCTGGTTCGCTCAAGCCTGAGACCGTTCCGGACGAGCTGGTGAGCGGCTTCTCGTCGGCGCTCCGGGGCGAAGCGACCGCTGGCGCCGAGGGCCCGCTCCTCGAGAGACTGATGCTCTCCCCCGTCCTGGCCGCTGCCAGAGACGCGGCGCTGTCCGAGGACGGTTATCTCGTGAGGAAGGCGAGGTGGCCGGGCGCGGCGCCGTTCGCGGTCTGCCTCACGCACGACGTCGACAACATCTCCCGGCCACGCTCCCATCTCTGGAGGACGAGATCCCGGTTCAGCGCCCCCGAACTGGTCGCCGGGCTGCTCGGGCTCGTCTCTCTCTACGACAACGTCAAGCTCCTAGCAAAGGGGGAGGGATCGCGCGGGTTCCACTCCAGCTTCTACTATCTCTCGTCCAACTACCCGCTGGGTGCCGTGAGGCCCGAGAGCGACAGGATACGCGCCTCAGGATGGGATGTCGGCCTGCACGGGGACTTTGGGACGCACGACTCGCAGGAGAAGATGGACGAGGCTGTGACACGCTTCTCCGGAGCCATGGGGTTCCGGCCCACCGGCCTGAGGGAGCACTACCTCAGGTTCGATTTTGCCAAGAGCTGGCCGATCATGGAGGCTGCAGGCTTCGACTACGACACGACGGTCGGCACCAACGACCGCCTCGGCTTCAAGATTGGCATGGCCTCGCCATTCCACCCGCCGGACGGGGCGTGGTCTCCCATGAACCTGCTTGAGCTCCCGCTCGTCCTGATGGACACCACGCTCTGGGGGTACCTAAAGAGGAGCGAGGAGGAAGGGTTCAGCGACTCACTCCGGATGATGAAGGACGTGGAGGATGTCGAGGGGCTGTTCACCCTGCTCTGGCACCAGGAGGCGGTCAGGATGAAGGGTGGCCGAATCTACTGGCGCCTGCTTGATGAGATCGCGCGCCGAGGCTGCTTCGTGGGCAGCGGGGCCGAGATATCCCGGTGGTGGCGCTCCCGCTCGACGCCTCTCGTGAAAAGGGGTAACCTGATTAGGCTCGACGGGCAGCCTCCACACGGCTTGGTCCTGAGACTGAACCTGGCGGAGGGCCGCACGCCCCGCGTCTCCTCCGGCTCGATCGAGCGGCGCGGCGACGAGTACCTCGTCAGGCCCGAGGGTCCTGACTTCGCACTGGAGGTGGACCACTAGGTGAGGTCGGGAGAGCGGGTCCTGGTCACCGGCTCGGGCGGCCTTGCCGGCGTGAACTTCGTGAGGGCGCTGAGGGCATCGAGTCGCAACTACTATATCGTCGGGACGGACTTCAACAAGTATCACATCGTCTACCCTGACGTGGACGCCCGCTATCTCTCCCCGAGGCACGGCGATCCGTCGTTCATCCCCCTGCTGGCCTCCCTCGTCGAGGGGGAGAAGATCGATTTCCTCCACCCGCAGCCCTCCAGCGAGGCATACGTGATCGCCGGAAGCAGGAGAAAGATCGGGTGCCGCGTCTTCCTGCCCACGAGACGGGTGATGGAGGTCGGACAGGACAAGCTTCTCTCGCAGCAGGTGCTCGCGAAGAAGGGCGTGCCAGTCGCGAAGACGCGTGCGATCTCCTCGATCGCCGACGTGAGAGAGGCCTTCGCGGAGCTGGCCCTGGACCCTGGATCGCAGGCGGGCTCTCCCCTGTGGGTCCGCGCAAGGCACGGCGCCGGAGGGAGGCTCAGCCTTCTCTGCAGCAGCCACAGGGAGGCCGGCCACTGGATAGAGCTCTGGGTCCTCAGGGGGTCTTCCATCGGAGAGTTCATCGTGCAGGAGTACCTGCCAGGCAGGAACATCGCCTGGGACAGCCTCTGGGACCAGGGCGAACTCGTCACCTCGTACGCCCGGGAGAGGCTCGAGTACCCATTCAGGCACATCTCCCCCTCCGGAATCACCGGAACCCCGTCCGTCGCCCGGATAGTCCACGACGAGCGCCTGAACGATGTGGCCCAGGCCGCGGTGAGGGCGATTGACCCCAGGCCTCACGGGGCGTACTCGATCGACGCCAAGGAGTCGGCGAGGGGCGAGATGTGCGTCACCGAGGTCGACTCGGGAAAGTTCCATTCGACGATGCCGCTCTGGGGTTACATCGCCTTGAAGCACCTGAAAATGCCATGGTACGCGAACCTCGCCGACCTCTACGTCAGGCTCGGGATGGGCGAAGACGTCCCCGCCTCGATCCCGCGCACCAACCTCATCCCCGAGGGGTATTACCTGCTCAGGGACATGGACGTCGGAGCCTACCTCTGGAGGGAGGACGGATGGAAGGAGAAGGTGCTCTGAGTTGGACGGCCCGGAGGCCTACGTCTTCGACTTCGACGGGACGCTCGGCACGATCCCGGTCGACTGGGATAGGGTGAGAGAGGGTCTTCGAAAGATCACGGGAGACTCGACCGAGTTCAGGCCCGTCTTCCCGAAGATCGCGGAGGTCGTCGCGGGGGACCCCAAGCTCGCGAGGCCCCTCTTCGCGGTGATCGACAAGTTCGAGGCTGCGGCGGCTCCATCGGCACGCCTCTATGACGGCACGGTCGGGCTCCTCTCGAGGCTCTCCGAGACCGCGAAGGTCTCGCTCGTCACGATGCAGGGGAGGGGTGCCTGCTCCCAGGTGCTGGAGCGGTTCGGTCTCAAGCAGTACTTCCTGGCGTGCTTCACGCGCGAGGACTCGCTCGACAGGGCGGAGCAGATTGAGTTCGCGCTCTCCGTGATGAAGGTCGGCAGGGCCTCGAGCATGTTCGTCGGCGACAGGCTCAACGACCTCAGCGCCGCCAGGAGGCTCGGGGTGCCCTTCACCATGATCCGCACGCACGGAGAGGACCCAGAGGACGACGTCCCTGTCTACCACAGCATAGCCGAGTTCTCGGCATCGATCCTCTAGCCCGATCTCAGCCTAGAGAGGATGTGCGCGTGCAGTGTCTTGTTCCCGCCCCCCACCACGTTGAACCTCTCCTTCACGGTTATCGCTGGGTTCAGGGGCGCACCGCGCTCGTCGCTGAAGACGGCCCCGGCCTGCTTCGCGATCAGGTAACCAGCCGCCATGTCCATGACGCGCATCTTCCCACGGACGTCCACGAATCCGTCCAGCCTCCCCTCGGCGAAGAAGCAAGTCTCTAGGGCGTTCGCCCCCAGGTGCATCTGCCTCTTGATGTGGACGATGAGCTCGTTAAGGCTCTTCACGACCGGCAGCGACGCCTTGGAGATGTCGATCCCGAGCGCCGCCTCTCTCAGGTCGGTCACGATGCTCGTCTTGATCTCGGCCCCGTTCTTGGTCGAGTACCCGCCCGCCTCGGAGTAGTACGTGTCCCCGTTGACGAGGTTGCGCACCAGTCCGTGGGTGGCGTCGTCGAGGGCCCTCCCCTCCAGCACGGCGATCGAGGTGCAGTAGAACGGGATGTGCCGCTCAAAGTTGGAGGAGCCGTCTATAGGGTCGATCACGACGGTCCATCTCGCATCCCTGGGTCCGGACTCGCCGTGCTCCTCCGCGATGAGCCTGACCTCGCCCTTCTGCCTGACCGCGGCGATTATCTCCTCCTCGGCCTCCTGGTCGACGCGCATCGTGACGTCGCCCCCCGCCCCCTCTCCCATCCTCTCGCTCCCCTCCTGGGCCGAGACGAGCCTGTCCCTCACGTCCTGGACCCTGTCCGCAGCCTCGTGAAGTACCGATTCCCACTCTACCAACTATCGTCGCCGCTCCCCCTCTGAGTACCGACGAATCAGCTTTGCCTCTATGGCAGGCTGAGAAGGACGCTCGTCTGGAAGATCGCGAGGTAGGCCAGGTAGATCATGTATCCCACCGCGATGTAGGCTACGGTTGGCACCCCGTACTGTACCTCGACCATGGCAGACTCGTCGGCCACCTTCTCGACGTCCTCGCGCGAGATGTTCACGTTGCTGTCCACCTCCTTCTTCTCCTCGCCGATTATCACGGCCTTTGGGATCCACCTGGCCTCCCTCCTGAACTGCGCGATGCCGATCAACTTGGTCTTCCCGGCCAGCCCGGTTGCGTAGAGATAGCCGATGTGAGAGAGAGCCACGGCCGCGACGGCGAAGAGGACGGGGAGAGGTGCCAGCGGCGTCGGGTCCGCGACCACGAGCACGAACGCGATCCCGTCGGCCTCCCCCACGAAGCCGTACCTCGTGATGACCAGCGCTATCGCCCCGATGATGCCTATCCTGACCAGGAGGACAATGTCCTCGGACGGGACGAAGTAGAGTGCTAGCGCGACGCCGACGATGGCCGGTATCCAGACCATGTCGGAGACCAGCCTCTCCCTGACGTCCTGGTACCCGGCGATCAGGAAAGACGCCGCCATCAGTATCTGCAGAAACAAACTTGACGGTCCATCCTGGCGCTCCTTATAAGCGAACACAGCCTCTCAGGGCATGTCAAACCCCGGTCTCGAGACCCTGGTCAGAAGGATCGCCTCCCTGTGTCCCCTCGCCGATCTCGCCGAGTCGCTCCAGGGACGGTTCTCGTCGCTCCTCGCAGCAGCGCGC
>JAPCJS010000147.1 GCA_027886825.1 Nitrososphaerota archaeon
CTAATCGTGGTCTTGGTGATGCTTGTTATCGAGGAAGTGGAGATCGTCTGTGTCTCCCCGCCGTGCGGCCCTGCAACGTAGAACAGTGAGACCGAAAGCACAAGAATCAAGACAAGAGCGATTGCAGCGGCTTCTCTTCTCAAGGCTGACCCGCGGTGTTTCGGTCCTGTATATGTGATGATAGATGTGACGCGGAGGACAGATTGCCGCTGTCCATTCCTCTAGAGCGCTTGGCAGCACCGAGATCAAGCGATCGAGAGTGGCCCAAATCGGAGCTCGAGGAAGAGGATACCCTCGACTCGTGATGACACTCGAGACAAACCGGATGTCTCATCTAGAATAATTAGCCGCATAGCCCTGGGACCATCACCGTCGATGATGCAGAAAACACGGATCACGATCGTCATCCCGACCCACGAAAGACCCGAGAAGGTGAGGGCCCTGCTCGACAGCATCCGCAGGTATGGTGCGGGCAAGATAGACTCAGTGATAGTCGTCGACGATTCCTCCGATCCATCCGATCTCGCATCCGAGTTCCCAGACCTCCGGGTGGAGCACCTGCGTCTGCCGAGGCGTGTGTTCATCTCGCGTGCCAAGAATCTCGGCTGGAGAAGGGTGCGCACAGAATACGTCTTCTTCATTGACGACGACAACGTGATCGACTGTGGCACCATCGACGGGGTCTACGCGGCAATATCCGGAGATGCCGCCATCGGGGCCGTCATGCCCTCCGTGATGTACAAGGCGAAACCTGACCTGGTCTGGGTATACGCTACACCCTTCCGCGGCGGCAGCATGAAGCTAGACCTGTTGGGTCGCAACCTGCCGCGGGACCCCAGACTCGAGAACCGGCTGGTAGAGACCGATGCGCTCCCAAATGCGTCGATCATCCGCCGAGAAGCCCTTGAGGGAGTTGGAGGATTCGACGAGCGGTTGATCATCAACAGTTCGATGGATCTGGCGCTCAGGCTGAAATCGAAGGGCTGGAAGGTCCGCGCGTATACGGGGGCGTTCACCTATCATGACGTGGAGCCGCCTGGGAAACTCGGCTGGTGGGCCACGCATGGGGCTGCGGACCCGGAGCGTGTCAGATATGAGATCAGGGACTGGTTCATAATAATGGGAATCCTCTATGGTGCTCATAGATTCTACAAGCTAAGGGCTGTGGCGGAGTCCACGAGGTTCGTCATCCCCAATGGTCTCGCGTATGTGGTGCGAGGCCCCTCAAGGAGGAAGGCGGTAGCGAGCCTCGTGAGGGGATACGTCGAGGGACTGCTGACGGGTCGATGAGTGACACAGCCTCGTCCCACTATCGGTTTGTGGGGTTTACCATCGTCGAGACCGGCCGGTGCATGATCTCTTGCGATGATATGATCGGGAGAGGCCCGAACCTTCGGTCCTCCCTAGACCTTCGATACGTTCAGTCGAGTTCGATCCCAAACCGTCTGCGCAGCAGCGTGCGGAACTCCCTGGTGTCTCTGACCGGTTGCTCGAACCTCCTTCCCGCCCTCGTCACGATCGTGCCAGGATCTTTCTGGCTGGTCTGCCGGCTGACGGGACTCGCTCTATTGCAAGGGTTCCTCGTTCGGGGTTTGCGGAGAAAGATGTCTCCCCTGTCCCGTGCGCGCTCCTCAGGACATCACTCGGAAGACAAGATGGCCTCAGGATATTCCGCGTGGACATTCCAAGGATCTGGTCCTATCTCTTCTTGAGCCCTATGTTCACGACGAACCTCTCGAAAACGGGAGGCGGCATTATGAAGTTAAGGGTCTGCAGATGCCCCAAGATTTTGGAATCTGGTGTCCCAACGCGCCTGGCCTCCGCCACGGCTATCTGGTAAGACTTGATCACGACCGGATTCTGTCCGAAGCTCTGTGGGTCCGTATCAGGGTCGTTCTCCCGCCCAGATGGGCGTTTCAGCAAGTTGAGGCACAGGAGTATGTCCATGTAGATGAGCCTCTCATCCCCGTCCTCGAGGTACTGCATGCCTACCTCCAGATTGCCGTCCTCTTCGTTCAGGGATATGAACCCAAAAGTCGAAGGACTGAACGCGATCTTCAGGTTAGCTAGTACCTCCTCCGCCCTTTCACCGAAGAGAGCCTTCACGGCAGGGAGCTCTTCGAATCCGATGAAATAATCGGTGAAGGGGAAGACCGGGACCGAACCCTCGCGGTCGATGTAAACCGGAATCTCGGGAGCGGGTGCCTTGGCCATATCTGGCCTTAGCTCCATGGACTCCAGGAACTCTGCGAACACCTTCGAGTCGACGGGCCCGATCCTCAGGTACTCAACGATCTCATCGTGGGCCATCCCTATCCTCATGGCCTCGTCGACGGCGTGTTTGTAGGCCGGAATCTCTATCGGGCTCTTGTAGTAGAGAGATGTGTCAAATCCGGTCTTGAGGTACCTTCGGTGCTCCTTGCCAAACCACTCCTTGTCCTGCATGAATTGATCGACGTGGAAAAGTTCGTGAATTATGTCGAGGTACAGGATGTTGAGGTCGCTGTGCTTGAGATGGTAGGTACCGACGGCAAGGTTCCCGTCCTGGTCGTTCACACCCATGTACATGTACCTGCTGGGGATCAATCTGATCTGGAGCCTTCCGATTATCTCTTCGGTATCCTCGCCGAAGACGCGCCTCACCGCCTCGACTCTCCCGAAGCCCTTGAAGACCTCCGTGAAGGGCACGAGGACGGGCGGCGGAGGTTCACGATTTATCCTGATGGGCAGCCTGGATTTCTTTTCCTTTGGTGGCATGAGGCACTCTCGACGCGTTTTCGGTGAACTCTGGCTCGCTAGATAAGAGTATCCGCCTTCGGCATTGTCAGCGCCTGATGTTTTTCCATCGCGTGGCCTCGCGTCTTCTCAGAGCGGGCCCTCGCCAGTATCCGATCTTGGATCACCTTCGATATCTTCACCTCTTCTCCATCGGTCGATCGATCAATCTGGGCCAGCCCGAACTCTTTATGCCTGTGGCTCTATGAAGCTGAGAGAAAACCCTCGCCCAGGCTAGCGTTAGGCCGCTCGCCCTCCCGACAAGCTCCGAGAGTGCGTCTCCCGCTGACCTCCCCGCGCCTCCTCACGAGTCAGAAGGCATAGGGGACGAGCCGTTTCACCCTCTTGCTATAGAGCACATAGGCATCGCCCAAGGATGCGACGAGCGCTTTCTCTTCCACACTGATGCGGTATCCGAAGGCTATGCCGAAGATGACAACCATGACCACCACAGCTCCCCACGATTGAAGCGCGAACCCGACCCCCAGAATAGTGAGAAGGCTTCCCGTGTACGCGGGATGGCGCACGAAACGATAAGGGCCAGACTCGACGACCTGGTGACCCTGTTTGATCTGCACCGTGTAGGAGAAGAAGTTCCTCAGCGTCGAGACGGCCCAGATCCGGGTTGAGATGCCTGCGAGCATCATCGCCAGACCGACATAGAAGAACATCGCAGGAAGCAGCGCCACCCCGTATTGTGCAAACTCATTCGCTATGAGTATCGAGGCGAAGATGCTGAAGAAGATCAGAAGAGCCGAGCCCCTGTCAGACCTTACCTGCGCCGTCCTCTGTCCAGCGCTCCCAATGATGAGCCGCTCGACGAGGATCGAGAGGATCCATGATACCGTGACCGCGAGATAGAGTCCCGCATCGAACGGAGATAGGAAGACTAGAGGGATCACGGCACGAAGACCGCGGCCGCGACGGTCGAGGTCCAGAGACCATTCTTGTCGCCAGCCGCGGACTGCGTGATGTGTGTGGTCTTGATTATCATCCCACTAGACTTGAAGAGCTGCTCCCTCTCGCGCCAGGCTGTCTCGGGGTTGAACTCTATCCCCATCGTGGTCGCCAGCATAGTCGCTGCCAGGTCCTCCACATAATCGCCCGCAGCCTCTTCGGTCTGGCCGAACCCATGGTGTTCGGATATGTAGCCGTGCTGGCTCTTCTTGGATGGAATGGCGAGGCCCACCGAGGAGACAATCAACCTGTGGGGTTCGTTCGTCTCGTTCCTCGCTAGGACCACGAATGTGATCTCTCCGGGAGTAAGCATTCCGCGACCTTTCTCGCGCGACAGCAGCCTACATCCCGCCGGGATTATGCTGGATACGCCGACGAGATTACAGTGCTGTATCCCCGCGTCCCTCAGCGCCAGTTCGAAGGATTGCAGGCGCTCTTTGTGCCTTCCGACTCCGTTCGTCAGAAAGAAGTGTCTGGGAATCACGCTGACTCACAGGGGGTTGTGTCCCTTCCCTATAATTCCGTTTTGTCTCGCCATTGCCGAGCACTTGTCTGTCCATTCTCGGGCCTCACGATGCCCTCTCCTCATGCGCGATCGGGCTCTCAGGGAACTAACGTTCACAGCCCCTGTCGCAGACAGTGTTCGCAGACGACAGAGAAAGGATCGCCGAGGGAAGAATGGTCTGGACAGCTGACCTTACGAATGTATGGCAACCAATCGCAAAGAGGGCTCGATTACCGGTCGATATATATCGGGAAATCTCGAACGTATACCGATTATATATAGGAGGAGCGATTTTGTAAGGTATCTGAGCAAATCTTAAGTATCGGGCCGTATCCACGGGTTCTGAACAATCGTGAAGAAAATCGAAGCCGTGATTCGACGAGAGAAGTTCGAGGCGGTCGATGACGCCCTAAAGAGGATCGGCGTCGGCGGGCTCACTCTTGAGGAGGTAAAAGGAAGAGGAAGGACCAGACTCGTCACGACCGTCCACATGCGAGGAGTTTGGACACAGGAGGATGAGTACATCCGTCACATCAAGCTCGAGATAATCGCCAAGGACAACGAGGTTGGTAAGGTCGTCGATACAATTCTTAGCAGCGCCACGACCGGTTCCCCTGGAGACGGAAAGATCTTTGTCAGTTCTGTAGATGAGTTCCTTGACATCGGCTCCAAGCAGAACGGGGACAGGGCCATCGAGATCGAGGCGAACCCACCCGTGATGGTACGGGTTCCTTGAGCTGAACGCCTGATCCAGCTCGTTTCCGCGACGTCAAGGACCCAGACTTTCTGGATCCTCGGCGAGCGCCTCGGAGTCAGCCTCGATGGCAGGGCGGATCCGGGTCATGGCTTCAACCAACGTAGGCATCGGCTTCTATCTCGACGAGCAGCTGCTTGTCGATCAGCGACCTTACCTCTACCATGGTCGCTGCGGGCCTGATCTCCCCAAAGAACTCCTTGTGTGCTCTCCCAACCTCATCCCATCGTGAGATGTCTGTGACGAAGATTCTCGTCCTTACGACGTCCCCCAGGGTAGCCCCCGCATCCTCCAGCGCCGACTGAATCTTCCTGAGTACGACCTTGGTCTGCTCGTAGGGGTCACCGATGCCGACTATCTCTCCACCCGGACCTGTCGCGGTGGTACCAGAAACCGCAATGAACGGCCCGACACGTACCGCGCGCGAATATCCTACGATGGGTTCCCACTTGGAACCGCTCGAAACAGTCTTCCTGTGCATCGGAAAGATATCTCTGGTTCTTCTCTAAGAGGCTTCCCATAACAAGGGATGCTCGCAAGGTCAGTAGGCTGCTTGTCTGATGAGCCCTCCCTCCACATCCCAGTGCCGCGTCTCCCAGCAGTGGCCACGGACAAGCAAATACTATGACGCGGTGAGAGATCGGGCAAGGATACAAGAGGACCCCGTAATGCCCCCCGATGGATTTTGGGCCCTCCGAAGAGGAAGAAGGTTTGAATCTGAGATTGACGGAGCGTCGAAGACTAGTCTAGAATACGAACAGTTCTCGGGTAGAGGAGGTCAACTAAAACGGTGGAGCGTCTATATAGGCTGACAAGTCAGCCCCGCCACCTTGAAGATGAACAGCGCGCCCGGCGCATTTTTGATTGCGCTCCTCATCGTCTCGTCGCCGATCGCGCTGGCTCCTCACGATGCTTCCGCTTCCGCCACATACTTTCTGTACCAGATACTCGTACCCTCTGGGTACTTCCAACCTATCCAGATCGATGCCCCGTCGAGCAACACGACTGTCTTCTTCTCGATCAGCAGCAACACCAGCCTTTCCACGGCTCTCATGACCGATTCGCAGTTCTCCACGTTCAACAACAGCAATGGCGAGATATCCGACTCGCTATTCCTACAGAATGGCACTACTGCCCAGCATTCGATGAGAATACCAGAGGGTGTGTACTATCTCGTCTTCTTCGCCTATGGAAACACCGCCAACGTGAGCTACAATTATCAGACCTACCCGATCAGCCCATTCCTCGTAGTACCGCTCACGCCGCCGGAGCCGACCGGCGTAGCTTCGTTCGGCCTGTTCAACAATTCCGGTAACGTGACGCCCTACACCGTTGAGAGCACCGACGCTGTGGGCGTCGCC
>JAPCJS010000078.1 GCA_027886825.1 Nitrososphaerota archaeon
CCAAGGGAGGGCTGCTCTGTCACGGCACGCTGCTCCTGGACGCAGACCTGGCCCGGGCGGAGAGGCTGACCCGGCCCGCCGAGGTTCAGCTGGAGAAGAGGTATACGAGGTCTAGGGCGATGAAGATCGCGAACACCGGCATCGCGCCAGATGCGTTTATCGCCTCCATGCGGAGAGTGGTGGAGGAGGAGATTGGGGCAAAGATTGAGCCCGGGCAGCCCACCGAGACCGAGCGGGAGAAGATGGAGTCGCTCCTGCCGAAGTACAAGGACCCCGTCTGGAACCTCGGAGACCCGTTCGAGGGAGGACCCGATTGAGTGAACAGGACGTCACGATCAAGGACGTCGAAGAGACAGCTAGAGTGCTGCAGGGCGTCGTGAGGAGGACGCCCCTGGAGACGTCGAAGACCCTGAGCGAGCGATCGGGGATGGACCTCTACCTCAAGATGGAGAACCTTCAGAGGACGGGCTCGTTCAAGCTCAGGGGAGCGTACAACAAGATCTACTCTCTCTCGGACTCCGAGAGGAAGAAGGGGGTCATCGCGGCCTCCGCAGGGAACCACGCACAGGGGGTCGCTCACGCGGCGACTCTCCTCGATACAAGGTCGACGATAGTCATGCCAGAGAGCGCATCGCCGGCGAAGATCGACGCCACCAAGGGATATGGTGCCAGGGTGGTCCTTCACGGGTCATCTTTCGATGCGACGCTCGAGATGGCCAGGAAGATAGCCTCGAAGGAGGGGAGCACTTTCGTCCACCCTTTCGACGACCCAAAGGTAATCGCCGGACAGGGCACGGTCGCCATGGAGATGCTCGACGCCCAGCCGGAGCTGGGTGCTCTGATCGTCCCCGTCGGGGGCGGCGGACTGATCGCCGGGGTTGCGGTCGCAGCCAAGGCGCTCAACCCTGGCGTGAGGGTCGTGGGGGTACAGTCACAGGCGTTCCCGGGCATGTACATGGCGTTCAAGACGGCCAGGATCGTGCCGTTCAAGGCGGAGGACACGATCGCAGATGGGATTGCGGTGAGGCAGCCGGGGAAGCTCGACTACAAGCTCATCAGGAGGCTCGTCGACGATTTCGTGCTGGTCAGTGATGCCGAGATCGCACAGGCCGAGTTCCTGATGCTAGAGAGGATGAAGACAGTGGCAGAGCCCGCGGGGGCGGTGGGAGTGGCCGCGTGCCTGGCGGGGCTGGTGAAGGCGAAGGGAGAGAGGTGCGGGGTCGTCGTCAGCGGAGGAAACATTGACATGTACATCCTTGACCAGATAGTTGCGAAGGGACTCGAGAGGGCTCACCGCCTCCTCAGGGTAAGGATCACCCTATCGGACAAGCCCGGTGCCCTGAAGGACATCCTCACCGTGGTCGCCCAGACGAGGGCGAACGTAGTCAGCGTCCAGCACGAGAGGGTAGGAAGCGGGATCCCGATTGGGAGGGCCGAGGTCACGTTGAACCTCGAGACCCAGAACATCGAGCACACCAAGTCTCTCATCTCTGCTCTCGGCAAGGCGCGTCTGAAGTACAAGCTGGTCCACTAGAGCGGAGCGATCAACCAGCTAAATGGCGGGAGCCGCAGCGTCGGACCCCTTTGGCTGGCGCTTGGTGTACCCGAAGCTCTTCAGCGAGGCCTCGAGGACGAAGAAGGAGACAAGCATGACCGCCGCCGCTGTGGCGAAGGTCGTGGAGTATCCCTGATAGTACGATATGTAGCCCGTGAAGAGGGAGCCCGTGACCGTGCCGAGTGCGCTGAGGGCTGCATACCCGCCGAGCAGGTTCCCCTGTCTCGCCTGGCCGAGGTTGGACATCAGAGTGACGGAGGTGGCGGAGTTCCAGAAGGCGTAGGCGACCCCGATCAGCCCGAAGAAGACGGAGGCCACCACGAAGAGGGGGGTACCCCTGAACGCGAGGGCCGAGACTGCGAAGACCATGTAGAGCCCGGCGCGGGCCATCACTGCGTACGACCCGATCCGCACGCCCCCGAACCGGTTTATGAAGTCGCCGACCCACCTGTAGACGCCGGTCTGGATAGCGACGTTGACCAGCGAGACGGCGAAGATCTGGTTGTCCGTGACGCCCGACTCTGAGAGGAACGGTGTGAAGGAGGTGTTCAGGAGCGCGCTCGAGGCTGTGAATAGGAACGTCGAGAGGAAGAGGAGAGCGCGTCCTGTCATCGCCCCCGCTCGCGTGGCACGGAGGGCCCGGAGCACGTCCTTCGTCGAGGGCGGAGAGATGACCAGGTGACCGACGACTATGGTCATCCCGTGATAGATCCGGGAGAAGTAGCCCGACGGGTGGAAGGAGAGGTGCGTGGTCTCGAGAGTCACCGCCGGCTCCGAGATGCGCAGATAGGAGAGCAGGATCGCGACACCCGTCGCACCGCAGCAGAAGAGCAGGAAGGCCCCCAGCGGGAGGGTGCTGGTCCAGATGAACCCGACGGCCAGCCCTATTATCGACCCCACGTTTGCGATCAGGTTGAGCCTCGAGAACGAGGAGATCCAGGACTTCTTCTCCGACGTCTCCATGACGAGCAGGTTTGTCGACGCCGAGTTGGCCCCCACGACGAATCCAAGGGTGGCGTAGAGGACCCCCAGGGCAACGAGGTTCGGGATGAGGAACATGAGGGCAAAGATCACCGTGCACCCCGTGCAGGTCACGACGAAGAAGAACCTCCTCCTGGCCAGACGGTCGGTCATCCTCCCCCAGAAGATCGAGGAGGGTATCAGGACGAAGTTGTACAGAGTGGTGATCAGCGCCACGTCGACGACGCTCCCGCCGAGGCTGAGGATGTAGAGTGGGACCATCGTGCTGAACCCCTGGACGCCCGCGTTCAGGGGGAGCAGCGTCAAGACCCAAGCCTCTTTGCTCGGCTTTTTCTCTGGAATCTTCGGTTCGATGCTGCTCATCTAGGTAGGACTCGAGTGTAACCGAGGAGCCTCAGACGGGGCGTCTATCTTCTTTTCTGTGTTATTCGGAGGGATTGGCTCATCAAAGCGACCCGAACTCGCTGATCACGCCCTTCAGGACCTTGATCGAGTTGAGGTAGTCGCCGACCTCGACATACTCCCCCTCGGTGTGCTCGAGCTTCGAGTCTCCGGGTCCGTAGGTGACGCAGGGGACCCCCATCCGCTGGGCGAGCGTGTTCATGTCGCCCGTGCCGGTCTTGTGCGTCATCACCGGCCTCGTCGAGAGGTTCATGATTATCGAGCGCTGAAAGGCCCTGACCAGCAGGGAGTCCTTCGGCGCCTCGTAGGACTCGGTGGCCTCAGCGAACCGGAGCTGAAAGCTGACGTGAGGCCTGGTCCGGGAATATTCTTCGAGGATACCCGTCAGGTCGGACTCGACGGTGGCCGAGCTGACTCCAGGGGGTGTCCTGACGTCGAGCGTCGCGGTGCACGCCTTCGGGATCACGTTGGAATAGGTCCCTCCGGCGATCATCGTCAGCGAGACGTTCACGGAGCGGTAGTGGTCCTCGCTGACCTGACGCGCCTTCTCGTACTCTTTCATCCTGTCCACGACGCCCATCGCCTCGTCCACGGCGCTGGCGTGGGCCCACGAGGAGGACGCGTGACCTCCCTGGGTCCTGACGGTCAGGACGCCCTCGACCCTCCCGCGGTATCCGAGGGCGACGCGGTGCGCACCTCCCGGCTCGCCGAAGACCGCGGCCTCATAGTCACCGCCGTCGTCTATTAGCGTGTTGACGCCCAGGCTGTCGCCCTCCTCCCTTGTCACGCAGGCCATGGTCACCCTGAGCGGGACCTGCACCGAGAAGGCCGCCGCCGCGGAGATCATCGCACAGAGGGGTGACTTGGCGTCGGCGGCACCGCGGCCGTATATCCTGTCCCCCTCCCTCCGTACCCTTATCACGCCTGGTACGGTGTCCATGTGGCCGCACAGCAGCAAGTGCCGCCTACCGGTTCCCGCCTCGCCGATCGCGTTCCCGGCGCGGTCAGTGCGCACGTTCTTGAAACCGAGGCCCCGCAACCTCGCCTGGAGCAGCCGCGAGAGGTGGGACTCCTTCTTGGTGGGAGAGTAGACCCTCAGGGAATCCAGCAGGAGCTGGACTTCATCTTCCACAGGCTCATCTCTTCTCCAGCGAGGCGAGGTAGTCGACGATGAGCCCCGGGATGTCCACCCCTGTCGCGGGGACCGTGTTCTTGAACTCCGTCGTGTTGTTGACCTCGTGGACCGTGAGGCCGTCGGGAGACTCCATGAGGTCGACGCCCACTATCTCCCCGCCTACCGCCCTCGCAGACCGCAGTGAGAGCTCATCGAGCTCCTTGGTTATCGGACACATCTCTGCTTTTCCTCCCCTCGCTGTGTTCGTCCTCCAGTCAGACGATGACAGTCGGTAGATCGCCGCGATTGTACGGTCGCCGACGACGAACGACCTGATGTCTCTCGGGGGGCGCTTGACGAACTCCTGGAGATAGTAGACCTGGTACATGGGATACATGTACTCCCTGTCTTCCAGGATGGCCGTGGCAAAGTCGCTGTCCTTTAGGAGGGCCGAGAGCCTACCCCAGCTCCCGACCACGGGTTTGAGGACGGCCGGATAGCCCAGCTTCTCCAGGGACTTTAGAGCGGCCTCCTCGGTGAAGGCGACGAAGGTTCGTGGAGTGGGGATGCCGGCCCGGGCGAGGGCGAGGCTGCCGAAGAGCTTGTCACTCGAGATGTAGGCGGTCTGGAAGCTGTTCACGACGCGGTGCCCCAGGGACTCCAGGGTCGCGGTCGCGTGTATGTTCCGGTAGTGGCTGACGCACCGCTCGAGGATGAGGTGGTCGGGGATCTCGCTGCCTCGGCCGGTCGCCTCGAGGGCGAGCTCTCTGGCGTCGACGAGGTTCACCCTGACGCCCCTCTTCTTGGCTGCCTCCACGATCGCCTTCTCCTCCCAGCGTATCAGGTCATAGAGGAGCGTGAAGGAGGAGGCCAACGCTACTCCCCCCAGTCCTCTTCTTCGAGCTCGGCGGGGCGGATGGAGAGAGCGCCTGTCTCCTTGTCCCTGACGATCTCATAGGAGGTGCCGCAGTCCTTGCAAGACACGACCTCTCCCTGGATGGCGTCGGCGGGGATCACCAGCACAGCGTCGCATTCTGGACAGTTGATGGTTTCGTTCACCTGCAAACTTCAGCTCGCCGAGGGCCCACGTTATTTAATCGTATTCGTCCGAACTAGCGAAGGGTACGCAGGATTATCGTCGTGTTTGTGTTGAGAACGCCGCCTATCCTGCGGATCTCCTCGACAGACTTGTTCACCTCTGCGATATTCGGACCCTTGATTATCGCGGCGATGTCGAAGGGCCCCGTGGTCTCATAGATCGTCTCCACGCCCTGCACGTTCATTATCTTCTTGCTGACCTCCGAGGTCGGGTTCGACGGTGTGACTGAGACGTAGGTGATCGCGCTCGTCATCTGAGGCTCGCTGATCTCTATGGTGAACCTCTTGATCGTCCCGTCCTTGACGAGGTTCGAGATCCTGCGCCTTACCGCGGCCTCGGAGAGGCCCACCTTACCCGCCACCTCCACGAAGGAGATCCGCGAGTCCCCGCGCAGGAGCTCCAGTATCTTCTCGTCGGTCTTATCCAGGCTGCTTCATCTCCTCGGAGGAGACGACCTTGTCAAGCACCTGCATGACGCTCCGGATCTGCTCCTCGGTGATGACGAGCGGCGGGAGCAGGCGGACGACGGTCCTGCCCGAGTACGTGAAGAGGACGCGCTCCTTGAGCGCGTTGAGGAGTATGTTCTGGATGTCCACCCTCATCTCGAGCGCGAGCATGAGGCCCAGGCCCCTCGCCTCCCTCCCGATCCTGTGCCGGCCGACGAGCGCCCTCAGCTGTTCCAGGAAGAACGACCCCTTGGAGACCGCCTGCCCTGGCAGGTCGTTCTTGACGATATAGTCGAGCGTGGCCGTGCCTGCCGCGCACGAGAGCGGGTTCCCCCCGAAGGTGCTAGTCTGCTCGCCCTTCTTCAGGGAGTGGAGTATCTCCCTCCTCGCGATGGTAGCGCCGATGGGCACGCCGCCGGCGAGGCCCTTCGCCGAGGTGAGGACGTCCGGGACTACCCCCCAGTTCTCGATTGCCCACATCTTCCCCGTGCGGCCGAGCCCCGTCTGCACCTCATCGACCATCATGAGGATCCCCCTCCTGTCGCAGATCTCCCTGACCCCCTTCAGGTAGTCAGGAGGGGGCATGATGATCCCGCCTTCGCCCTGGATGGGCTCGAGGAGGACCGCGCCGGTGTCGTCGTCTATCGCGGCCTCCAGCTCGCCGAGGCTCCCGAACTCGACGTGCTTGATGGACTGGAGGAGCGGCTCAAAGGGGTCCTTGTACTTCTTGCTCCACGTCGCCGAGAGCGCGCCCGCGGTCTTCCCGTGGAAGGCACCCTTCATCGCGATGATCCCCTTCTTGCCCGTGAACTTCTTCGCGAGCTTTATCGATACCTCGTTGGCCTCCGCGCCGCTGTTGGAGAGGAAGGCCGCGTCCAGCCCCTTCGGTGTGCACGAAGTGAGCTTCTCCAGGAACTCGGCGCGCGCGTCGTTGTAGAGAGAGCCGTGGCAGGTTATGAGCCGCTCGGCCTGGCCCTTTATCGCGGCGACCACCTCTGGGTTGCAGTGGCCGACGATGGCGACGCCGTATCCTCCCATACAGTCTATGTACAGGTTGTCCTTGTCGTCCCAGACCTCTGCGCGCGAGCCCCTCACTATCACGACCGGGAACTTCTGGTAAGTCTGCGGTCCGTGGAGTTCCTCAGTTTCGATTATGTTCATCATGAGCTGATCACGGTGCATCCCTGGTGGGCCATCGCTGCCGAGATGGGGGACGGCCCGAAGCCCGAGGCGATTATCACCTCCTTTACGCCCCCCTCCATCGCCTCGATCCCCGCCAGGACCTTCTTCTGCATCCCGAAGCCTATCTTCGGGAGCGAGGACTTTGCCTGGTCGACTGTCAGCCTGGCGACCACCTTCTCGTCCAGCATGAGCCCCTTGACGTCGGTGAGGAAGAGGACGGCGTCGGCGCGGGCGCCCATGGCAAGGTATGCCGCCGCCCTGTCCGAGTCGACGTTAAGCGGCTCCGCCTCCTCGCCCATCGCGACGGGGGAGACCAGCGGGATGAACCCGTTGTCCAGGAGCGCATGGAGGAGAGTCCCGTCGGCGGACTGCATCTTCCCCGTGTACCCGCCGTCTATCATCACCCTCCTTCCGCGTTCGTCTACTATGAGGAGCTTCTTCTTCCTTGCTGCTCTGAGCACGCCCCCGTCGAGCCCGGAGAGCGAGACCGCCCTTATCCCGTTCCCCGCCAGCGTCTCGAGTAGTTTCTTCGCGATCAGGCCGCACATGACCATCGTGAAGATGTCCATCGTCTCCCTGTCGGTATAGCGGCTCTTGATCCCGTCCGGGGAGACGACGAACCTCTGCTCCTTCCCCAGCTTGGTCGCTATCTCGGTGACGACGTCTCCGCCCCCGTGCACGAGTATGAGCTGGTTCGCGGAGCTCAGCGTCCTGATGTCGGCCAGCAGGTCCGGCGGGAACTGGCCCTTCACGATGTCGCCCCCCAGCTTGATGACGATCCTCACTTTGTATCACACAGGGTGCAGCGGGGCGTCGTAGATCCCCTGTCTCTCATCCAGGCCGAGCATCAGGTTCATCACCTGGACGGCGTTGCCCGCCGCCCCCTTCAGGAGGTTGTCGATCGCCGCGATGGCCACTATCCTGTGTCCACGTTCGTCGAGCTCGAACCCAACGTCGCAGAAGTTGGAGCCTATCACCACCTTCGGGTCGGGGAGGCGGAACGGGCCCTTCCTGTCCTTCACCATCCTGATGAACGGCTTGTCGCTGTACTGCGAGCGGTACATCTTCCAGACGGTGGAGTTCTGTATGTCCCCATCGTAGAAGACGTGGCATGTCGAGAGGATCCCCCTCACCATGTTTATCGCGTGCGCGGACATGGACACAGTGACCTTCTTCTCTCCGAGCCAGGAGAGCTGCTGCTCTATCTCGCCCGTGTGTCTGTGTCCCGCGGGCTTGTAGGGCCGGACCACCCCGTACCTCTCGGAGAAGTGGGTCGAGAGCGAGGGTTTGCCGCCCGCCCCCGAGGACGCGATCTTTGCGTCCACCACAACGTGGTCGCGGTCGATGGCGACGTCGCGCTGTTTGAAGAGCGGTGCCATCGCGAGTATGGAGGTGATTGCCATGCAGCCCGGCGACGCCGCCAGGCTCGTCTTGGAGATCTCCTCTCGGTTTAGCTCCGGGACGGCGTAGACGAACCTGGCGAGCAGCTCGGGGTCCGGGTGCTTGAAACCGTACCAGAGCTCGTAGTCCGCGGCGTTCTTGAGCCGGAAGTCTGCGCTCAGGTCGACGACCTTCAAACCGGCGGCCGCTAGCTGGGAGATCAGGCTCAGCGACTGGCCGTGCGGCAGGGCGGTCAGCACGAGGTCTGCCATCCCCGTTATCTTCGAGACGTCGTTGTCGATGAACTGCATCTCGGTCATCCCCCGGAGGTTGGGGTGGACCCGGAATAGGTACTCGCCGGCGTTCCTCCTCGAGGTCGCGAAGGCGAGGTCGACCTTCCCATGCTTGAGGAGCAACCGGACGAGCTCGCCTCCGGCGTAGCCCGAGGCGCCCACAACCCCGACGCGCACCATCTAGCGCTTCGCGCTCCTGACCACGAACTCGATCATCTTCTTGGCGATCTTCGTCTTCGAGGCGGCCTGGGCTCCCTTGAACTCCACAGTGTTGTTGACCTCATGGACGACGTACCCCTCCTTCGACTCCATCACGTCGACGCCCAGTATCCCGCCTCCGACCGCGTGGGCCGCCCTGTGCACGATCTCCGAGAGGTCCTTGTCGGCCTTGAAGGAGGTGGTCGTCGCACCCCGGGCGACGTTCGTCCTCCACTCGTTCGGCGGTGCGTTCCTGTAGACGGTCGCGATTATCTCCTCGCCCGCCACTATCGCGCGTATGTCGCGCGGGGGTCTCTCGACGAACTCCTGGAGGTAGTACATGTGCTCTATCGGGTTCGGTATCGATTCCCTGAGCTCGACGATAGTGTCGAGCGTCTGTGCGTCCCTGGCGATGCTGACCATCCTCCCCCAGCTCCCCACGAACGGCTTCATCACGACGGGGTAGCCCATCTGTTCCGCCGTCTGGTCGACGGACTCCGAAGAGAGCGCCACGAAGGTCTTCGGGGTCGGGATCCCGGCCTTGGCCAGGACCATCGAGGTGATCAGCTTGTTCCCGCAGACGTCCGAGACCTTCGAGGTGTTTATCACGTGGGCGCCGAAGTTCTCCATGATCCGGGTAAGGAAGGAGGATCGGTAGTAGCTGATGCACCTCTGCAGCACGATGTCCCCGAAGCGGTTCTTGGCCTCCCTGTCGGTAAGTTCGAAGGAGAGCATCCTCCCGTCTACAAGCTCGGTGGTGCACCCGGACTTTTTGGCCTCCTGGATGAGCCACTTCTCCTCGCCCCTGATCCTGTCGAAGACGATTGTGATCTTCAACCGGCTACTCGCCCCAGTCCTCTTCCGCGACCTCGGCCGGCTTGAGCGTGACCTTCCCCTTGCTGATCGAGGCAACCTCGTACTCGGCGCTGCATTCCTTGCACTGGACTATCTCGCCGACGATGGCGTCCTCTGGGATGGTTATGTCTGCGTCGCACTCTTCGCACTTTGCTATCATCTTCTCACCTCGACTTCTCTCTCGCCTACCTGGTCTCTGAGACGGTCGTCTGCAGCCTTCAGCGAACTCCTCGCGTGGGATATCCATGACAGGTTCTTTTTGATGGAGCGGGAGTCCTTGAGGAGCAGACGGGGCACTGAGCGTGGGTTCGCCCCACCTGCTGTGCGCGTCAATTCAAGGGTTTTGAGTACATCGAGCACTCGTCGAAGCTCGTCTTTATCAATCTTTAGCGGCCTCCCGATTATCCGGGACGAGACGGAGGGCAGCTCCTGCAGCGCAGTCTCCTCAAGGGTCGACGCGCGCTCGAGGGAGAGCCGTACGAGGTCTCCGACCACGGCGTGCGCCTGGCGGAACGGGACGCCGTATCCTCTGACGAGATGGTTGGCGAGCTCGGTCGCGGTCGACATGTCCCCCTGGACGGACGAGAGTAGCCTGTCGGGGTCGAACCCGAGCGAAGAGAGCATCTCGGCCATAAGGGTCGCCGACGAGATCGTCACATCCATGGACCTCCAGAGGTGCGGGGTAACCTCCTGGAGGTCTAGGTTGTACGAGTTCGGGAGAGCCTTTGTGATCGCGAATGCCGCTGTGAGCTCGCCCAGGACGGAGCCGCACCTGGCCCTGACGGTCTCCGCGACCACCGGGTTCTTCTTCTGTGGCATGATACTGCTAGTCGCGGAGTACTCGTCCGCGACCTCGGCGAAGCCGAACTCCAACGAGCTCCAGAGGATGATCTCCTCGGCCATCCGGCTGAGGTTCACCATCGCCATCGCGGCCACGGCCATGCTCTCGAGCGCAAAGTCCCTGGACGAGACGGCGTCCATCGCGTTCTCGGCGAGCCCGTCGAACCCCAGGAGGGAGGCGACGTAGTCCCTGTCCAGCCGGATCGAGGTCCCAGCCAGCGCGGCTGCGCCCATGGGCGAGAGGTTCACCCGCCGGTACGCCTGCTCGAGGCGTTCTATGTCTCGCTGGACGGCCTCGAAGTACCCCTGTAGATGGTGTCCCAACGTGACGGGTTGGGCGTGCTGCAGGTGCGTGTATCCGGGCATGGGTAGCTTCCCATGCCTGCGGACGAGGCCTACCAGGGACTTTTGCACCCCGCAGGACGCCGCTGCGAGCTCGAGCAGGAGGGCGCGCGTCTCCATCCTCAGCGCAGTGGCGACCTGGTCGTTCCTGCTCTTGCCCAGGTTCAGGTATCCCGCCCTGTCCATCCCGATGGCCTTGATTGCTTCCTGTTCGATCATGTGGTGCACGTCCTCGGTGCCCGCGTCCAGGACGAGAGGGGACGGGAGGGCGGAAAGGAACCCCAGCGAGGCTGAGGCGACGTCCTGGCTGACCTCCTTGGACCTCAGCA
>JAPCJS010000028.1 GCA_027886825.1 Nitrososphaerota archaeon
CACCGCTACTCTCAGAGACGCACCGAGGGCTTCAGGTTTGAGGTCCTGATGACTTCCTTGACTGGCTAAGGTTCGAGATCCAGGGCGGAAACAGGAGTTCAAACGATCGCTAGTCCTTCATCGAACCGGTTCACAGAGACGAGGAAGTCTCGGAGGGCGAAGATAGGAACGACGGGCACTCCGACCACCTCTCTGACCTGTGAGTCCAACAGGGTAAGGATGACGGGCAAGACGGGTACCTTGACCCTTCTCTTCAGCTTGTAGAGCGTGGACCTCTCGATCTGCTCCGTCGCGACCCGCTCGAGCGCCCACCCCGAGAACGACCTGCCCCAGTGCTTGCAGTCGACCGAGAGCGCGAGCGTCTGCCCCTCCGCAAAGATGTCTATCTGTCTACGAGGTCTCGTAAGGACGACGTTGGTCTTCACCGTGTAGCCGTGAACCTTCAGGAGATTGGCACAGAAGGCCTCGAACTCCTGCCAGGTGAGTGAGGAGCTTACGGCGTCGAGAGCAATCCCAGCTCTGATGAGTGCCACGGCGGCGAGCACCTGATCGGGTACGGCTCCGGTCAGGCCCCGCTGCAGCCGCGCCCCCATCTGGAGGGAGAGTTCATGGAGGACCCCGATCGCACGTTCCTCGCCCCCCGTCTTCCTGACGAGGAGGTCGAAGGGCCTCTCGGAGGGCGGCAACCTGGAACGGTTCATCTCTCGCGCATCGGCACTAGATCTGAGCGCCTTCGCTGCGACCTGAGTACGGGGCATGATCGATCCCTGGTGCAAGAACAGATGAGAGGGGACAAGCGCCCGCTCATCCCCGTCTATCGTATTTCTAGTTGTTTGCCTGTTTGGAGATCGGACGAGGATACGACCTGGCCATGTTACCCCGCCGACGGTTCACTCCCAGGACGAGCATGGCCATCACGACGATGCTCACCAGGGCCACGCCACCGAGGACGGTCGGCGAGAGCGATGTAGAGCTGCCGGACGAGGACGTCGTGGTCGTTGGCTGGGTGCTCGTTGTGGTCGTGGTGGTTCCGCCGCTGGGGCTCGTTGAGGCGGACGTCGACAGTGTCGTGGAGGTACTGCTCGTGGTGGACGTCGCGGCGCTGAGCTGTATCGTCTCGGTCAGCGGGCTGAAGAGCGTCGAGCCCTCCGTCCCGGTGTAGATCGAGAGTATGTAGCTCCCAGGAGCCAGGGTGGATGGGATCTTTACCGAGACCTGGCCCGCCAAGTTCGTCGTGAAGTTCGCCTGGTAGGCCACAACCCCGTTCCCTATCAGCTGGAGGGTGACGGTCGCGCCGGAAGCTGGCGTGGTCGTCGTCGTCCCCTCTGGTGTCTGTAGCGCCGTCACGGTGATCGACTGGCCCGGACTGAGGACCGGCGGGATCTGCGCCTCTTGAGAGAGGAGTACCGGCGCCGCGCCGAGCTGCGGGGCCATGGTGTTCCCCCAGGTGAAGTTCGGATTCTTGGTTAGCACTGCGAACGCCGGAGAAGTCGATGGAGAGTAGTCGGTCAGTATGTAGGGGCCGTCTCCGATGATGCCCGTGCCGTACTGGCCTATGAAGCTCACGGCAGCATTGTACCCCGCGGCCGCCTGGCTCGAGCTGACGAAGCTCG
The DNA here is from genome assembly GCA_027886825.1 of Nitrososphaerota archaeon. GTDB lineage: Archaea > Thermoproteota > Nitrososphaeria > Nitrososphaerales > Gagatemarchaeaceae > Gagatemarchaeum. Next base: position 1,614 of record JAPCJS010000028.1, read on the forward strand.
TTCCGGTCAGTTTCTGCAGGGAAGCGAACTCGGGTGGGACGTACGAGCTTGACGCGTACGAGGAGAGCGCCGCCTTCAGATTGGAGACGTCGGTCGGGTTGACCAGGGACAGCCACGGCAGGTTCGTCGTGGTGGATGCAGACGCGGACCAGACGTCCTTCCCCGCAGAGACGAGATTGGCCATCCCAGCGTATATCTGCCACGGGAACATGCCCTGTGCCCCGGTCGTCGGGGTGTAGGCGAAGAGCGCGCCCGCCGCGTTAAGACCCGCGAAGTACTTGTCGGGGTAGTAGAAGGTCGAGTAGACCTCGAGCGAGGTCGAGTTGATCACCCTGAAGCCCAGCAGCGTGTTCCAGCTCGGTCCGAAGACCGCCGAAGAGTAGCCGTCAAAGACCGAGCTGTTCGTATTCTGGGTCACCTCACCTGCGAGTATGTACTGATAGAGTATGTCGGCCAGCGTGAGCGGCTGGCCGTCCTGCCAGGACATCTTCAGCATGGGCGCGAAGTTCGCGATCACATCCGACTTGGCCATGGCGCCTGCTGTCACGTTCACGAACTTGTCCTGGGTCGCGTTGAGCACCACTGCGCTGGACGGGATAGGTATCTCACCGGCGGCGCTCAGTCCCTGGACACTGAAGCTCCAACCGACAGGGTAAGGATAGCCCGTGGAGGGCTGGTAGAAGACCGGCGGGAACTGTGTCGCCTCCGACCAGACCACGCTGTAGGTGTCTGTGTACCCGCCCACTGGGTTGAGGGAGGTCTGGGCGATGTGCCTTACGCCGATGTCAGCGGTCCCTGAGGCGGTGTTCATCGTTAGGAACGAGAGCGCGTTGAGAAGGGGATCGTTCACGAAGTTCGTCGTGACGCCCTGGAGGCTCGGGGCGCTCACGTACGGTTCGAGAGACTGCGCGAGGCCTATCACCACGGCCGCCTTTACGCCGGCCGAGACAAGAGAGCTGAGGTCCGAGTCTCTCTGCTGGATGCTGCTGAAGTTGGTGTTGAAGAAGTCGAGCGCATACGTGTCGGCCGTGTTCAGCAGGGCTACCGTGCCCGGCTGCTCAGACGAGGTGTCGTTGAAAGCGCCGAAGGCTGGTCCCTCATTGCTGGACGCAGGTAGCGCGCCTGCGATAGGGGCGTAGAGCTCTGCAAAGCCCTCGTCATAGTAACCATAGGTGAACCCATAGCTCGCAGGGTAGATCTCCCACGTCGCGTTGACAGGGTCGGTACCGTAGACTGCGATCGATGCCGTGGCGAGCGTACCTGGGATGAGGTTCACCTCGAAGCCGACCGCCTGAAGCTGGGCCTGAAGGTAACCGTCATAGGCGTGCCTGACTGGGTCGTCCGTCCTGTCGAAGATACTGACGATTATCGGCTTGCCGTCGTGCGACCACCTTGGGGTAGATGTAGAAGTGTACGTCGCGCCCTCGGCGATGAGCGCCTTGTAGATCGTGGCGTTGGCGATCGGTATCGAGTCTGTGATGTTCGAGTCCGGTGCCGTCGCCGCGGCTGTGACTAGCTCGTCGGGCTCGCCACCGAAGACGGAGTAGGTCGGGATCCCGTTGCCGCCGAGCAGCGTCCCGACGAAATAGCTCCTGCCGACGAGATAGTTGAGTGCGAACCTCACCTGCTGGAACTGGAACGGGTTGAAGCCGCCCGTAGTGTCGGTCGGGTTTATCTCGAGTCCGTACCAGGAGGCAGGCGTCTTGTAGTCATTGTAGCCGGACGGAATCGTGGAAGCCTCGCTGGGCGTCACGGCATAGTCATAGGACTGGATCTTCCCTGCGGCCAGGTCGGCTATGCCCGACTGGTCGTTACCGCCGTAGTCTGTGAGCGTGATCTTGTTGAGCGAGGGCGTCGACGGAATCGATGTCTGTCCCCGCGCTGCCGGAACGGCAACTAGCGATGAGAGCATCAGGACCGGGAGAATTAGGAGTACCCCAACAAGTTTCCGTTTCATCGGAATCAGGGACAAACTTGTTAGCAACATGCGGCGCACATATTTAACGATTGCCCGAAATTTCCGATTTCTACTAACTCTTAAAAGGAGGTACGCATCTCTTGCAAAAAGATGGGGTACGCCCGTTTCATCGTTGGCAAGACCGTATCGTACGTGCTTGCGTTGTTCGGCGCCGTCTCCATATTGTACGTCGGGGTCTATCCAACGATGCAGAAGGTCATCCAGGCGTCGGGGAACGAGGCGGCGAGCGAGTTCCAGCGCAACCTGGTCAAGGGCCACGCGGGCCTGACGCTCGCCCAGGTCCAGGCGGCGGTCGCCACGTTCAAGGCCTCGTACCTGAGCGCCTTCGGGTTCAACCAGCCGTTCCCTATCAAGTATGCTCTGCAGATGTACAACCTGTTCCAGTTTCACCTCGGCTCCGCCTACTTCCTCGCGGCGCCCGACGGCTCCAAGCAGGTCACAGACATCATCGTAGCGTACCTGCCGAACACTATCCTCCTCTTCACGACGGGTACCCTCCTGGTCGTCGGGGTGGGGGCGATAATCGGGCTGCTGGCAGCGAGGTCCGCCGGAGGAAGGCTGGACAGATCCATCCCGATAATCGCGGTGATCCACTCCAGCATCCCGGCCTGGTGGATAGGGTTCGTGATGATCGCGTACTTCGCATACTCGCTGAACATCCTCCCCTCGGGAGGAATCTCCTCGGTGCCGCCTCCTCCAGGGATCCTGGCCGGGTTTGGAGACCTCCTCTCCCACATCACCCTCCCGCTGCTCTCCTTCTTCATCGTCAACGTGGGTGGTTTCGCCTATGTCATCCGGAGTCTCGCCGTCTCGACGATGGGAGAGGACTTTGTGACCACGGCCAGGGCGAGGGGGATGACCGAGAACAGGGTCCTCTTCAGGCACGTGCTAAGGACGGCCTCGCCGAGCATCGCGACCCAGTCGATCCTCGCAGTGGCGGGCTCCTTCGGAGGGGCCATCACAACGGAGGTCGTGTTCAGGTGGCCAGGCCTCGGGTTCCTGACTTTCGCAGCCATCACCGCGAACGACCTCCCCGTCATCGTCGGCTCGACCTTCGTCCTGACGATAATCCTGTTCCTGGGGCTGTACCTGGGCGAGCTGACCTACGGACTGCTCGACCCGAGAATAAAGACTGGCGACTAGTGGATGGGCTCGAACAGCTCGGACAGGAGCTATCTACGCGAGTTCCTAAGGTCGAGGTCGGGTCTCTTCGGGCTGGTGCTCCTGGTCCTCCTCCTGGCCACGTCCCTCTACGTCTTCATCGCGATCCCCCAGTCGGATGTGTCCAAGTGGGAGAACCCCGCGGCCTGGCAGGGCAACCCAGTCTCCGCGCCGCCGGTCTGGGTCAACTACCTCGGCGAGGACGCTCCCACCAGCGTCGTGGTCTCCCTCACCGGCTGGACATCGTCGGCCTCCGGTGGCATCTACACATACAACTCGACCGACTCCGTCGTCTGGGACCACGTCGTCCCTCCCAGCGACTTTTCGGTCACTCCCGTCTTCAACGGGACCGCGTACGAGGTATCTGTCACCTGGACCAAGCCCGACGGATCCGCGATACCGATAACTCTGACCTCGCCAATCTCGGGGACCAGGTACGACCTCACGACCTCCTCGATCCAGCAGAGCATCATCCCGTACATCCAGTCTCAGACCCTGTCGTTCATCAGCTCGGCCTCCCCGGGCCAGGAGCTGGCGGCGCTCTTCGATAAGGGGGGCCCCGGCCTCCTGAACAACTCGGTGGAGCAGGGGACGTACGGTGTAGCCGTACAGGTGATCGCTGGTGCTCCGCAGTCGGTCTCAGCGCAGTCGAAGGTCTCGCTGATCGGCCACTCGTACGGGCTGATGGGCACGGACAGCGAGGGCAGGCCGATCGACCTGGGCGTGCTCGCCGGACTGCCGTGGGCGCTCGAGATCGGCGTCATCAGCTCGCTCGCAGGGGTGCTGGGGGGCGTCCTCTGGGGCGGCCTCTCGGGGTTCTTTGGAGGCTGGAGGGACCAGTTGATGCAGTGGGGCACCCTCGTGATTCTGGCGCTCCCGGCGCTCGTCTTCCTGGTCGCCATCTCCTACTCGATCAAGCTTACCCTTCTCTCTGAGGCGCTAATAATAGCCGCTCTATCCTGGCCGTTCTTCGCGATAATTGCCAGGTCGGTTACCCTCTCGATCAGGTCCCAGACGTACATAGAGGCGGACAGGGCGATGGGGATATCATCGACTAGGTCGTTCCTGACCCACATCCTTCCCAGGCTGACGCCGGTGACGATCGCCTACACGGCCCTCGGCGTCTCCGGGGGGATCATCACGGGTGAGACCCTTGCGTTTCTGGGCATCGAGCCGGGCAACGTCATAACCTGGGGAGGGATACTGAACGACGCGATCACCTTCGACGCCTCGATCCACGGCTGGTGGTGGTGGGTGCTCTTCCCGGGCATCATGATCATCGTCGCCTCGGTCCCGTTCGTGCTGGTGGGATTCGCTCTCGACAGGATAGTCGCGCCGAGGGTCAGCGCGAGATGACCGCGCTGCTCGAGGTGAAGGGCCTCAAGGTTCACTACTCCACTCCGAGGGGCGAGGTAAGAGCGGCGGAGGACATCGACCTTCACATCGACAAGGGAGAGATCGTGGGGCTCGCAGGGGAGAGCGGCTCCGGCAAGAGCACGCTCGCTCTCGGCGTCATGCGTCTGATAGGCAAGCCGGGAAGGATCACGGGCGGAGAGGTGAGGTTCGAAGGGACGGACATCCTCTCGCTCTCCGAGAAGGACTACAGGGAACAGTACAGGTGGTCGAGGATGGCCATGGTCTTCCAGGGCTCGATGAACGGGTTCACCCCTGTCTTCACCATCGGCGCGCAGATCAGGGAGGTCCTCGAGATACACGGCCGCGAAGGTGGCGAGACCACGGTCAGGAAGCTGCTGGAGACGGTCGAGCTCGACGCGAGCATCGCTTCTAGGTATCCCCACGAGCTGTCGGGAGGCCAGAAGCAGAGGGCCTTCATCGCGATGTCGTTGGCACTAAACCCGCAGCTCCTTGTGGCCGACGAGCCGACCACAGCTCTCGACGTGATAACCCAGGCCAACGTCATGAACCTTCTGAAGCGGCTCAGGACCGAGATGGGCATCTCCATCCTCCTGATAACCCACGACCTGGCGCTCATCTCCGAGGCGGTCGACAGGCTCTACATCATGTACGCGGGAAGGGTGGTCGAGGAGGGGCCGTCGGTATCGGTCTTCTCAGGGCCGAAGCACCCGTATACGCAGGGTCTGCTCGCCTCGACCCCGACGCTCCAGAGCAGGCAGATCAGGGGGATACCGGGGTTCATGCCGGACCTGGCGGACCCTGTCGAGATGTGCAGCTTCAGTCCGAGGTGCCCCTTTGTCATGGACGTCTGCAGGAAAGAGAGACCAGAGATGAGGAGGGCAGATGGAGGAGAAGAGGTTGCCTGCTGGCTCTACTGAGATCGGCGCGCAGGCAAAGGGCGGAGGCGCCGGCACCGAGATCGTCCTGAGGATCGAGGACCTACACGTCCACTTTGTCAAGAACAAGATCCTGGAGAAGAGGACGGTCGTCAAGGCGGTCGACGGTGTCTCGCTCGAGCTGGCCAAGGGAGAGATCCTGAGCCTGGTGGGGGAGAGTGGCTCTGGCAAGACCACTCTGGGGCGCGCCGTCATCGGGCTCGTCAGACCGAGCAGCGGCAGGATCGTCATCGTGGTCGACGGTGCAGAGAGGGACATCGGCGGGGCGAGGGGGAAGGAGTGGAAGAGGCTCCGCGCCCACCTCCAGATCGTCTTCCAGGATCCCTTCTCCTCAATCGACCCAAACATGAGGGTCTACGATGCGCTGCGGATCCCGCTCCAGTCGTACGGAGTGAAGGGGCAGAGCGCGGTCGCGAAGAAGATCTCCGACGTTATGCGGAGGGTGGGCCTCCCTGAGCAGGTGGTCAACAACTACATCTTCCAGCTCTCGGGCGGCCAGAGGCAGAGGATCGGCATCGCGAGGGTGCTGCTCTTCGACCCCTCTGTGATCATAGCGGACGAGCCGGTCTCGATGCTCGACGCGTCGCTGAAGGGAGACATCCTGAACATAATCGAGCGGGAGTCCAAGGAGAACGGTGTGACATTTCTCTTCATCACCCACGACATGGCGGTGGCGAAGGTGGTGGCGAGGAGGATAGCGGTCATGTACCTCGGGAAGATAGTCGAGCTCGGGCTCGCCGAGGACCTTCTCTTCGATCCGCTCCACCCCTACACCAAGGCAATGCTCCAGGCCTCGCCCGCGATCGACCCTTCGATGAAGGAACGGATCAAGAATATCAACATAATCGGCGAGCTGGCCAAGTCGACCGACCACCCGTCCGGTTGCAAGTTCAACCCTCGGTGCCCATTCGCCATGGATGTCTGCAGGGAGAAGGAACCACCTCTGAAAGAGGTGAAGGCCGGGCACCAGGTCGCCTGCTGGCTCTACTAGACGCGCTCGCTGATGAACTCAACTATCCCTCGGATCGCCATGAGCGCGCCTGCGATCCCGACCGCGAACGAGAGAATAAGGACCACCAGCGACTGGAAGAATGTACCTGCGAGGTCGAGGCTGATCGAACCGAGGAGAAGCGCCACCCCTATCAGAAGGATTCTGACAGAGTGCAGCAACGCGGACTCGTTTTGGATCGGGATTCCGATTTAGATTTTCGTCTCGCCGGGCAGGACCGGAGTCTGGGTCGTCATCGACCTCTGCTTCCTCACGTATCCCAGGACGTAGGAGAGGTCCAGGACCAGCAGCACCACGGCCAGCACCTGCACCCAGTCGAGGGTCAGCAGACCGGGGATGTAGGAGGCGCCCTTCACCGCCGTCGTGATGTAGAAGAACGGGTAATAGTGGGTGGAGGGCGTGAACCCGAGCGACTCGAAGTAGGCGATGCGGCCTGCGTCGTCCTGGACCACTTCCCAGATCAACGCAAGGATAACCAGGTTCGGGACGGCGACCTTCACCATCGTGTCGAACTTCATCGGACGGACAGGGCTCCCCACGCGTTACTTAAGATTTAACAAGAGACAGACGGGGGCGTCGCTCGTTTGAGCGCCCCCTCGAAGGTAAGCCACGCGGCCGCGTACGCGGTGCTCGTCCTGCTCGTCGTGGTCGGAGCCGCGTTCCTGCTTAACAGCAGGGTCGGGGGTATCCAGGTGTACGACGTGTATCCGACCCCGAGCATGAGGCCCACCCTCGAGATAGGGGACCTTGTAGTGGTGCAGTCGGTCCCGTACAGCAGCATCAAGATCGGGGAGGTGATAGTCTTCTCGCCGCCGATCCCTGGCGGCGGATGCGAGACCGAGGTCATAGTCCACAGGGTCGTGAACATCACGAGCGAGGGGCTTTACACGCAGGGTGACAACAGGTTTACGAACCCCCGACCAGACGAGCCACTCAGCTGGCCTCCGGTCACGCCCGAGTGCGTGAAGGGGACGGTCGTGGTCTCTCTTCCCTTTCTGGGGAGGATCTCCGAGGCGTTCCCGCCGCCGATCAACTACATCCTGGTGGCATCCATCGTGCTGTTCATCTTCCTGATGGAGCTCTACAGCGGGAGGAAGGAGGCACAAGAAAAGGAGAGACGGGAGGAAGCCCGGGACTCGGGAGGCCCGGTGGCCCTCTCGCAACGATCATGCATTCCCCGCTGGCATGGGTAGGTCCGTTGCAATGGACAGGAGGGTCCAGCTCGAGGCGGAGCGCTAGGACAAGGACGGATGGATGTGACCCAGACCGATCGCGTCTCTGGATTGATCAGCCCATAGATGGATCGGGCCTTATACTATTAATATAGGTCTCCAGATTTTCCGGCCGATCGATGCCTCAGACAAAGGCCATAGTCAGCATTGAGAATGTGGTTGCATCCGCCTCGATAAACCAGAAGGTCGACCTCGACCAGATCACGAAGAACTTTGAAGACGTGGAGTACCATCCCGACCAGTTCCCAGGCCTGGTCTTCAGGCTGAAGACTCCGAAGACGGCCACCCTGATCTTCAGCTCAGGAAAGATGGTCTGCACCGGCGCCAAGTCGGAGGAGCTGGCCAGAAAGGCGGTCCAGGAGGTCGTCAGGAGGCTGAAGAAGGGCAGCATTCCCATCAAGAACAAGGCCGAGATAGAGATCCAGAACATAGTCGCGTCTGCAAACCTGAGCGGGAAGGTCTACCTGGAGGAAGCTGCCAGGGTGTTGCCAAAGTCGATGTACGAGCCCGAGCAGTTCCCCGGCCTGATCCACAGGATGGCAGACCCCAAGACGGTGATACTGCTCTTCGCGTCAGGGAAGCTCGTGTGCACGGGTGCCAAGAGGGAGAGCGAGGTCTACAGGTCGGTGAACAACCTGCACGTCCTCCTCGAAGAGAAAGAACTGATGGCCTATTAGCGGGAGCGAGGTCCCACCTGGCTCCTTATCGCCTGCATCTCGTCGTTCGATATCTCGTCCTTGGCGTGCAGGGTCCGGACCAGCTCCAGGATATCGGTCAGCGGACGCAGGGTGACTCCCGATTTCTTGAGGTTCGCCTTCGCACCCTCCAGCCGGTCGATCAGGACCGCGACGTGCTTCACCTCTCCTCCTTCTTCCCTGATGGCGTCGATGCCTGAGAGGATGGACTGTCCGGTCGTCACGAGGTCGTCCATGACGAGGACCTTCCAGCCCGGCTTGATCATGCCCTCTATCCGCTTCATCTGTCCGTAGTTCTTCTCCTCCTTGCGCACATAGATCATCGGCTTCTGAAGCTGCAGGGCGACGGGGGAGGAGAAGGCGAGGCCGGCGGTCGGGATCCCGGCGATGGCGTCGAACTTGTCCAGTCCCACCTCGTTCTCTATGAGCGAGAGGTAGCAGTCTATGACATAGCGGTACGCTCCGGGGAAGCTCGGGACGGTGCGGAGGTCGACGTAGTAGGAGCTCAGTTTCCCGCTCGAAAGGGTGAACGTCCCGATCCGCAGGCCCATCACCTTGACCAGGACCATCGCAAGCTCTTCGACCAGTTCCTTTCTTCCCTTCCAGCTCATGGTCCGAGAACGGCGCGCGCCGGTAAAAATGTCTATCGCGCGGCCCTGCCGGCTCGCCGCGCAGGGTATGTGGCGAACGTATGTATGGACGGACGTATGATGGTCCCGTGCGCACGCATGGGCTCTCGGTCGGTGGACTCTCCAGGAGCTGGAGGACGGGTTCCTCGCCACGAAGCGTCGTGATTCGACGACTCCGCGGGACCGCCGTGAACCTAAAGCCGAGGACGAGAAAAGGTTGATAGAAGCGGAGAAAATGGCACTGGGCAGGTACCGCCTTGGAGATCTGGGTCCCCTATGGAGACGTGGAGTCGCTCTTGACCCTGCAGGCCGAGAACCTCGGAGAGCTCTTCGATCCGGTGCCCGAGAGCCACGCAGACGAGCTCGCCACGATTCTCGTCGAGAGGATGAAGGGGATGGAGAAGCTGATAGTCTGCGACCGCAAGCCCTCGACGCTAAAGCTGCTCAGGTCGGCCGCCACGCAGCTGCCGCAGGACGGCCAGCTGAAGATCTATGCCCGCTCCCCGAGAACCGTCGAGGACGGCGCGCCCGTGCTCAAGGGGCGCGTGTTGAAGCTATCTCCCCCGCCTGCCTCCGCCGCCGGTGAGGTGACCTATTCGCCCGAGCTGCTGGAAGGGACGGCCTTCGTCCTCGCCACCGGCGAGCCCGACCCTCTCTTTGGTTACATCGATGCCAGGGTCTCGCTGGGGCTCTCGGGGATGGGAGGCGCGAGGAAAGCGGCGTACATTGGAAGGGCAAAGGACGAACCGGCCTTCCTCGAGGAGACGCCGGCTTGTGCGCTGATGCTCTCCTTCGCGGAGAAGCTGAACCGGGCCGTGTTCGGGACGGTCGTCGCTCGCGGGGGTGAACCATTCTCGCTCATCGAGGGAGGGGCCAAGGAGGCGAGGACCAACTTCGTCGTGCAGCAGGTCAACCCAGCCAAGGGAATTGTGGTCGGGGCTGGCGGACGCGGGTACGACGATACCTTCTCCCAGATGCTGAGGCTCTCCCTGGGCGCCGTCAAGGCCGTGAGGAGGAGCGGAGACGTGCTCCTCGTCGGAGAGTGCAGGGATGGGCTGGGCTCGGACGCTCTGCAGATGCAGGCGACAGGTAGGGTCAGCGACAGCGCCCTGCGCAAGGGCTTCTACGCCGACGGGATGGAGGAGATCGCCTACCTCAACTCGCTGAAGGAGAACTACTCGGTCACGTTCCTCTCCTCGCTCCCCGAGCTCTACGCCAGTGGTAGTTTCAGGTTCAAGACAGCGAAGAACTCGGGCGCGGCGCTCCAGAAGGTCTTCAACTCTGCGGGACGGGGAGCGAAGCTCCACGTCTTCACGCGCGCCCCAGAGACCTTCCTCGGCTAGGCCTCTAGATCGGATAGGTAAGGAAGCTCTGCGGCACCGGAGCGCAGAGGAGCACCAGGACCATGGCCCCCAGGAAGAGGAGCTTCCTCGACCTCGAGATGCCTGATAGGGAGTCGAGAGTCTCGTTGGATGGCTGGATGGCGGCGAGCAGGAAGATCACCAGGAATATGACCCAGTAGTTCGGGACGTCTATGGCGACCAGTAGGAACCCGGTCACCAGCGTGGTGATGCGGCTTCCTCGGACGCCGAGGGCGAGCGTCGCCATCCGGCCCCCGTCGAAGAGCGCGGCGGGTAAGAGGCTGAAGAACGAGAGGAGGAACCCGACCCATCCCGCGATCTCGAGCGGCGAGAAGAGGCTCACCCCCCCGGTAGGGACCGAAGGCGAGAGACCCAGGTAGCCGGCGATCGAGATAGCCGCCGACTGGAGGGCCGACGGGTTGTTGCTGAGCGTCCCGAGGTTCCCATTCCCGAAGATGGCGAGGTACTGGGCGTGCGTCAGCGTGATCGCGGTGGTCGCGGCGGCCAGGGAGACTGCAAGCGCGATCACGACGCCCACGACGGGCGCCACGAAATAGCAGTCGAAGAGAGAGTCCTTGTCGATCGTGGGGGCGCGGATGAAGGTGATCGCTCCGAAGGTAGGCAGGAAATAGAGGACGGGGAGGGCCAGGAAGAAGGGTATGTTCGGAAGATAGTAGGGGATCGTCGAGACCCCTCCCCTCTGTCTGACCACGAACCGCTGGACGAGGTCCTTCCCGAGCATCACGGCGACCACGCCCACCACGAAGCTGGCGCCGATCAGGAGCGGGTTCCCTCCCTCGACCTGGGTGTAGATATCCCCCAGCAGCCACCCGGCCGCTATGATCGCCACCACAGACAGAAGCGAGAGGAAGACCGGAGTCCTGGGGGGCGGCGGGGTCACAGGTTCGCCCGCGATCAGGGTGAGGGAAGCGTCATCCCTGGTCCCAAAGAGCCTGGGTGTGAATCCCATGGGCTTCACCTTGCCGTAGAGCGTCCTGAAGGCGTCCTTCGAGCGTTCGTCGTAGACGACGCTGTACTCCTTCGAGCCCTCGCCCCTGTCGAAGACGTCCTTTACCGTGAAGAGGGAGCGGACGATCGGTTCGACATCCGGGGCCTCCGACAAGATAAACCAGCTCGAGGCCACCCAGCGAGAGCCACTTTAACTCTTGGGTGGCGGAAGCAGGGTCCTGCCATATCTTCGGCAGATCGCCGGAATAGACCTCCCCCCATCCGCCCGAAGGATTGCCCGATATCTCCTGCCCTGTGGGTTCCCTTCACGCTTCCTCCGGGCGGCCGATGAAGCATACATGAACTGGATCGGCCTTACCGGCCGCGCGTGATCGTATTCGGAGTGCTGATCTGGGCGCCCTCATGAACCGAAGAGCCCCAGAAGCAGAAATTTAATAGCCCCCAGAGAATGGGGCAAAATGCCCTAGGAATGCAGGAGTCGACATCGAGCAGAGCGGAGGACTATACTGTCAGGCACTGCGGCCCAGACGATATACCGAGCGTGATCAACGTGAACACGCTGACGCTCCCCGAGCACTACTCGGACTACTTCTACTACGACATCCTGAAGGACTTCCCAAGCACGTTCCTGCTCGCCGAGCAGGGAGGAAGGGTGGTCGGGTACATCATGTGCCGGATCGAGTACGGCCTTTCGATGACCAAGAGGTTCGGGCTCGCGAAGAAGGGCCACATCATCTCCATAGCGGTCCTGGAGGAGTACAGGAACAGGGGGATCGGCTCGAGGCTGATCAGGGACGCGCTCGAGGAGATCCGCAAGACCTCAGGAAAGGAGTGTTACCTCGAGGTCCGCACGACCAACAAGGGCGCGATAGAACTCTACGAGAAGCTCGGGTTGAAGGTCGGCAGCACCCTTCACGGTTACTACAAAGACGGCGAGTCGGCGTACACCATGGTAATGCCGCTCTGATCGGGACATGGACAGATTCTCAGAGTTCGCTTCCACCCTCGACCGCGTCAGGGCCACGGCTGGGAAGAACGAGAAGGTCAGGATCCTCTCCGAGTACCTGCGGGAGCTTGACGCCGACGACGCCGAGCGGGCCGCTAGGTTCGCGACGGGGAGGGCTTCCCTGAAGGGGAGCGCGGACGAGACCCAGATAGGATATTCGACGATAACGGACGTGATCGAGGAGATGACTGGGCTCTCTTCCAGGGAGATGAGCCGCGTCTACGTCAAGCACGGAGACCTGGGCAAGGTGGTCGAGGAGGTGCTCTCCAGGAAGAGGGAGACCACGCTCTTCCAGGAAGACCTCAGCCTGCGCGACGTCGCTGAGGCGTTCGAGGCGATGTCCCAGGCCAAGGGAACGGGCTCGCAGCTTATCAAGAAGGGCCGTCTCAAATCGCTCCTCCTCAGGGCGAGCGAGACGGAGGCGAAGTACCTGATCAAGATACTGACGAAGGAGATGAGGATCGGGCTCGTGGACGGGCTCGTGGAGGAGGCCGTGGCCCGGGCCTACGGGCTCGACCGCGGAGCGGTCCGGGAGGCGCACCTCCTGATCGGCGACATCGGGATGCTCGCGCGTCAGGCGCGCTCAGGGGACCTCGGGCTCGTGAGGCTGGAGCTGATGCGCCCGACGAACTTCATGCTCGCGGATCCGATGGAGAGGCCCGACGAGATCGCCTCGTACTTCGGGAAGGAGGTCTATGCCGAGTACAAGTACGACGGGGTGAGGGCGCAGCTCCACAAGAGAGGGGGAGAGGTGAGGGTCTACTCGAGGAGGCTCGAGGAGATAACCGCCAGCTTTCCGGAGCTCGTCGAGGGTGCCCGCCGGATCGACCACGACCTACTCCTGGACGGGGAGATCGTCCCCTTCAGGGACGGGAGGCCGCTCTCGTTCCAGCTCCTCCAGCGCAGGTTGAGGAGGATAGAGAACTTCGGGGACGCGCAGAGCGCTTCTCCCGTCGTCTTCTTCTGCTTCGACATCCTCCTGCTCGACGGCGAGGAGCTCTACAGGAAGCCCCTGCAGGAGAGGAGGGCCGCCCTCGCGCGCGTGATAGTGGAGGGGGGTACCTTCAGACAGGCCGAGACGAAGTCCGTCTCGGAGGCGGACCAGATACAGAGGCTCTTCAGGAGGTCGCGGTCGCTGGGCTACGAGGGCCTGGTCCTCAAGGACCCGGCGAGCCCCTACACACCGGGCAGACGGGGGAAGTTCTGGATAAAGCTGAAGGAGGAGCTGGACACCCTGGATGTCGTGATCGTGGGTGCCGAGCTCGGGCACGGGAAGCGGGCGGGGATCATCTCCGACTATACGTTCGCGATCCGTGACGGACCGGACCTAAAGGTAATCGGGAAGGCCTACTCGGGTCTGACCGACAAGGAGATCGAGGAGATGATGGCGAGGATTAAGAGCCTGACGACCGAGGACGACGGCTACTACAGGAAGGTGAAACCCCAGCTTGTGATCGAGGTCGCGTTCGACAGCATCCAGAAGAGCGAGAGGCACGACAGCGGCTTCGCCCTGAGGTTCCCGCGCATCAAGAGGATACGCGACGACAAGGACGCCGGGCAGATTGACACGATCGAGAAGGTGAGGGAGATCTACTCGTCTCAGAAGGTCACGTCCGAGCCGTAGAACCGGCGCAGCTCGACCGCCAGCCTCTGGTAGTCCGCCACTCCTCTACTCACCATCGTCTCGAGGAAGCGCGTCCTCCTCTCGAGCTCGAGCTCGACCCTCCTGGCCGAGTATCCGTACCCGGCCGCCCGCGCCTCCAGCTTGACGGACTGTTCCGGCGAGCCGTCCCAGATCCCGTCCTTTCCGTACCTGAAGAGCCTGTTCCATTCCTGCGCCGGCTCGACGACCTCGTGGATGTAGCGGGTGCCCTTTGCGTCCCTGACCATGAAGACCACGGCGTCGATGAGGTCCAGGGACGAGCGGGCGACCGAGAGCGGGGGCTGCGTCAACCTGGCGACCAGCCCCTCGGAGTTCTGCGCGTGGAAGGTGGTCAGGCAGCCCGAGCCGGAGGCCGCCGCCTGGAAGAGGACCTGCACCTCCTCGCCCCTCGACTCTCCGAGTATGACAAAGTCAGGCCTCTCCCTGAGGCTGAGCTTGACGAGCTCGAAGAGGGAGACGTTCGAGCCCTGCGCCTGGGTCTGCTTGGTGTGAAGCGGCTTCCAGCCCGACTGGGGCAGGCTGATCTCCCTTGTGTCCTCGATGGACAGGACCTTCCAGTTGGGGTTGATCACGGTACCGAGCGCGTTCAGGAGGGTGGTCTTCCCCGATGCGGTCACTCCTGCGACCACGACGAAGCCCTTCATCTCCATAAGCATCCACAGGTACGCGGCGACCTTGGCGTCCAGGGTCTTGGCGCGGATCAGCTCGGAGATCGTGTACGGGATCGTGCGTAGCTTGCGTATGCTGAAGCTGCTGCCCAGGCTGGTGACTTCCTTGCCCCACGTAGCGGCGAGCCGGTACCCCTCGGGGAGGACGCAGTCGACTATGGGAGAGGAGACCGAGAGGGAGCGGTTCGATCTGTGGACGAGCCTGGAGACGACCGCATCGAGCCTCTCCTGCTGAGGAAAGGCCACGTTCGTCTCCAGCCAGCCGTGGGCGTTGAACTTCCTGTGCCAGACCTTGACGGACCGTCCCGCTCCCTCGCACGAGATGTCCTCGATCTCGCCGTCGCGGATGAGAGGGTCGATGGTCGAATATCCGAGGACGTCCCTCATCAGGTAGTGGGTCGCGGCCTTTAGGTCGTCCTCCGTGACGCCGGCGCTAAGGTGTCCGACTCGCCTTAGCTCGGCGAAGAGGTAGCCAAGGGGGTCGACGGAGATGACCGGAGACGGCGCGAGCCAGGAGGTCAGGGTGTCTATCGCCCCGGCTACGGCCGCGCTCAGCTCGGGGGAGAGGTATGGCTCCTTCACAAGGTAGACTCCCCTGCCCTCGAGCTCGTAGACGTACACAGTAAAGCTCGACTTGTATGAGATCGAGTCCCTCGCGCGCATCTCGTAGTTGACCACGTAGTTCTCTGTCATCACGCCCCCGCGCGGCGGCTCGAAAGGTATGGTCTCGAGCATGCGCGTCGCCCGGTGGGGACGGTCCCTGCGCAGTCTCTGCTTGATCAGCTTCCTATAGTGTGAGAGCGACTGTTCTAGTTCCAAATATCATAGACACCGTACCGTGGGTCCCCGGAGGGAGCCTGAGGTCGCAGATCCCCTTGGGTTGCAGGGGAACGCAGCTGGAGGTCCACCCGTTCGTCTGCCCGCCGTCGACATAGACACGGGATAGAGGGGCGGCGGTCCAACCGTAGTTGAAGAGCCAGACGTAGGTCCCCGAAGAGTTGTCCTGTGTGGAGACCACGGTGAGGAGGAGGCCATCGGCGGACGCGGCGTTCTGCGATCCGGTCAGCAGGACGGAGTTGGCGCTCCTTAGGGAGCCGAGAGATATGACGCCGACCGCTCCGAGGACGGCGATCGTGATGGCGAGCATCGAGACTGAGGAGACGACCTCACTGACCGCGCGCGACCTACGCAATGGTGTCGAAACCTCCATCAAAGACCAGAACCAGCGAGTGCCTGAGACCATCCGTGGGGACGTAGATCGTGAAGCTGATCGAAGGGATGGAGCCGGCGAGCGGAAAGGTGCTCACCCGGTCGTCGGGGAACGAGATGGTCGAGCCGTCGGGCTCGGTGACCGCGCACGAGGACGAACCGGAGAAGATCACCTCGTGCCAGCCGGGTTGGACCTCGAGAGAGCTCGTCAGGTAGCCGTCGATCCAGACCCTGCCATCGCCCTCGGCTCCTATGGTGCCGGAGCTCGCGGTATGGACTGAGAAGAACGTGGCCGCGCCCGGAAGGCAGAGCTGCTGGGTGGTCCCGTATCCCGTTCCGTTGAAGTAGAGCACCCCTGCCCTCGAGCTCGCGTCGTCCGCCTCGAAGGCAAGGGGGCTGCTCGTGGAGGAGGCGTTGACCTGGAGCAGCAGGAGCTCAGGGGAGCCGCCGAGGTCCAGGACACGGTTCGAGAAGATGTCCTCCCTGGGCGGCGCGAGACGGCTGACACCCTGGTAGACGACGTAGGAGAGCGACAAGCTGATCATCACCAGGATCAGGGTTGCCACGAAACCGCTGATGCCTCGCGAGCGGTTCATGCCTGGACGTTGAACGCCCGTGCGAGCTGGTCCCCGATCACAGTCACGGTGAAGGTGTCGAAGGTCGGGATCGAGAAGTTGGTCGTCATCTGGGCCGTGAGGCTGTCCCCTGGCTGCAGCATCGTCCCTCCAGATGGCGATGAGACGACGGTCACGTTCGAGGAGGCGAACCTGAAGGTATTGAGGTCGGCCCCGTAGCTGACCGCGAAGGCGGAGATGTTCAGAGGGACGTTGCCGTCGTTCTTGATGCTGAGGATGATGCTCTCGCCGTTCGGCGCCACGTTGATGTTCGTCAGGTCCATCGAGGGGTTCTTGACCTGGGAGACGATCACGTTCCTGAACTGCGTGTAGAGCAGCCCTCCTATCATTAGGGTGATCACGACCAGGATTATCGTCGCCAGAAAAGGGCTTATGCCCCTGCGGGTCTTCATGGACTGATAAGCGGGCAGGATATTTAACCTCCAAGGAACCAACCGGACAGCTATCACAGCAACCCGAAAGCGAGGAGGGAGACGATCGTCGATGTGAGAAGCAGCGGGACCGCAAGAGAGTGCCTCACGGTCTGGGTCAGCAGCTTCGAGAGAAGGAGCCCGGTCAGGAGCGAGACCGCGGAGATCGAGACAAGGATGTAACCAGATGAAACCTGTGTGAAACTCGGTAGGAAAGGCACGCCACCCTGGTTGAAGCTGCTCAGGAAGTACATCGAGGAGACTGAGATGGCAGGGACGACGACCCCGATCAGCACAAAGGGAAGGAGCGAGCGCGACGCGTTCCGTCGGGCGTCCGAGAGCCGTCTGAAGAAGATCGAGAGCCGCTCGAGCTGCTCGTAGCCTGCTCCGGTCGCGAACGCGACCGAGAGCATCCCGAAGGAGAGTCTGACCAGCCAGGAGGGGTGCGATATCCTCCGCTGTGCCTCCTCGGGGCTCGCCCCGAGCATGATGGACTGCTGGAACGCCGAGAGTGGTGCCCGGATCGAGAGCAGCGCCGAGCCCCGGCCTGAGACCTTGACGAGCGCCTCGGGGAGGCTGACCCCCGCCTTGCTCTCCTCGGCGAGGTCGTGAAGCAGCAGGCTCACCTCGTCCTCTCCCCTCCTTATCCTGTCGAAGACGTGCCTCGTCCTAAGGAATCCCAGAACCGAGACGACCAGGGGGACGGCCAGCGAGAGCCCGATCGGGACGGCGCCCGCGATGAAGAGATAGGTGGAGATCGACCACGAGGCGACGATCAGCACGAGCGACCACGCGCCAGGCCTCGAGTTGTGCAGCACGGGCTGGGCCGAGTCGATCAGCGCGAACAGAACGATCGAGAAGAGGGTGAGCAGCGCCAACGATAGGACGAGTATCTGGCTGGAGGCGACCCCGGGGATCGCCGCGGCGATCATGTCGAGGCCGACCGGGAAGAGAGCGAGGACCATGAGGGAGACCTCTGCGAGGGAGCCGACGGACTCGGAGAACCCCTTCCACCTGGCCTCGAGGAGCTGCACCTGCCGCGTCGCCTCTTCCTCGACGAACTCGGTCACGCTCTTTCCGGTAGTCAGGGTGATCGTGAAGCTGTGAACGAACTCGCGCAGCTTTCGACTCGGATGTGCCCCCAGGGCCTTCTCGATCACAGAGTCTGGGGACCCTGGCAGGAAGGTGAGGTCGCGCTCCATTATCGCCTCCTCCGCGAGGAGCGCCGGGAAGACGCCTTCGCCAAGGCTCGCCACCTTCCTCAGACCTTCGTCGATGGTGGGAGAGGAGGCGCGAGAGAATATGGAGAGCACGATCAGGAAGAACGGCAGCTCGGCATCGACGGCCCTCGACCGGGTGCGGGACATTGCCATCGGGACGAGGACAGGAAGGGTCTGCACGACCGCGAGGGACGCCGCCACCAGCGTCCCCTGGGGCTGGGGTAGCAGGACGAGCGCCAGGACCTCGCCGGCCACCGGATAGAGGA
>JAPCJS010000121.1 GCA_027886825.1 Nitrososphaerota archaeon
AAAATCTTCATGGCTTCCGGAAGCAACGCCGAGGAGGCCGAGCTCGTCTCCGAGTATCTTGTTAGGGCCAACCTATCGGGAGTGGACTCGCACGGGATCATCAGGATACCGGACTACGTGCAGATGGTCGAGGAGGGCAAGATGCACCCCAACATCGTGCCCAAGATAGTGAGGGACAGGGGAGCGATGGCAACCGTCGACGCGGGACTGGGATACGGTCAGGTCTCCGCGAAGATGGCGATGGAGCTTGCCATAAGGAAGGCGAGGGAGTACGGAGTCGGGATGGTAGCGGTCTTCAACTGCAATCACGCGGGCCGCATAGCCGAGTATCCGATCCTCGCCGCCGAGAACGGGATGATAGGGATGCTGATGGTCAAGGCCTTCGGGTCGATCGTCGCCCCGTGGGGCGGCAAGAGTAGGATACTCTCGACCAGCCCCATGAGCTTCGCTATCCCAGCCAAGACCGAGCCTCCGATAGTGGCCGACTTTGCCACCTCAATGTCGGCTGAAGGTAAGGTGAGGGTGAAGAACGCCAGAGGTGAGAAGATACCTTTCGGATGGGTCCTGAACTCGGAGGGGAAGCCCACCGATAACCCCGCTGACCTCTACAGTGGAGGCGCGCTCCTCACATTCGGAGAGTCGAAGGGATACGCCCTGAACCTTCTGATGGAGGCCGCAGGAGCCGCCCTGTCCGGGGCGGGAATCCTGGACGCATTCACGGGCTCCAACGGAGTACTCGCGCAGGCGATCAACATAGAGTTCTTCAGCGACGTCGGCGAGTTCGAGTCGAGGATAGACACGATGATCAAGACCATCCGAGCCTCGGCCCCCGCCGACGGTGTGAGGGAGGTCCTGATACCAGGAGATCCGGAGGCGAGAGAGATGAAGAGGCGAATGGCGAACGGGATCAACGTCGAGGACAAGACCTGGGACAGGGTCGTCGAGGTGGCGAAGAAGTACGGTGTCTCCGTGCCTCAGGTGACCGCCTCGCCTGCCTCGGTTCCGCACTAGTCAGGAGAGGACCAGCGGATGAAGAGAATACTAGTTGCCATGGGCGACATACCCCCGCCACACTCCGACGGCCTCGATATACTGAGGACCGAGATGCAGGTCGATGTCGCCACCCACCTCCTGACAGAGGACGAGCTAGTGCAACGGATCGGGAGCTACAATGCGGTGCTGCTGGGGGCACCCCGGCTGACGAGAAGGGTGCTGCTCGCAGCGGACAATCTCGAGCTGATCTCGCGCGGGGGAATAGGGGTCGACAACATAGACATCCCCACAGCGACAGAGAAAGGGGTAGTGGTCACGAACGTCCTGGATACACTCTCCAAGACGGTCGCGGAGCACACTTTCATGTTCATCCTAGGTATCACCAGAGACATAGTCGTCGGAGACAGATCGGTCAGGACGGGGAGGTGGAAGGAGTTCGCGAAGATCGGGCATCATGAGATCATTGGGAAGACCATAGGGATAATCGGGTTTGGCGGGATCGGTGTGGCGGTCGCGGACATCGCCCGGAAGGGGTTCGAGATGAAGGTGCTCACGAACCAGAATCGGCATCTGAGACAGGAGCGCATCGAGTCGACGGGGGCCACGGTCGTCAGTCTCGACGAGCTCCTGAGGCAGTCCGACTATGTCGTGCTCTGCGTCCCCCTGAACAGCGAGAGCGAGAGGATGATCGGGGAGAGGGAGCTCGCGCTGATGAAACCAGGCAGCTATCTGATCAACGTCGCAAGGGGAAAGGTGGTCGATCAGGACGCCCTGTACAGAGCGCTCTCCGGGAAGAGGATAGCAGGTGCCGCTCTGGACGTCCTGACCAAGCAGCCTCCCGACCCTGACGACCCGCTGCTGAAGCTGGACAACGTGATCTTCACGCCCCACGACGCTGCGATAACCCTGGAGACGGGGAGATATACCTCGATCTTGATCGCGAACTCTATCCTGGACATTTTCCACGGACGGAAGCCGAGCTACCCGGTAAACCTCCTGAACCCCCGGGTCGCTGAGGCATACCTGCGGAAGGTCGGCCCGGGTGCATAGGGTCGAGCTCGATCCCTGGAATTACAGCCCGCTCTATCTCGATCGCCCGTTGACTCAGCTCTCTGTCTCGATAACGGCTATGGGCTGGGCGACGGCTACGCTGTCCCCCGCCTGCGCGAGCACTCTCTTCAGGACGCCCCCCACCGTGGCCTCGACCGGATACTCCACCTTCTCGGTCTCGATCATGACGAGCGTGTCCCCGACCTCGACCTTGTCTCCCTCCTTCTTGCTCCACTCCATGACCTTCCCCTCGGTCATGCTCGGATCGGCCTTTGGCAGCAGAACCTGGACCTCGGTCATTCCCAGCACCTACTTGCCCGAAGAGAGTACGGCCCTGACGGCCGCCTCGATCTTCGTGTCGTTTGGGAAGATTGACTTCTCCAGGGGTGGGCTGTAGGGGAATATCGCGTCGGGCGTCGCCACCCTCATTATGGGGGCCCTGAGGGAAGAGAAGGCCTCCTCGGAGATGATCGCCGAGATCTCAGCGCCCGCTCCAGCGGTCTTGTTCTCTTCGTGGGCAACGACCACACGTCCGGTCTTCCTTACCGAGTCGAGGATGGTGCGTTTGTCCAGCGGGGACAGGCAGCGGACATCGACGACCTCTACGCCGATCCCCTCGCCCTCGAGCTTCTGCGCCACCTTCAGCGACTCGTGGACCATCTTACCCCAGGTGACGATCGTCACATCCCTGCCCTCGTGTTTAATGTTCGCCTTGCCCAGCGGGATCGTGTAGTCCCTCTCAGGCACCGGGCCCTTTACAGCGTAGAGGCTCTTCGTCTCCAGGAAGAGGGTAGGGTTGTCGTTCCTTATCGTCGCCTTTAGGAGGCCCTTCGCCTCATAGGGCGTCGATGGGATGACGACCTTCAGCCCGGGGATATGCATGTACCAAGCCTCGAGGGACTGCGAGTGGTGTCCCGCCGAGCTTCCTTCTGCTCCGGTCGCTGTCCTGATCGTGAGCGGGACCTTGTACTGACCCCCGAACATGTAGTGTACCTTCGCGGCCTGGTTGACGATCTGGTCGCTGGCCAGTGGTGTGAAATCGACGAACTGTATCTCCACTATCGGCCTGAGGCCGGTCATGGCGGCGCCCAGCCCGACGCCGGCCAGAGTGAGCTCCGAGATAGGGGCATCCCTGACCCTCTCCTTGCCGAAGAGGTCCTGGAGTCCCTTCCCGACCTGGAAGGGGCCGCCCCTCTTCCCCATGTAGCCCTGCCCGTAGATTATCGTCAGGGGGTCGCGGGTCAGCTCCTCGCGCATGGCCTCGTTTATGGCCTCCCGCATGCTGATCATACGGGTGCCGAGGTCGTCCCTTGTCGGCTCTGACCAGTCCGTGTTGGGGTTCTCATAGTAGATGTCCTTCAGCGCCTCGCCCTCCGCCGGGTAGGGGCTCTTCTCCGCGAACTCGACGGCAGCGTTCACCTCGGCCTCCAGTCTCTGGTCGATCAGCTTCAGGTCCTCCTGCGTCGCGGCACCCACGCCCACGATGTGCTCCGCGAGCATCTTGATCGGATCCCTCTTCAGCCACTCCGACTTTTCTTCCTTCGTCCTGATGTCAGGGTCACCTATGTAGTGTCCGCCGAATCTGTACGTCTTGGCCTCGACAAGTGTTGGGCCACCGCCGTTCCTCGCCCTCGTGACGGCCTCGTTGGCCGCCCTGTACATCGCGAGCACGTCCATCCCGTCCACCGCCACGCCAGGGATGGAGTAGCCGGCCGCCCTGCTGGCGACCTCGACGTTCTTGGAGACGCTTGAGAACGGTGTCCACGTAGAGTAGAGATTGTTCTCGCAGACGAAGATCACCGGCAGGTTCCAGGTAGCGGCCAGGTTCAGGCTCTCGTGGAAAGCACCGCTGGGGACGGCCCCGTCCCCGAAGAAAGATACCGCCACCTGGTCGGTGTGTCTCACCTGAGAGGAGAGCGCCGCGCCGGTCGCGATCGGGATCCCAGAGCTGACAATCCCGGTCGCGCCGAGCAGCCCCTTGGACTTGTCCCCGAAGTGCATCGAGCCGCCCTTGCCGCTCGAGAGGCCTGTGGCCTTGCCGAAGAGCTCTGCCATCACACGGTTCGGGTCGGAACCCTTGGCGAGGACGTGTCCCTCTGCCCGGTGGGTGCTCGTTATCCAGTCGTCGTCCCGAAGGTTTGCGGTCACGCCAACTCCGACCGCCTCTTCCCCGATGTACGCGTGGGGGAACGACGGAAGCTTTCCCAGCGTGTAGAAGCTGATGATCTTCTCCTCGAACCTCCTGATCCTCATCATCGAGGTGTACATGCTCAGGAGTTTCTCATTGCTAATATCGACGCCCTGCTGGGTAATAGTCATCGCACAGCCGCTGCCCGCCCCTCTATTTTATATCATCGACGCTGAGGGCGAGTTCTCATCAGCCAGAGCTACTCGAGGCGGTGATGACCTCCTGCTGGGCCGTCTACCCCGATGCCGCCGTCTCTGGAAGGCATCAAAGGGGACGTTATGATTCTCGCCCTTCCCATTGAGTCGCAGTATGGAAGGGTTGCCCGGGGTGACGCGAGAGCCAGCGGTTCGGCCGTCTGTCCTCCTATCTCTTCCTGACACCCAGATCGCTCATCATCTTGGCGGTGGCATCGAATGACTCCTTCACCCAGTCCTTGATCTTGTCTGGGTCAGGGGAGAACTCGAGCTCGATGGTCACCGTGCCGTCATATTTCATCTCCTTCAGCACCTGGAGGTATTCCTTCAGAGGCGCCGTTCCCCTTCCCGGAGGCAGGTCGCCGTGGATCTTTCCGTTGTTGTCGGAGAGGTGCACGTGCATTATCTGCTTGTGCAGTTCCTTCAGCCTCTTCGGCGCGTCGTTGGCCAGGTGGAGGTGGGAGACGTCGGCGTTGGCGCCCACGCTGGGGTGATCGACCGCCTTCAGGAACTGCAGCATCGTGTCAAGCGACCGCACCATGTAGAACTGATATGGGTTCATCTCTATGGCCACCTTCATGCCCATGCTCCTCGCATGGTCGCCCACGGCCCGCACCCCCTCCACTAGCCACGACATCTGGATTTTTGGGTCCAGCTCCTTCCCCTCCCAGTCGTAGCTTCCCAGCGCTAGGACCATCATCTCACAGCCGATGTCATAGGCGATCTCCAGCTGGCCCTTCACCCAGCCGAGAGAAAACTCCCTCACCGGTTGGTTGAAGTCGGACAGGGTCCCGCCGACGAGCGTCAGGGCGGAGGGAGTCAGCCCGGCGGACTTGAACGCATCTCGGAAGAACGGGCCGTCCTTTGGAGACAGGCTCCTCCCTGGAAAAAGATCGTATGAATCGAAGCCCACCTTCTTGGCGAACTTCATCCCACTTACATCGTCGACCAGTCCCCACCATGTAGATTGGTGTAGTGCGAGCTTCATCTGAGGTCTTGCCCTGTCGCGCGTATTTAACGCTTAGAAGGTCGAGGTCTCCTCGCGCCGGAAGAAAGTAGGCAGGCAGACTGACAGACAGACAGATAAGCAGATCTCGAGGGGCGACACCACGAAGCGCCGGACGCTACCGGACGCCTGCCCGGGTTCTACAGCGTGTGGACAAAGTCCCACGCCTCCTTGAGAGACTGTCTGGCAGCATTCTGCAGCAGGACATAGTCGGGTGGGAGCATGATCATCCTGAACCCTTCCGTGAGCCTCTTCTGCCACTCCGTCGGAGCGAGAACGCCGGGGGTAATATTGTGCCTCTCGGCCGACTCGCGTATCCTGTTGACCGCGCCGGTAAAGATGGGGCTGTCCCACTGCGTTGGTACGCCCAGGTTTATGGAAAGGTCGAACGGGCCCAACAGGACCGCGTCAATCCCCTCGACCGAGAGTATCTCGTCGACGTTGTCAACGCCCTGCTGCGTCTCGATCTGGACACCCAGGAATATCTCCCTGTTGGCCGTCGCGAAGTAGTTAGGGTCTCTCAGCGACGCCCTCCTCGGCCCAAAACCGCGAATACCCTCCGGAGGATACCGTATCGATTTGACAGCCCTCGTGGCGTCATCCCTGTTGTTGACCCAGGGGACGATGATCCCCTGCATGCCGATGTCGAGCGTCCGCTTTATCATGACAATGTCGTTCCAGGAGACCCTCGCGATCGGGACGGTCTGCGAGTAGCTCATCGCCTGTAGCAGGTTCTGAGTCGCGGCAAAATCCATAGGACCGTGCTCCATGTCCACCATTATCCAGTCCAACCCGATATCTCCCAGCAGCTCCGCGATATCCGGGTGTGCGATCGAGATGGAGCCGCCGAATGTCGTCTTCTTCTCCCTGAGTTTCTGCTTGAGTGTGTTCTTCAAACCGCACACGGGGCAGCACGGGTTCGAATAAGAGATGCGCTAGGCTCTCTGAGTCTTATATCTCGGCGCAGAGCGAACCTGCGGGTTGAAAAGCTGGATGTACGCCGGCGTGCTGCCGTCTCCAGGAACCGCTAGGGGCTACCTCGCCTCCCACGGGTTGAGCTCATCGGAGGTGGTCTTCGATCGGAATCCGAGGAGGACGAGCTCATCTTCCTGCTGAGAGACGTGGAAGAGACCATAGAGGGTGGAGCGAGCTACGACGAGAGGGTGCTCGACTCTTCTCCCAGGCTGAAGATCATCACCAGGGTCGGGCGGTCGGTTATGATCGAGTAGACGGTGGGGCCGCGGTGGAGGAGGTCGTGCACGTCCAGTCAGGAGGGAGACCGTTCTATGCCGTCAACGAGCCCGAGTTCCGAAGGAAGCCGAAGACATCCATCTCATGGTGCCTCCGAGTAAACGTCTTATATCGAGAGCTTCCGCGGTGGGACCGTGGTCAAGGCCCACCTGCTGGTTGACGGCATCTTTGAGGTAGACAGGAGAATATTCTTGCCGGAGAGCCCCGCAAGTCTGTACGACGGAGTGGCGAAGAGCCTTCTCATCATCGACGGCAAGGAGAAGATCCTCATCGACACAGGGATCGGGGGGGTACCCGAGGGCTCGCAGTTTGACGCTCTTAGGAAGATGATGAAGATAACGCGCAACAGTTCGCAGGGTACGAAGCACCAGCTCGCCGAGCTCGGGATAAGACCGGGGGAGATAACCTCGGTCGTGAACACGCACCTCCACAACGCCCACTGCGGATGCAACAACCTCTTCCCTGACGCCCAGTTCTACATCTCACGGGAGGAGTTCAGGGCGATCGATGAGCTGATGGGCGACGACCCAAACCAGACCGCCTACATTGATGAGAACTTCGGCAGACTCAAGAACGTGAACCGTGTGAAGGGGAGATACAACCTGACCGAGAGCGTGACGATCATACCCACGCCCGGCCACACCATGGGCCACCAGTCTGTCGTCGTGAAGCTGAAGAACTACAACCTGATCTATTCCGGGGACGTATCCCCGCTGAAGGAGAACCTCGTCACCAGGACGCCCATGACGGGATATGACAGGAAGATGATAAGGGAGCAGATGAAGAAGCTCCTGAAGGTGGAGAATGCAAAGTGGATATTCAGCCACGACAACTCCCAGCTCAGCCTGAGGCAGGCCTACGTGGCCGCAAGATGAGACATCACCCGATCCAAACAGCAAGAAACGATTAAAGCCAGAACGCGAAAGCAAGGAGCGTTGAGTCATCTTAGGTACGGAGTGAACCTGCTGACCTACGACTCCTCCGGCTTCGACACCTTCGACCTCGAGGTGGCCG
>JAPCJS010000118.1 GCA_027886825.1 Nitrososphaerota archaeon
AAAGAGATAGCTGTCATGACTGGCGAGACGCACCCTGAGGAGCGCAGCTACCTCTGGAGGAGGTCGAGGTACGTCTTCGCCACCCCGCAGACCGTGAGGAACGACCTCAGGGCGGGCAGGGTCGAGTTCAACGAGACGGTGCTCCTCGTCTTCGACGAGGCGCATCGCTCGGTCAAGGACTACTCTTACACTCAGCTCGCAGATGTCTACAAGGACCAGGCCTGGAACCCGCTGATAATGGGGCTGACGGCGTCCCCCGGCGGTTCGAGGGAGAAGGTCGATGAGATAATGCGCAACCTGTACATCGAGAAGGTCGAGGCCAGGTCGGAGGAGGACGAGGACGTGAAGCCGTACGTGGAGCAGACCAAGCTGGAAGGGATCAGGGTCGCGCTCCCAGACGAGTACTCGACCCTGCTGCGCGCCCTGAGGGAGATCTACAACGAGAAGGTCAACAGGCTCATGGAGGCTGGGTTCCTCCCGAAGACTCGCCTGACTAAGACGATGCTCCTCGGGGCGAGGGGGACCATCCTGTCCAGGCTGAACGCCGCCGGGAAGGACGATGCGGGCAAGGGATACCTCTTCGGCTCTCTAATCAGCCAGGCCCAGGGGGTCATGATACTCCACGCCGTCGAGCTGCTGGAGACGCAGGGGCCGGCCGTCCTGGAGAAGTACCTGGTCCGTTTCCGGGAGAAGCCCGAGCAGGGCAGGTCGGCTCAGGCGCTTCTGAGGGACAAGCGGTGGCTCTTCATCGAGGATGAGGCCAAGAAACTGAGGGGCGTCGCGAACCCCAAGCTCGAAAAGCTGGCAGAGATCGTAGGAGACCAGCTCTCCTCGAAGGCGGACTCCAAGATCATCGTCTTCACCCAGTACAGGGACACGATTGAGACCATAATCGAGCGCCTGGCGGCGATAGGGGTCAGCTCGATGCGCTTTGTGGGTCAGGCGAACAAGGTCGACAGCGAGGGGATGGACCAGGGACAGCAGACGGCGACACTTGAGCAGTTCCGCGAGGGCGACTTCACTGTGCTCGTGAGCAGCAGCATAGGCGAGGAGGGGCTGCACGTGCCCGACGTCGACCTTGTGGTCTTCTATGAGGCCGTGCCCTCGGAGATCCGGTCGATCCAGAGAAAGGGGAGGACCGGAAGGACCCGTCCGGGCAGGGTGATAATACTCCTCGCCGAGGGGACGGTGGACGAGGCCTACTACTACAGCAGCATGAAAAGGGAGAAGTTCATGAAGAGCCTCGTCTCGGCCGGACAGGTCAAGAAGCCTGAAGACAGAAAGACCGGATCGTCGACCCTGCTCGATTATATGTGACCGGTACCGGGGCCCTCTTCCACCATCGCCTTGTTGATGCCCTGGAAGATCTCCTTGACCTTCTTCTCCGCGAACCCCTTGAGGATGCTCGAGCCTATGCCCGCCATGACGCCCGTTATCTCGGCGTCAGCGACCCACTTCATCTTCGTGGTGGTCTCACCCTCGAGGTCAAAGTCGCTCGTGATCTTCATGTTGCTGCCGCTGCCCGTCCCTTCCACGTACAGCCGGGCGTGCTGAGGCGGCACCCTGTCCGCTAACTTCATCTTCACGGCCATGTGAGTGGTGAGGAACGACATCCCGATCTTCAACCTGGCCTCGATGTTGCTGTCGTCCAGGACCTTGGTCTCCTGGGCGTCCGGCAGAGACCTGGCGATGAAGCTCGAGTCGGTGAGCAGCTGAAAGACCCTCTCTCTTGGAAGGTTCAGGTCCTCGGACCCTTCAAGATGAAGTTGCATGTTGCTGCTCCCCGGATATCGCCCTTTATCCCTTCTGATTCATTTCTCATCTGTAGGCCTCGAACTCCTTCCCCAGGACCGTCGAGGCTATCTTCAGCTCCATCACCTCGTCCGTCCCCTCGTAGATCCTCGCGACGCGTGTATCGATGAGGTGCTTCGCGACGGGTGAGAGTATCGAGTACCCGAAGCCGCCGAAGCACTGGACGGCGCTGTCAGCCGAGTCGAACGCGGCCTTGGACGCGACGTACTTAGCAACGGCCGAGATCCTGTCCGCCTCCGACCGGAGCCCGAGGTCGGCCTTGTTGTTCTCGTAGTCTTCCTTCTTCAGAGCCGCCTGGTAGACCAGCCACCTCGAAGATTCCAGGTTCGACGAGATCCTCGCGATGTGCCTCTGGATCAGCTGGTGCTTGCCGATCGCCTTGCCGTGCTGCATCCTCGAGGACGTCCTCTCCTTCACCTGGTTGAGGCAGTCCTCCATCACACCGAGGCAGCCCGATGCTATCCCTATCCGCCCGTTCAGCAGCGCCGAGTACGCGACCGCCAGCCCCCTCCCCTCCTCCCCGATGATATCATCCCTGGGGACCCTCAAGTCGTCGAAGGAGAGCATCGCCGTGTCCGATGTGAATAGCCCCATCTTCTCCTCCAGCTTCATATCGACGGCGAACCCTTTCTCTCTCGCGTCCACCAGGAACGCCGTCATCCCCTTCGTCTGCCCCTCCGGGTAGGCGAAGACTATCAACCTGTCAGCCACGGAGCCGTTGGAGATGAGGTACTTGGAGCCCGTCAGATAGTAATCGCTGCCGTCCTTTCTGAACTGCGTCTTCAGAGAGCCGGGGTCGCTCCCCGCCTCGGGCTCGGTGAGGGCATAGGCGAGGACGATCTCGCCTGTCGCCGCCTTCGTCAGGTATCTCTGCTTCTGCTCCTCCGTCCCCCACTCCTGTATCGTCAGGCTCCCGAGGGACTGGTGCACGTCCACGAACGTCACGACACCCAGGCCCAGCTGGCCAAACCTCTCAATCGCCAGCGAGTGGACGAGGGGTCTGGCGCCGTCGCCCCCGTACTTCTTCGAGATCGGGATCCCCATCAGGTGGTGCTTCTTCAGGACCTCCGGGACCTTGTCGTTGTACTTCCTCTCCATGTACTTCTCGAACTCGGGTATCAGGAGCTCGTCGCAGGCCCGGTCGACCCTCTGGAACAGGTCGTGATCGTCCTCCGTGAGGTTCATGAGCTTCGATGCGTCACGGATCGACCTCTCGAAGAGTTTCTCCATCTTTCTCCCGTCGCGCGGGAGGTGTTTAAAGCATCACGGAGGGCCAGGTTTTTCTAGGCGAAGGATGTGCACGGCCTGAATGGAGATAGACGACGCCAGCGACCTGATCTTCCGGACGTACTACATGGTCGACTGGGGAAAGGTCGGACAGAGTCCCTCAGAGGACTTGTGCGTGACCTGCGGCAAGCCCATGCTCAAGGTCGAGCAGGTCCGAGACAAGAACGGGATGGTGTACGCGGGGCGCGTCTGCCACGGCTGCAAGGTCGTCTTTTGGCTGAGGGAAGGCTGACTAGAAGCCCAGGAACTTTCCCGTGAGCGCCGCGATCGCCACGATGTACACGGAGTAGTTGTAGATCTTCAGCAGGTAGAGCGCGTCCTTCCAGGCGGGCGATTCCCTGCTCATGACCGCGAGGTGGTGCATCATCACGACGCTGAGGCCGATGAAGATCGACAGCCCCACGGCGAGCAGGCTTATCGTCGAGCTCTGGATAAGGTAGGCCCCCAGGAACGGGATCGTCCCCCAGGTGAGGCCGAACCCGAGGTACGAGTGCACGGGCTTCGGGTTCTCTCTCGGGTATGCGACAGCCGCGAACCCTTCTATGAGCACGAAGGCGAGGAAGACTATGTCCCATCTCACGGCCATGTAGACGCCCACGACGATCCCGAGGGCGACGGAGATGAACCCCACCGCGAGCATCGCGTGGGGGATGCGGAGATAAGGGGAGAACTTCTCCTTGCTCGTCCCGATATCGATGTAGTGCGCCCCGACTACGAGTCCCAGGAAGGCAGCCAGGAGTGTGAAGAGATAGATCTCGACGTTGAATGCGGGAGATATCACCTGCGCGAGCGTCAGCCAGCCCAGGAATACGAAGCTGAAGGGGGTCCGCAATCCGTAGATCCAGGTGTTCCTCCTCCACGGTCCTACCAGGTCAGGTTCAACGGGTGCGGTGTCCAACCGGCACAAAACACGACCTTCAGATTATTAAGCTAATGTCCGGATGGCCAGGAAATATGAGCCAGGGCGTCCAGCCTCTCGCGCGGAGAATCTTCGAGGGGCTTTCGCCGTCCTATGACAGGGTGCTGGAGGTGGCCACGCTCCTGCAGGACAGGTACTGGAAGAGCTGGCTCCTGCGGGCGGCCTCGGTCAGAAAAGGAGAGAGGGTACTCGATGTAGGGTGCGGGACAGGCGTGCTCGAAGAGAGTCTTGCGGCCAGCAGGGGCGATGTCGTCGGTCTGGACCTCACGGAGGAGATGCTGAGGCTCGCGCAGAGGAAGGGTATACCATCGCTCGACTCGCTGTACCTCGGCGACGCTGAGAAGCTACCGTTCAGGGACGACTCCTTCGATGTGGTCCTCTCCTGCTACGTCGTAAAGTACTGCAGCGCGCCGCTCCTGGCCTCGGAGGCCGCGCGTGTCCTCCGGCGAGGAGGCCGGCTCGTCCTCTACGACTTCTCGAGACCAAGGGGCGCATACGCCCCCTTCCTCGCGTTCTATGTCTATGGGGTCCTCAGGATAT
The DNA here is from genome assembly GCA_027886825.1 of Nitrososphaerota archaeon. Taxonomy (GTDB): domain Archaea; phylum Thermoproteota; class Nitrososphaeria; order Nitrososphaerales; family Gagatemarchaeaceae; genus Gagatemarchaeum. The sequence continues at coordinate 4,559 of JAPCJS010000118.1, forward strand.
TCGGCGCGGTCCTGCGCCTGGTCGACGCCGAGTCGGCGTTCACCTACGAAGCACTTCCCTCGGTGATCCAGACGCGGTTTTGGGACGAAACGTTCGAGGCCATACTCGGGGCGGCGGGGTTCCGCGACGTCGGCAGGAAGCGTCTCTCGGGCGGCGCCGCCACCGGGTTCTGGGCTACCAAATCCTAGCAATCGCTAAACTATTTAGTTCTCATGGGGATGACATCGCGGGATGTCAGTCGTAAGCGGCGACGAGGTCGCCACGTGCTGCAAGGCCTACGTCAAGATAAACCCCAACGGGGTCGATCTGGCTCCCCGGCAGGTCTCCAGGCTCCCGATGGACTCGACGATATTCCTGCACGGCGCCAAGAGGGGATATCTTGGTCCCGGGGAAGGCCTGACGACTGAGAAGCAGGACCTTGTCCCCGACGAATCGGGCTTCTACGTCTTCGAACGCGGCGGTATGTATGAGCTGAGGTTCCCAGAGGTGAGGATCCCGGCCTCCTGTACGGGCCTAGCGTTCCCGCGCTCATCGATAAACAGGCTCGGCATCATAAAGCTCGAGTCGGCCGTCTTCGACAGCGGGTACTGCGGAGAGCCGACCCAGGTGATATTCACACCCATCAGCGCCAGGGTCCACGAGGGCGAGGCCATCATCCAGATGGTCTTCCTGAGGAACGAGAAACCGGCGACCTCCCTCTACTCGGGGTTCTATCAGAACGAGAAGGGGAAGCAGCAGTAGCTGCGACGGTCTGCTTCCTTCGAGGAAGGACGACCTCGCGATAGTATCTGCACTCCGCGGTGAGCGTGCAGATCTCACACATCGGACGCACGGGCTTGCAGGTCGTCTGTCCGAACCTTACGAAGAGTTCGTTCAGTTCCAGCCAGTACTTCTTGGGGACCTTCTTCGTCAGCGCGAGCTCGGTCTCCTCGGGCGTCTTGGTCTGCACCAGCCCGAGCCGGTTCGCGATCCTGTGGACGTGTACATCGACCGGTATCGCCGGCTGGTTGAAGGCATAGACCAGTACGCAGTTCGCCGTCTTCCTCCCGACGGCGTGAAGAGTCAGTAGGCTGTCCATGTCGTCGGGGACCCTCCCGCCGAACTCGCTCACTATCTGCTTCGCCACCCTGATGACGTTCTTGGTCTTGACGTTGTAAAAGCCCACGACCCTTATGAGCTCTCTCACCGACTTTGGGTCGGCGTTCGCGAGCTCCTGGGGGGTCTTGTAGACCGAGAAGAGCCTCTCCGTCGCCTTGCTTGTGCTCTCGTCCCTCGTCCTGTGGGAGAGGACCGTCCCGATGAGTATCCTGAACGGGTCGCCCTCCTCTGCCGACCTGAGCTGGGCCAGCGCGGTGGCGCGCTTGTCCTTGCTCTCGGAGACCATCTTGCTGATGCGTCTGAGGACGCGATCTATCCTAGGTCTTTCGTCACCCATGGCTCTTTCCGGTACCATCCAGACACCTCCGTCACCACCTTCTCCAGGCCGAACGCCGGCGAAAAGGCCAGCTTCTTCGAGGAATCCTGCTCCTGCAGCGTGAGGCCGGCTCTTATCTCCTCCGAGGTGTACTGGGCCATGAGGCTCTTTCCCGAGAACACCCCCTGCTGCTTCACCTCCGCGCTCTTCCCACCGGCCTCCATCAGCGCCCTCGCCAGCTCGTCCACACTCACGTCGAAGGACTTTATCTGGTAGGGCGTCCAGTCGCCGACCGAGCTTGCCGCCTTGAGGAGCGCCTGGGCGGCGTCCTTGGGGTGGGTGACCGAGAGCTTCGCGGAGCTTCCCGAGGGGAGGACGACCTTGTCCCGCTCGATCATCTTCAGGATGGGCGTGACTATCGTGGGGTCCCTTGAACCTAGGGCCTTCGCCGCTCGGACTATGCGGACCTGCAGCTCGGGGTGGCTCTTGCCGAACTCCGCGATGGTCCTCTCTCCCTCCAGCTTCGAGCGCTGATACTCGTCGGTCGGGCTCGGGGCTCTCTCCTTTCCTATCGTACTTCCCGACGCGAACCCATACACGTCAAGGGTGGACAGGTGGACGAATGTCTTCGCCCCGTGCTCATGCGCCTCCTCGAGCAGGTTCCCGAGCCCCTCCTTGTTGAACTTGACGTACTCTTCGTGTCCCCTTCCGGGCGGGGGCGATGCGAGGTTGTACACCACGTCAACCATGTCCAGCGGCTCGTGGAGGGTGTGCCTGTCCATGAGGTCTGCCTCTATGCACTGGATCCCGCACTGGTCCATGATCCTCAGGTGCGACCCCTTCCTGAAGATGCCCTTGGAGATCTCTCCCTCTGCGAAGAAGTACTCTGCCAGGTGACCTCCGATGAAACCCGTACCCCCGACGATGAGGTTCATTCCCTCGTCCCACCGTTCACTGCGGAGGTGGGACCCCGCCCTTCGGCTTTATCTCAAAGTCGCCGCTGACGAGCTTCAGCTGCAGGTCCTCCTCGAATCTGGGGAGGTCGCCGAACACCTCCTTCAGCTTCTTCTTGGCCACGGGCGAGAGGCGCGGGGCGACGTTCTGCCCCCCGTACCGTCCGTATGCGATGCCCATGAAGCGTATCTTCTGGTCGGCGACCACGATGTACCCTCGCAGAATGTTCGCAATGTCCCCACCGCTGACCTCGTCTATGATGACGCTGTAGGTCGGGAGGTCGCTCTTTCTCTCGGGTCTCAAGATTTGAGCTCTGAGGAACCGAACTATATGAAGAGTGTCTACACTCACTCGCTCACTCACTCTGAGAGGAGCGGGTACCTAAAGTCCTCCTTGTAGGTGTTCAGCACCAGATGAGTGTTTGTCCTCTCCACGTGCGGGATGGTCAGCAGCTCCTTCGCGAACCTGCTGACCTCGTCCCTGTTTCTGAACTTGGAGATCACTATGCTGTCCTCGATGCCCGTGACGTCGTAGACGGCGCAGACGGAGTTCATCCTCGCGATCTTCTCCTGCACCTCAACGAGCTTGCCCTTCGAGACGGTCACCTCGGTTATCGTGGTGATCTCATATCCGAGCTTCTCCTGGTTTATGAGCCCGGAATAGCCCCTGATTATCCCGTCCTGCTCCATCTTCCTCACTCGCTGGGCGACCGTGACCACGGAGACCCCCGTCTTCTTCGCGAGGTCCCTGAAAGATTGGCGGCCGTCAAGCTCGAGCTCTTTGAGCAGCGACCTGTCGAGAGCGTCCGTTTTCATTTGTGAACAACTGTGCCAGACTCGCCGCCTGTGATAAGCATTATCATGACAATTATGAA
>JAPCJS010000160.1 GCA_027886825.1 Nitrososphaerota archaeon
AGCCGGTCGGGGGCCAGCCGCCCGCACCTGGGTCCGAACACACCTCCTGCGACCTCACCCAGCGACATCAGCCTCGCCTCGTCCGAGTCCGGGTCGGCCACGAACTCAGGGATCATCGCCTCGAGCTCGCCCCTGTCATAGCTTCTCAGCTCGACCCTGTTTGCGGCCATCTTCGCGAGGTGGCCCTGCGCCGAGGAGAGCTGGCTCTCGGTCATCAGCCAGAGATAGCCGAGTAGGTCGACGCCCACGTCGACACCCAGTTCATCCTGGACGTGAAGGTAGTAGTCGATGGAGGCGTTCGCGAGCGTCTGGTTGTCGACCGAGCTGAACGTGTTCCTGAACATGGCGTTGCTCCTGCCCGTGTTCGCCTGACCTGCGTCTGCGAGCCTGTCGATGAGGAGGACCCTCTTTCCAGGACTCTCCTTCTGGATGTGATAGGCCGACGAGACGCCCAGTATCCCCGCGCCGACGACTAGCACGTCGAACTTGGACAGGTCTTTCTCGCCTGTCTGCTTTCGCAGGCCGCCCCTTTAAGAACCGTGCTCCAGGATCGGAGCTGGGGTCGCCTCCTGTCTGGGAGCAGGTATCGGCCGGGATTGGAGGCGCCTGCGTAGCGCGAACAGAGAAGCTGCGAGGGCGAAGCCCACGAACGGCGGCCCGGCAAGAATGTCGAGCGATAGGATGGCTATTGAGATCAGGAATCCGAGCGCGCCCCATTGCGGGCTGAACCAGCTCTTGACGTCGAGACCTTCCTCTACCACTCCGTACGCGCACCACAGGACGAGGATCGTCGGCCAGCCTCTTCCAGACTACCGTGAGCTCCCTCACTGGGAGCGCTCCGGCGCCGTAGAGACCGAGCAGGGTGGGAAGGGTTAGGGACCTAGCGGGAGGGCGGGCAGAGGGGTGGAACCCGTGAGGAACTCTGCGATGAAGATGGGGAAGAACAGGAGAAAGAGCGTTCGGGACGCTTGCTGGAGACCGAAGGCAGCGCCGGCGAGAGGGGTGCCGGAGGACGTAGCAGTTTCGCCGAGGGACGGGCTATGCGGGCACAGGGCATCCTTAAAGGACGACCCGCCCGACGGCTCGTCAGCATGACAGGAAGACTCGAAGGCAAGGTAGCATTGATCACCGGGAGTTCGAGGGGAATCGGCAGGGCCACGGCGCAGCTCTTCGCCGAGGAGGGAGCGAAGATCTGCGTGAACTACAACAACGCAGAAGAGGAAGCCGCGAACGTCGTCCGTGGGATAGAGGGGTCAGGAGGCGAGGCGATGGCGATTAGGGCTGACGTCGCGAACGAGAAAGAGGTGATCGCCATGGTCGAGGCAGCCATCAGACGGTTCGGCAGGATAGACGTACTGGTCAACAACGCTGGCATAATGATGAGAGGCGACCTCTTCGACGTCAAGAGCGAGGACCTCGACGCAATGTTCGGGGTAAACGTCAAGGGCGTGATCTACTGCACCAGGGAGGTGGGGAGGCACATGCTCGAGCAGAAATATGGGAAGGTTGTGAACGTGGGGAGCAACGCCGGCCTGGGCACGGCGTTCAAGGGGACGACGGGTTACGGGCTGACAAAGGCGGCGGTGATGCTACTCACGAAACGGTTCGCCCTGGACTTCAAGGGAGCGGGGGTCACCGTGAACTGCGTATCTCCGGGATACACCGAGACAGAGATGACGACCAGGGGAAAGACGCAGAAGCAGTTCGAGGAAGCGGTCGCGGACGTCTCGACCCGGGCGATGCTGGGACGCGTGGCGAAGCCGATCGAGATTGCCCGGGCGATCCTCTTCCTCGCGAGCGACGACTCGAGCTTCTCGACAGGGGCGACCCTGATGGCCGACGGCGGAAGGATGGACTTCCTCACGCACGGATTTTGACAGAGAGAGGAGCTCAGCCGTAGCGGTAGCGGACGCCGTGTCCGTCACGTTCGTGGTGGAAAGCGACAATATCCTTCGGGCCTATCTGGCCACATGTCCCGCAAGCCACGCAGGCCACGTGGTCGAACCTCAGCTGACCCTCGGCGATGTCGTTCATCGTGGCGTCCATCGCTGCAGACTGCATCGCCTTGAGCTCTATGCTGGTCGCCTCGAACCCGTTCGCGGCGAGATAGGCCTGCTGCATGGGTGCGACGTTGTAGTCCAGCAGGTCCTTGTAGGAAGCGAAGACTCCCTTAGTCGTGACGAGTGTGTAGCAGTTCACAGGACAGCTCGGGATCCAGGGCTTGACCTTCGAGGCGGATCCGCGCTCCAGGTTGACCTCGATGTGCGAGTAGACCTTGTCCTCGTAGTAGCTCAGGAGGCTTGTCCCCATCTGGACCCGCTGGGTGGCGTCCTCCTTCAGGTCACCTCTGCGGTCCACCTTGATCTTCCTCTCCCGGGATGGTATTATCGTGGCGAAGAGAAGTGCAGGGAGCGTTCCGTAGACGAAGCCGCTCTCGCTGATCCGGCTGTCCCTCCCAGACCTTGCAACGTTCCGGTAGACGGGTGCCAGCGTGTCGCGATATCGTGAGAGCGCCGAGGCCGTGAACGATCCGAGCCCGTCCGCGTACTCGTACGTCTGCGCTGCCATGATCCCCGTGGCGATCGCACTCCTCATCCCGTCCAGGAGAGGGCCTATCTTCACGAAGGAACCGAGCGAGTCGCCTGCGACGAGGAACCCGTTGGAGTAGGGCGTCTTCAGCATCGTCTTGTGGCCCTTGGGGACGTTGTGCGCTGAGTACTCCACGACCTCTGCTCCCTCGAGCAGTTCGGCTATCATCGGGTGTGTCTCGAAAGACTGGAGGACGTCGAGCGTCTTCCCTGCCCTCTCAAAGTGCTCTGTGTAGACCTTGATCATCGAGTCCATGGAGACGACGACCCCCACAGACAGCGTATCCTGGTTGGTGTAGATGAAGGCCCCACCGCGTACCCCCAGCATGAAGCTGCCCAGGAAGAGGAGAGCCCGTCCCTCCCCCTTGCCCACCTTGAAGCGCTCCTCGATGACTTTCGGGTCGATCTTGTAGACGTGCTTGAGCCCCTGGTACAACTGGTCGGGCTCGAGCCTTGCGCGCAGCCCTGCCATCTCGACCAGGTTCGAGGTCACCCCCGACGCGTCCACGACGAGCTTCGCCCTCAGGTCCTCGTGTGTCGTTCTGACACCCACCACCGAGTCGCCCTCCCTGATCAGCTCCTCCACGGTGGTCTGTGTCGAGAGCATGGCACCCTCCCTCACGGCCCTGCCCGCGAACCACTGGTCGAACTCGCGCCTCAGAACCGAGTAGTCGTGTCCCGACTCCAGCCCGATCTTGAAGAGGCCTAGCCTCGAAGCGATCGACCGGTTCGTCATGCGATAGTAGCGGTAGGTCCCGTCGGACCAGTCCGGGTCCGAGATGACTGAGACCTCGTGGGAGACGATCCTCCTCTGTACCGGCGCCTCGGTCTCGAAATCGGGCACTAGGTCCGTCATGCCGTACTGGCCCCCCGCCGTACCGTAGAGGACACCGCCGGTCATGTTCCTCTCACCAGGGACCTTGGCCTTCTCGACCATGAGGACGTTCGCGCCCTTTCTGGCGAGGGTCAGTGCGCAGGCGGCGCCGGCGGGGCCCGCCCCGACCACGATGACGTCGTACTCAGGCTGCAACCTTCGTCCCCCCTCTGACCCTTCTGATCATCTCCGGCAGAAAATCATAGACGTCCTCGGTGATCGGGTAGTGGGCGATCTGGAAGATAGGCGCGTGGGGGTCGAGGTTCACCGCAACTATCTTCCTCGATTTTTGCATCCCCACCTTGTGCTGCGTCGCCCCGCTTATCCCCAGCGCGATGTAGACCTGGGGGCTCACGGTCACACCCGTCTGGCCGATCTGGTTCTCGTGTGTCAGCAGGCCGTGCAGGTCCTTGAGCTCGGCGTAGATCAGCGCCCTCGTGGCCCCGATCTCAGTCTTCAGCCCCTCCTTCTCCTCGATGGCCTTCTTGAGCTCCAGCGCCAGCTCGTAGGCTTCCCTGGGATTGTGCAGCGTTCCGTGTTTGTCCTTGAGCACCCCGAGCCCGAGGCTGATGACGACCTGTGCCGACTTCAGGTCGAGCGCAGACCGTGGGATCTCCTTGAGCTCCTTGACGACCGCTGTGTAGACCTTCTTCCTGTCCTGGAGGGGGACGATCTCGACCACACCCTTCCTCTCGGGGTCGTGGGCGAGCGGGTCGAAGTGACCGGGCCGGACGGTGGACATCTGCGGGCGCGTGCGGGGCGTGTATATCTTGGCCACCCTGGTCCCGAAGTCGGGGCGGATCTGGATCACAAGGTTCTTGAATGTCTGCTTCGCCTGAGGGCTGACGTAGTCCTCGACCTCGAGCTGGATGTTGTCGGTGGCCAGGCCCGTCTTCATCCTGTAGGCGAGGCGCGGGGCGAGGTCCTTTCCCTGCTCGGTGGACAGGAACAAGAAGGAGTAGGGCCTCCTCTCCCTGACCAGGTAGCCCAGCGCGTCGATGATTCTCAGGCTGAGGTAGTCTGCTAACACTGGGTCGTCGATCGCCAGGACGCGGTCCACGCCGTACTCGATTGCTTCCCTCGGGATCCCCTCAAGGCCGTATCCAAGGATCACCCCGACGAGCTCCTGCTGCAGCTTGTCTGCCACCTTGCGGCCCGCGGCGATGAGCTCCTTGGAGTCGCTCGAGAGTGCGTCGCCGTCTCGCTCAAGGTAGACCCAGACGTTCCTGTAGTCTGATGGATCTGCGCTCACTTGGCGAAGACCTCCTCCCCGAACATGTCGAACGTGAAAAGCACGACGATGCCCTTCTCCCTGAGCTCCGAGAGCAGCGGTTCGGGCACCGGACTGGCGCTGTCCCCCCTCTCGAAGGGACCGATGACGGCCGCGCCGAGCTGGAACTTCTCCATCCGCTGGGTGAAGACAAGACTCTTCCCGATTATCTTCTGCACGGGCGGTTTTCCTATGTCGACACCTGGACCGACTATGGTGGGAGAGCCGGCGATCCCGAGCCTCGCGGGGTCGGCGTTCAGATCGTCGGCGACCCACTTGGTCGGAGTCGTTATCTTTCCCTTGAAGCCGTTGGCCCTGACTGAGATCTGCCCTGCGGGACTCGAGTTCCTCGGCTCGTAGTCGGGGGCGATCGTGAGAACGGCGGGGCAGTGAAGCTCGACCCTCTGCACGAGCCTGCCGATCCTCCTCTCCGCATCCACCACGAGGGTCTGGGGGTCGATGTCAAAGTCATCCACGTAAGTCAAGTGGGGCACGTCCTGTCCGGCGGCCTCGGCGAGGGACTCTGCGACCTGCGGTCCGACGCTGCCGGTCTCGCCGTCGGTCGTCTTGATGCCGGCGACGATGACGTACCGGGTTAGTTCACTGACCACCTGCTCGAGCGCCTTCACCGCCTGGTCGGGCGAGAGGGTACCGGCAGCGAAGCGCTGTATGATGGACTCCCGGATCGAAGGGAGGTCCGAGTAGACCGAGTTCGGGAGGAGGTTCTGGGAGTAGAGCGCCTTGGCCCTGCTGGTCAGTATCTCGTGCCCAGAGTCGGTCTTGATAAGTGCTATCAGCTC
>JAPCJS010000164.1 GCA_027886825.1 Nitrososphaerota archaeon
ACTTCGAGCTGTGTCTTCTTGCTCGCGTGGACCAGGTCGATTATGACACCAAGCTCGTTGCATCGGTCCACGAGCTCTTCCCCCGAACCGGTCAGCCCGTAGTCTCGCCTTGACATGCACGTCGCCGCGTATATCGTGTCGAAGTTCCAGGTCAATCCAAGACTTCGCAGTCCCATGTTATAGAACAGATCCAGGTCATACGGGTCTTCGAGCGCGTAGGCTCCCTCGAGGGCGATCAGAAATCCGACCGGGCTCTTCAGGGATTCGTCGATGTCGTTTGGGGTTCTTATGATACGAATGTGCTTGCTGTTCATCCTCTGGAGCGCATAGTACATCTTGATGTGCTCCAACGAGGTGGAATGTGCGGCCCTCGGGGTGACCGCCCTTTGAAATTCTTTCAGGTCGTAGCCTTTTGCGAGCTGCTTGCTTATCCCCGGTGAGAACGTTCCAGTGAGACAGAAGATGGCGGCGAAGACGATGGCCACATCGGCACGTCCGTACTTGGGAATGTCCCCGTGCCGATCCGGCACATCCTCGGATAACCCTCTGAGTGGGAAATCTAGGCGATCTCCCAAAGAATAGTACCATGAGACGTCCTCATGGAGGTCCACTACCGGATGGCCCTTCACAGTTTGCGAGCTGGCGACGAGCTATTTATCCATCTTGATGACACAAACCTTTCCGGGCTTGTGCCAACCAAATGGAGATCATACGACCTCCTCCGGTCCGACTGAGCCTGTCGTCAGAAACGACTGCGATCGGCCACGCATAACGATTCATCCGGGAACTGAACTCCAGACTCCGATGACCTCGAAGACACTCTATTAGGAGATGACCGGGTTGGACCAGACCAGAAGACAGACATGGCGATAGCCTGAGCTGCAGCCCGCGAGGCATCTCGGCCTGAGCTCTTGTCAGCCGAGCTTCACGGGTCTGTCATCGGCGAGCGACCTCTCACAAGCCAGAGCCACCTCCAGAGCGTTCCGTGACTCGGAGGGTCTGATGACCGTCGGCTGAGTCCCGGTGAGGACGCACCGAGCAAAGTACTCTATCTCCTGTCTCAGCGTCCCGACGAGCTCTTTTCGGACCATTGGGACGAGCGTCGTGTCCGGCATCTGGTAGCCTCTTTCGTCGCTGATGAAGAGGCTCTGTTCTGAGGCGTCCAGCACCATGAAGCTCTTCTGTCCGAGTATTTCCATGCGCGCCCCGACGAAGTACGGGAGGGTCTCGGGCAGGGCGAACGAGTTCTGGACGACCGCCCGGCTCCCATCTTCGAAGTCCATCAGGCACACCATGCTGTCAGGGTACTTGAAATCGAGCAGTCTCGACGACCGGGCATAGACCTGCTTGACCCTGCCCTGGGTGTACCAGAGGATCAGATCGATATCGTGTATCCCGAGCTGCATCACGGGCGTCGAACGGCTCAGGAAGACTGGAGCCTGTGACCTGCTCACCGAGCGCCTCGCGAATATTGAAGATATCGTGCCCATCTCGCCCCTGTCGATGTAATCCTTCGCCATCGCATATCGGGCATCCCAGCGAAGGACGTGCCCGACCATCAGGATGGTCTTGTTCTTCTCGGCCGACGCGATCATGGCGTCGGCGTCCTCCAGAGATGTCGCGAGCGGTTTTTCGACCAAGACGTGGACCCCCCTCGACGCTGCCTCGAGGACGGGGTCTCTATGGGCAGGTTCCGGTGTTACCACATGGACAGCGTCCAGCTCCTCCCTTGCGAGCAGTTCGTGAAAGTCTGAGTAGACATTTGGCACCTTGTACTGGGCCGAAAGAGAGTTCAGACGGGCCTGGCTGGTATCGCATATTGCCACCAGCTCGGCTTCAGGAATGGTCTTCAACGCCTGGATGTGCTTCTCGCCCCAGACGCCGAGACCGATCACCGCGACCCTGAGAGGCTTACCCACACTGGCCGCCCAATCGCTCGATGCCGAATTTCAAGCTTTCTAGGAGAGTTCATAGATCCTGCGGTGTAGCGCAGGTCTGCACCGTGCTCATCGAGAACTCTGTTTCTCGCTCGCATCGCCTTCCTGTAGAGTTCGGTGGACATAGTGGGTGGCACGCCCAGTTCCGGGTGGTAAACCGCTAGAACTTCGGAGACCATCATGTCGAAATCCTCGATGACGACCCATCCGCCAGGTCTCAGCGCTGATACCCATGTTCGCCAGGGCATTCTCACGCTGTGAGAGGTTTATCAGTACCAGTCTGGCGTGCGCCAGGTCGAACGCGTTCTTCGGAATACCAGAGTCGATGATGATGTCGTTCTTGAGGACGTCCACATTAGCGGTCGTCCAGGTCATGCCGGTCAGAAACTGCGGATTGATGTCCGTGATAAAGATCCGTCCGGTGCCTCCTACCTTCTCGCTCAGCCACCTAGAGACAGAACCCTGACTCCTCCAACCGACGGGGCGCGGCACCTAATCCTTTGGTCATCGAGGGGGCTCGATGGAGAGATCCGAACATTCTGCGAAAGTCAAGGACACACAGAGAACAAGGAGGAATAGAAACCGCTGAACATCCTAGGGACAGGAGAGATAAATGATCTTTCGTTGGTTTTTCCCTCCGAGGAGGGACTGTCTAGCTAAGGAGGGAGAGGATCACCGAACGACGGTGATCCAGGACGTTTCACACGAGTTTAGGAACGGAAGCTCAGCGCTTCCACTTGGCTGGGTTGATGCGGACTGAGTGCCTCACGTTCTGCAATGAAAGCGTCTTCATTATCAGTGCCATGTTTGTGTAGGTCGACTCTGCGTCCGCAGGTGTCGGCTTGAGAGATATGATGTATCCGTTTGCTTCGCTTTGTTCTATCGTTATGAGGTCTGATCCGAAGCCTTCAGACTCCTTTGCAAGCTCTTTCTGATACTGAGCGCCGGCGCTCTCCGTCTTCTCGTTTTGGATGGACATAGGATAGTCGATTAGCCTTGTTTTGATATATCGCTGTGAGTCCAAATTCTTCGGTTGTTAGATAAGTAAACTTGACATCCCTGAGACCGTCCGCGAAAAGAGGCGTGATTCTGCGAGAACTTGGGGGCCGAGGTTAGATCTCGCTACGGTCTCAGTGGATAGAAAACTTGAGACTAGGCTTGTCGGCGGGCTACGATTGCTTCGAGACAACTTGCCACTATGCAGGAGGCTCTACACGATGCTGCGGTCGAACGGTCTGGTCTATGTCGGGATGTCGACCGGAGGAGTCAGCACCTGGAGCAGAGGGTCCGCGTGCGCGAAACTCCACATCGCGAATTCGTTGCAGTCCAGTGATGAGATGATAGCAACTGGCTTCCTTTCAGAGGGGGAGTTCGACGCTTCGATCAAGATGATGATGAACGATCCAGAGTGGATCGTGTTCTCACACATGATGGTGAGCGCGTGGGGACGAAAGCCATGATCAGATTCTCAGGCGATCGAACATCTTGTCTCATGGGATAGGCTCCGGCCACAAAAAAGTTCTCCACCTAATCTTGTCGTGAAGGATGGCCTTGGAAGAATCGGATCTGCGCGTTATGGAGTCTATGGTGCACCCCCGGCGAAGGCTCTCAATCTCCTACCTTTATCAACCGCCTCGTGCATCCGCATATCGCAGACCAGATTGAACACGAAGCCGACGACCGCACTTCCCGGGTTGAGCAAGGGGAGGGTCGAGGCCCTGACTGACGGCATCTTCGCCACAGTGATGACGGTGCTCGTCCTCTCGCTGAGCGCTCCGGTCATAACAGGAGCGCTGCCCACGGAGCTAAACTCGGAGGTGACGATGAGCATCCAGAAGCTCCTGCCTGACATAGTCGGGTACGTCATCAGCTTCCTGATACTTGGGGTGATGTGGGTGAGCCACCACGCGGTCTTCAACTACATCCAGAAGATGAACCGAAGCCTCCTCTGGCTTAACATGATCTTTCTGCTGACGATAGGGTTCGTCCCCTTCTCGACCGCGCTTCTGGGGCGATACCCGCAGCTGCAGATTCCAGTGATAATCTACGGGGCAAACATCCTGAGCATCTCGATAACGATGCAGGCGTTCCTGTGGTATGCCGTCCGGAACAAGATCATCGTCACGGAGGAAGGAGGAGAGACGGTCGTCAAGCGTATCCTGAGCCGGTGGAGGTTGGGGTCATTCATCTACGCGGGGGCGATCGTGCTATCCTTTGTCAATCCAGTGATCAGCGTCATAATCTATGGGCTCGCACTGATCTACTTCGTCATCACAAGCAGCTTTGGGTCCATCCTGAAACCCCAGTCCCATGACGCACAGACGTCACTCTCTCCCAAGACCTGAATCGCCGAGCACCTCCGTCCGATCGGTCTCGGCTGAACGATCGTCGAGGTCAGGTCAGGCTCGTGCTCCGTCGTAGAGCATCGAATCGGCTCCCGCAGCTGTCAAACTCGGCGACGTTGTGGACCTCTTGCTGATGCGCCCAGTGAAGCCGATCACGGATCTGGATCTAGAAATATTGCTTGATGATCTTCGCGGCGTTTGGCGAGGGTTTGTAGGCCGCGACCTTGCTCTGATAGAGATTCTTTGACTTCTTCAGGTCGGCGAGCATCTCCGCGAACTTTACGCCTGCCTCCACCGCATCGACCACGGGGGCGTCGATGTGTTTCCTGAGGTAGTCGGCCAATCCAGCAAATCCGGTGGAGGCGTTCACCACGACCTCGGCTCGGTCCACGGAGACGGCCAGCTTGGCCTGCGCGAGTACCTTCTTGTAGATCTTCTCGATCGCCCCTCGCGCCATCATCTCGCCGAGCGAGATGTTCGCGGGCCTCACGGAGACGCAGACGTCTTGCAGGTGGCGCTCGTAGACGAGCCTGTCGATCCAGGCAGCTATCTTGTTGTCGTAGGTGAGCAGCGAGAAGTTCTGTCCGATGACCTGGGCGAGCAGGAGAGCAGACTCTCCGACTCCGACGGCGGGGATGTCGAGGACCTCCTTGATCGCATACTCCGCGTCCGTCGCTCCAACGCAGCCCACTATCACTGCATCGAACCCCTCTTCTTCTGCATGCTTCGCGGCCGCGACCAGCCCGCTGAACATGAGCGGGTGGACGTACCAGTAGGCCATCTCGGTCTCCTCGGGGAGAGAGTCTGGAAGGGTGAGTATCTCGACAGAAGTCTCGGGTCTCTTTACACTGTCTATGGTGGCCTCTAGGGATCTGAAAAAGCTCGGATTATTCTTCTTATCGACATCCCGTCCAGGAAATACGAAAGCAAGCCTCATCGACCCACAATCTCGAGCTATTTCCGATAAATTGTTTTCGGTGAAAGTGAAGGATTTTGCGCTCCGGGACCCCGAAATCCAGATAAGCGCAACCTCGCCTCCGTAGGTCGTGAGCGCACGCGAGACTCGTTCTCTTGCAGTAACGGGATATGCGGACAAGTTCAGTGTCAGACCGGGCGGAGCTCTTGCCTTTAGGG
>JAPCJS010000062.1 GCA_027886825.1 Nitrososphaerota archaeon
TCCCCGCGGTGTCCTTCACCTTCACCCACGCTGAGCTCGTGACCCAGTCCATTCCTGTCTGGATGGCCCCGATCATGGCACCGTCGCCGCTCACTGTCACAGAGATGTTCTCGGAGAACCCGTTCAGCGTGTCGGCCACGATCGCCTTGAATCCCTTCGGATATTCCAGGACAGCCAGTGCCGTCTTGAATATGCCGTCCTTCCAGGTCTGCGGCGAATCTGTGAACCCCCACACCCGCTCAGGCATCCCGAAGCACCAGGCCGCGATGTCGAAATAATGGATGGCCTGCTCGAAGAGCTGGTGGCCGACCCTCGAGCCGTCGTAGCGCCAGCCGTGCGATCCCGTGCGAAACGGTCCTCTCCATGACTCGATTCGGGCGAACGTGGGCGTCTTTACGAGCCCCTCCGCCATGTTGGACTTGATCTGCTTCCAGAAGGGGGCGTAGCGATAGTTGAAGCCCATCTGCACGGTGCTCGGGGTGCGCCTGTGGGCCTCCAGGATCTTCCGTGCCTCTTCGGCGCTCACCGCCATGGGCTTCTCGAGGAAGACGTCCATCCCCTTCCCGATCGCCTTGATGGTCTGCGCTGCGTGTAGGTGGTTTGGCGACACTATGTGCACCACGTCCATTCGTCCCTTCTCCAGGAACTCGTCGTAGTCTGTGTACACCGAGTCGATTCCCAGAGCCTGTCTTGCTTCAGAGACCTTCTCCTCGCTCCCCACACAGAGACAGGAGACCTCCGCCTGGCCTGTCTTTGATATGGCGTCAGAGTGAATCTTCCCGAATCGTCCATAGCCAACCAGACCCACCCGCAACTTGTCCATGTTCGCTCGCCGCGAACGCGATTGGCGTTAAAAAGTCGCTGGTCTTCTAGGACGCTGAAGCAGATTCCGAGGTGCTAGGCTTTCTCTTGGTGCCCATCGCTAGCGGCGATCATGTTATCAGGGGTTGCGGCAAGCAACTCCTTGGTGTAGCTCTCCTTGGGATTCGTCAGGACCTGATCTTTGGGCCCGTACTCGATGACATGCGCGTTGTGCATTATCCCGATGGTGTCACAGAGATCGGCGGCAACCGAGAGGTCGTGAGTGATCAACAGGAAGGAAGTCGAGAACTCGCTGCGCAGTTTCCGCAGGAGCACTATGACGGAGTTTCTGTGAATGAAATCGATCATGCTGGTGGGCTCGTCCGCGACCACATAGACCGGACCCGGCATGAACGCTCTGGCTATGAGGACGCGCTGTCTCTCTCCACCGCTCAGCTCCTGCAACCTCTTGGGCAGATAGCTGTTTCTGAGGCCTATCACGCGGAGCACTTCATCTAGTCGTTCGCCTTGTTCCTGCTTCGCGATGTTCATCAGGTAACTCAGAGGACGCTCCAACACCTCCTTCACCGTCATGTAGGGGTCTAGCGAGGAGTACGGGTCCTGGTGGATGAACTGGGCCTTGGTCCAGACCTTCTTCATGTTCTTCACCTCCGCTATGTCGGTCCCGTCGAGCAAGACCTCGCCCTTGCTAGCTCGGGTCAGTCCGACTGTCATGCGCCCGATGGTGGTCTTCCCGGAACCACTCTCACCCACGAGACCAAGGATCTCGCCCTTGCCGATCGAGAAGCTGACGTTATCCACTGCAGTGATTATGCGTCCTCGTCGATCCGTGAAGTACTTGGATACACCCTTCAGTTCCATGACTGGCTGCATCACTTGCCACCATACAGAAAGCAGGCGACGGTGTGACCTTCTGTGACTGTCGTCACCTCAGGAAAGGAGTCCGCGCAGACGGCCATCGCGTGCGGGCAGTAGTTCAGGTACGGACAGCCTCGCTCCGATGATTCCTCTTCCCCCAGAGGGGCAATCACCGCCTCCTTTGAGGAATCTATGCGGACGGAGCTCATCAGTAGCTTCGTATATGGGTGAAGTGGATTCTTAACGACCTCCTTGGTGCTCCCCTCCTCGACCGACCTTCCCCTGAACATCACGATGACCCGATCAGCCAGAAATGCGTGAACCGCCACGTCATGGGAGATGAAGAGTACGTTCCTAATCCTCTTCTCATATCTCAGCTTGCTGATCAGCCTGAGGATAGAGGCCTGGGTTATCGTATCGAGGGCAGTCGTTGGCTCGTCGGCGATGAGCATGGATGGGTCGGTGGAGATCGCCATGGCTATGGCGACACGCTGTCTCATGCCTCCGCTGAGCTGATGGGGATACGCGTCCATCGTCGATTCCCCCAACCCGAGAACCTGGAGCGTCTTCAGGCTCAGCTCCTGAGCCTCCTCCTTGGTCTTGCAGAAATGTTTGTACATGAGGAGTTCGACCAAGCTCCGGCCCACCGTCGTAAGCGGATCCAGCGTGTTCAGTGAACCCTGGAATATCATCGCCGCGTCTTTCCAGCGGTATTCGTTGAGCTCGCTCTTTGACATGGAGAGCACGTTCTCTCCCCCGAAGCCGATTGACCCCGTCACGATGTTCGGTTCTTCAATCATTCCCAAGACCGCCCAGCCGACCGTGCTCTTTCCGGCACCGCTCTCCCCGAGGAGCCCCACCGACTCATTCTCCTTCATGCTCAGTGAGAAGTCCTTCAGAGCGTTGACGCGCGCGCCGCGGGACATGTAGGATACGTTCAGATGTTCAATCTTGAATCCGTTCTCCGCGGTCGTTGCCATATCGGTTTGTACAGGAATCGGGTTTGGTCTTGCTATAAAAACAAATTTGGCCCGAGCAAAGGCGCGCCTGTATATGAGCAATGTTGGCCCGGGCTCGTATGAGGGACGCACTGTCGGTCTCTTGGGTCTACCTAGCCAGGGAGACCGACAGACGCGCCCAGCTCGTCTCCGGCCCGCTCCGCGATCGAATCAATTATCTCAAGGTCATAGTGCACGACCCGGACATCTTCATCCTCGACGGAGCCGCATCCTACCTGAACGTCCTGAGCGAGCGCGAGATCCACAGGAGGATGCCGAAGCTCGCCCAATGGAGTCCAAAGGAATCCTTGAAAGAGCGTCAGATCGAGCAGCTATGTCCTCCGGGTCAAGACCGTGGACAGGATCTCGATCAGGGGTGACGGGCAGGAGTTGTACGTGACGACCGAGTACAGGAAGGACGCCATCAATACCAGGGGAACGAGAAACGTTGTTCTGATGAACCACGAGGTCGTCCTGGTCGACCCCTACGACAGCATCTCGGAGATCATCTTGAGAAGATGGACAAGAAGAGCCTTTTGCATTATCAACCGGACCATTAGATCCTCGCAACAGCTCGGACAGGGCTGCCAGTAGCTCCCTTCATGTTGATGGGGAGGCCGATGAATTCAAAGCTGGCTCTCCTTATCTGGCCGAGCTGGACTAGGTTCTCGTAGATCGGGACCCGTTCCTGGCAGAGGATAGTGTGAGCGGGCTTCGAGAGATCGCTCATGGTATCGGCACTGTTAAGGTCTATGCCAACCGAGCGTGCGCCCAGCTCGACGAGCTTCTCGGCTGCGGACTTTCCCAAGGATTTGAAGTCGAAGTATCCGTTGGTACCCCACCTCGCCTTCGTGGTCCGAAGCAGGACGATATCCCCTGCATCGATGGAAACTCGCTGTCTGGAAATCGCCTCCTCGATCATCCCTCTCGTGACCTCCTCGGTTGGCTTCCTGTCGGAGACGTCCAAAAGCTTCGCCTGACCGACGAACCTGTCCACAGGGACGCGGTCTAAGGTGGGGCCATCGGGGTCGAAGTGGAAAGGAACGTCGACGTGCGTCCCCGTGTGCTCGTCCATCAGGAAGGCGCGTTTTGACATTCCCTTGCATGGGCTGAGGTATCTTGGAAGCGACCACGCGTGGGTCACCTCGGTGAGGAAGGCGGGGTTGGGGAAGCCTTGGACGTCCATGTGTTCGGTGAGCTTCAGAGACAAGTCAATTATCGGCAAGGGCTGATCTGTCTCCCGTGGATAGGGTTGGCGTTATTAACTCTGTATTGAGGCGCGCATCTAGCCCACGTTGCACACGATCAGCTTTGGCTCTGTCATCTCGAGCATCGTGTTCCTTATGCCTTCCCTTCCGATGCCGCTCTTCTTGGGGCCGCCGAAAGGCAGGTTGTCCCACCTGAGCCTTGTAGTGTCGTTTATCATGACCGACCCTACCTTGAGGCGCGAGGCGAGCCTGTAGGCACGTCCGAAATCCTTCGTGAATATCGAGGCGTCGAGCCCATAGGGAGACGAGTTGGTTAGCTGTATCGCTTCGTCCTCGGTTGCAACCTCGATTATGGGAACGAGAGGTCCGAAGACCTCCTCCGATGTTATCCTCATCGGTTTGGAGAGCTTCATGACCGTGGGTGGGAAGAAGTAACCCTTCGAGGGGGTGCTCCCCTGGTATACGACCTCGGCACCCTCCGCCTTGGCGTCGTCGAAGAACTCCTGCATCTGCTTCACGGCATTGTCTGAGATCAAGGGGCCAATCTCCGTCTCCTCCAGCCTTGGGTCGCCAACCATCATACGCTTCAGCCTTCCCAGGAGGTTATCACTGAACTCGGCCGAGACCTCCTTGCTCACCAGCAACCTCTTCGTGGCGTTGCAGAACTGCCCTGCGTAGTCGAAGCGGCCCAGGACAGCAGCCGCCGAGGCCTTCTGGAGGTCTGCATCGTCGAGGACTATTTGCGCATCGCTTCCACCGAGTTCCATTATGACCTTCTTTCCTCGGGATACGGCCTTACCAGCCAAGTCCAGCCCGACATCGGCGGAGCCCGTGAAGGAGACTAGCGCCACCTTTGGGTTCTCCACAATCTCGGCGCCGATCATCCCGGAGTTGCCCGTTACCACATTGACCGAACCGCTGGGAAACCCGGCGTCGAGAATCATCTGGGCGATCATCAGCTGCGTGAGGGGAGCGTGGACGCTCGGTTTGTGGACGACTGTGTTGCCCAAGGCGAGCGCGGGCGCAACTTTGTGTGCAAAGCTGGACGCTGGAAAGTTGAAGGGCGTGATGGAGGCCACGACTCCCACCGGGTCCCTCTTAACGAAAGCAATCCTCTTGTCGTTCCCCGCCGGGAACTCATAGGCCTCGAGCGGTATGAACTGACCCTCAAAAGCTCCCTTCACCTCCGAGGCGGCGAGCTCGAAGATCACCGCCGTTCTCATCATCTCTCCTCTGGAACTCTTGATCGGCCGTCCGATCTCGTCGGTCATGGTCGACGCGAGCGCTTCTGCGTGTTCTCTGATCGCCGCGGCGACCTTCAGAAGGAGTCGGCTCCTTGCTGCAACGGTTAGCGACTGGAGTGCCGCCAGCGCCTGGTCCGCCGAGTCTATTGCGCTGCGGATGTCGTCCCTCTTGAGGTCGGGAATCTCTCCTATCGTTCCGCCATCTGCCGGATTCCTCACAGGGATCATCCGATCTGAGCCGAGAAGAGCCCCTCCCACAATTGCTTTGACCAAGGGATAGTTTGCCCTCAGTTTCCGTATAAAACGGTTTCCGACGCAAACCAAGCCCGCCGCGATCGCGGTCCCTAAAAAGAGACCCTCCCAACGCTAGGGTCTAGGCTGAGATGTACAGCTTTGTAGGACTGAATTCGAAGTGACGAAGGACCTCGTTCGCGGCCAGCCTACCAGAGGCTGTCTGAAGCAGAAGGTCATGAAGGCGCCTTCCTGCCTCCTTGAGGTCGTACTCGAACCTTAGAAGTCCCGTGATGTCCAGATCTATGTGCTCCGACATGGTCTTGACCGTGTTTGGATTGGCTGATATCTTGAGGACTGGGACGATCGGATTCCCGATTATGTTGCCCTGGCCCGTGGTGAAGAGGTGCAGGACCGAGCCGGCCGCTGCGAAGAGGGTTACGCACTCTGCGGCTGCCGAGGAGGTGTTCATGTAGTTCAGCCCCGGCTTGCGCGGCTCCTCTGCGTACTCGAGTACATCGACGAACTTGGACGTCCCGGCTTTCTGGATGTTGCCAAGAGCTTTCTCCTCGATGGTAGTGAGACCACCTCTGATGTTTCCCTGTGTGGGCTGGGACCCGAGCAGGTCTGCGCCCTGCCTCGTGATCTCTTTTGTGTACTCCTCGAACATCTTGAGGAACTTCTTCTTGAGAGCAGGGGTCGCCATCTTTGCGGCGATCTGGTCCTCGGCCCCGGTCAGTTCCGAGGTCTCGCCCAAGAGTAGTGTTGCCCCCTCCTTGACGAGCATGTCGTAGGTCACGCCGATTGTTGGGTTTGAGGCTAGCCCTGATGTGGTGTCCGATTCACCACACTTCGTGCTTATCACAATCTCAGAGAGGTCATGCTCCCTCCTCGCCTTCATGGAAGCATCGACGACCATCCCTTTGGCGATCCTTGACGCCTTCTCGATCGACTTGAGGTCTCCGTTCTCCTCAATCGAGACCGCTTCCACATGCTTGCCCGTCTTGGCTATCTCATCGGCTATCTTCTGGGTCCAGTTCGGCTCGATCCCGATCACTACGGCGCTTGCGACGTTCGGGTTCTTGCCAAACCCTGCGAGGGTCTTGAAGAGGAGGTCGAGATCAGGACCGAATTGGAGCCTGCCGTATGGGTGAGGTATCGCCCGCGTCCCCTCGATAAGGCGCTCCACTCCTGTAGCAGCCGCATTCGAGAGGTCGTCGAGAGGGATCACTAGCACGTGGTTCCTGGTCCCAATCTTGCCGTTCTCGCGTTCGTATCCCGAGAACTTTGTTGAAGCGGCCATCCTAGGCCCACCTCAGAGTCTTCAGGTTGTGAGTGTGCACGTGGTCTCCCACCCGTATTCTCCTGGTGGCGGCCCCGATCACGGTGTTGTACTCGATGACCTTCTCCCCTGACCCTACGTCACGAAGCGCTATCTTGTGACCGAGCGGGATGGCGCTCCTGCTCTTGACCGAAATCTCCTTCCCTGTGTCCATGAAGGTACCCTCGACGCTTTCGCCAGGAGCGATGTCCGCAACAGCCACACCGACGTAGTCTCGCACGGCATGAACCCAGAATTTTTTGGTCACAGCCATCACGCGCCGCCAAAATCGATTTAAGCTTTCATGAACGCGATCTTCACGAGAGGACCAGGATATTTCTTGAGACAGAGGAATCTAGGGGTCGAAGGTCCTCGCAGCGGTCTAGAATCCGGGATTGCGACCTAGAGGGTCACCGAACGATCGTACTTCAGCCCAGCGCGGCCGTAGGCAGCGGTTTCAGGTTCAGCATCTCGACGAGCAGCTTCAGCCAAGAAGGAATTCCCATGGGCGAGTAGTGCGATGCGAACCTGTCCGCGTGTACGTGGTGCCTGGCAGGGTAGTCAGACAGGCCAGTTTCCAGCCAGCAAAATCCTTCTTGTGGACCTCGACGAGGTCGACCCAGGGCAGCCCCGGCCTCTTCATGAACCTCGTGAAACCGTGGTTGTAGCTGAATCAGGGCCTGCGCTTCTCAGGGACGGTCATCGCCGAAACGGGTTTGAGACGCTCGGCGACCGGACTCGGACCATATGAGGTCACGAAAAGAGATTTTTTCCCTGCCCCGCGCAAAGACCCTCGCGTCCTGGACGACGCGCTCGCCGGCGTAGGTGGGCGCATTCGCACGCTCTAGATGCTGTACTTCTCAATGACGCTCTCGTCGATCTCTATGCCCAGGCCCGGTCTGTTCGGGATTCTCACAAATCCGTCCTTGTCTACGTCCATGGGAGTCTTGACGAGCTTGTCGTGCCCCT
Organism: Nitrososphaerota archaeon; assembly: GCA_027886825.1. GTDB lineage: Archaea > Thermoproteota > Nitrososphaeria > Nitrososphaerales > Gagatemarchaeaceae > Gagatemarchaeum. The sequence goes on from JAPCJS010000062.1 coordinate 7,652, forward strand.
GGTTCAGCGCCGGGAGCTCCATGGCGTACTCGACGATCGAGGCGTTGGGAACCGAACCGACCACCTGGAGGGACGCGGCAAGGTTGATGCTGGTGTCGAAGGAATGAGGGGCGATCATCCTGCTCATCGACTCGGCCAACGTCGCGATCTTCTTCCACTCGAGGATTCCACCCGACCCACAGACGTCAGGCTGCACGATGTCAAAGCACCCTTTTGTGAGTAGATCCTTGAAGCGGAACATCCCAACCTCGTCTTCGCCTCCCGCAATGTAGACACCCGACTCGGAGCGCAGCTGCGCCAGGTCCTCGTGGGCTTCGTGATGGAGCGGTTCCTCAAGCCAGTACACGTCAAGTTTTTCGAATTCCCTCGCCGTCTTGAGGGCTCGCTTGTAGGACCAGATCGGACCGAAGGTAGGGTTGGCCTGGTTGGCGTCGACCATGATGAGCATCTCGAGAGGGATCGCCTTGCGCATCGCCCTGATGACCGCGATGTCTTCCTCCATCCTGTCATTGTGAATCCGCGTCTTGATGGCGTGGAACCCCATTTCCCAGTACTTCAGTGCGTCGGCCGCGTGCTCCTCCGGTTTCTTCAACTCAGCCGTGCTGGCGTAGGCCATGACCCTGTCCCGAACTCCCCCCAGAAGCTGGTAGATCGGCTTGTTGGTGCTCTTCCCAAGGGCATCCCACATCGCCACCTCGATGCCGAACAACTTCCCAGGGAACCTCGATAGAATCTTGACCACCTTTTCGAACTCGTAGACCTCCAGACCGATGACGAGGTTCTGGAAGAACTTCGATCGGCCGACTTCCTTTACTTCAGTACCCCGAGACCCCACCCATCCGAAACCGGTTGTCCCGTCGTCAGTCCTGAGCCTGACGAGGGTCCCGTTCCTCGCCTTGACGCTCTCAGGTAACCAAGCAGGCTTGAAAGGGGCGTCGAGCGGGAGACTGAGAGGGAAGAAATCGATGGCGGCGATCTTCATGGTACTGGTTTTTCACCGGACCGCTAATAAGGGTTGAAGGGATCTAGGGTTCCAGAATCACCCTGCCCGGGTTGCCTATCCGGTTCTGGAGCACGTTGACCGCCTGGTTGGCCTCTCGCAGGGGGAATCTGTGAGTGATCGAATCACCGAACTGGAATCTGTTGGTCTCTATTAGGCGTAGGACCTCGTAGATCTCCGATTTTGTGTGGTCCTCTGGGCTTAGGATCCTCTTCTCCCCGAACTGGATGTCCTTGAGGATGTGAATCTGGAACGGCTCCCAGAGCTGACCGATCAGGACAGACTTCCCTCCCTGTCTCACAGACGACAGGGTGTTCCTGACCGTCTCGGTCTTCCCGATGACCTCGAAAGCGATGTCGACTCCACCGGAGGTGAGCCTCTTGACTTCCTCTAGCGGGTACCTTTCGGTCGGGTTTATCGTGATCGTCGCCCCCTCCCTCTTCGCGACGCGAAGCCTCTCCTCGTCGCTGTCGACAGCGATGATCTCGGCAGCTCCAGCTAGCTTGGTCCATTTGAGGAGGTTCATGCCGACCCCGCCAAGTCCGTAGACGAGGACCGAGACTCCGGGCTTGGTCTCCGCGAGCTTGGTCGCGTGGTAACCTGTCATCACAGCGCAATTCAAGACTGCGCCCTCCGGGAACCCAAGACCCGCCGGGATCTTGTGGACGTGCCTGGCGGGGACTATGATCCTCTCTTGCCAGGTGCCTTCTGACCTAGACTTGCTGTCGCAGATGTTCTCTCTTCCCGACAGGCAGTAGCTGCATCGGCCGCAGCTCCAGATGTAGTCGTACCCAACCCGGTCTCCGACCGAGACGTTCTTCACGCTCCTACCTACCGCGGCGATGATACCAGACCCTTCGTGACCCAGCGTCATGGGCAGATTCTTCTGGTTCCCCATTCCATGCATGGTGTGGAGGTCAGAATGGCAGACGCCTGCCGCCTTGAGTTCGAGTTCCACGTCGTCATCCCCAAGAGATGGAACCGGGACCTCCTCAAGTCTGAGCTCCTTGCCTACTCCGTAGAAGCGTGCCGAGAGCGATGTGGCCATCACTGTGTACCCTGGACTGTCTTCTTGCCTGCTTCGCGACCGCCTCGCCCGCTCGAGCTCCACGTGTATCGACTGTCATCCGGCAGGTCGCTCAATCTCAGCTCGTCAGGGTCTGGTCTCCGGCTTATCATCCTTCCACCGTCTATGACTATCATGTTACCGGTCATGAAGGTGTTGTGATCGCTCGCGAGGAACGCAAGGAGCCTCGCGTATTCCAGGGGCCTGCCCATCCTTCGCAAGAAGGAGGCGGACCTGGAGTCAAGGGCGTCGTCAATCTCCTGGTCCATTACATGGAAAGGCCCGGGCAGAACCGCCGTCGCGAGGATGCCGTGAGGTCCCAAATCGGCCGCCATGCTCCTGACCATCGAGATCAGGCCACCCTTTGTGGTCACGTACGGGAAAGATCGATCCAGGGGCGAGTAGGCCTGGATGGCGCTGATGATGATTATCTTCCCCTTGGTCTTGTTCGCTATCATGTTTCGTGCCGCCCACTTCGAGAGCAGGAACGGCGCCCCGAGGTTTAGGTTGACCATTTTGTCCCACTCTTCGACCGGGAGGTCCGTGATGCTGTACCTGGAGTTTCGCGCGGCGTTGCTTATGAACACGTCCACCTTCTTGCAGTTCGACTCGAGCCATTCCACCAGCTTCAACGTCGAGACCCTGTCCTCGAGGTTCGACGCCTGGAATCTGATTCCCTTCGTGCTGGCCTCGATGCCCCTTCCCCTCTTTTCGTCAGTCCCGGTAATGATTACCTCGGCACCCAGCTTTGCAAAGTACTTGGCTGTCGTCTCGCCCAGTCCTCTCGTCCCCCCGGTGATTACGCAATTCTTGCCGGCCAGGGTCTCCTCAGCAGTCATAGAAGCTCCGCCCAAAGTCTGACCGAGAGCTCGAAACCTCGCGCTCGATATTTAAGGAGTCCCGGGCATCCAACTCTCGCATAAGTGATTTCAGCAATGCGTACGATGAGTCCGTATACGTCGCGTGGTCAGAACTCAAAACAGACGGGGCTGGACAGCCCACTGGGCGCGAGGCATCGAGGGCCCCCAGACAACCGTCGAGGAGATCAGTATCCGGGAACTCCAAGAATGTCGTTCGTTCCAATGGCCGTTATGGCGGTGGAGGCCAGGAGCTGGGCCCTGAACCCGTCCTCCAGCGTCACGGCGGGATCCCTTCCGTTCCTGATTGCGTCCAAGAAGTCCTGAATCTCGGAGACCAGTGCGCCCCCCTTTGGCCTCGCGAGCTTCTCCCTGTTGAAGTTGCCCACCATGTCTCTAACCTCTATCCACGCTGGCTCGGAATCCCCTCCGTCGGAGGAGTACATGCCGAAGATCGCGCCCTCCCCGCTGATCGCTCCCATAATGTAGTCGGACGACCCGTTTGAGGACTCCATTATCACCACCTTGGGTCCGCCGGAGTATTCCATCAGGGTGAAAGCGTTCCCGTATCGCCCCGCGTTCCATGTGAGGGGCGAATCCGTAAAACCGGAGATTCTGTGCGGCATCCCGAAGAGCCAAGCAGCAAGGTCGAACCGATGTATGGCATGGTGCACCATGTAGTGGCCCACCTTCGACTGGTCGGCCCGCCAGCCCGCCGAGACCAGTCGGAAAGGCCTCCTCCAATTCTCAAGCCTCGCAAATGCAGGGCTCGCAATCTCTCCAGAATCGAGCGAGCGCTTGAACCGCATCCAGAAAGGATCGTACCTGCTCTGGAACCCCACTTGGACCCTGACCGGATGAGTCCTATGCTGCTCGACTAGCTTCCGCGCCTCACCGAGCTCGTTGGCAATTGGCTTCTCGAGCAGGGCGTCCTTTCCTCTCACCATCGCCTTCGTGAGTTGCTCCGCATGGAGGTGGTTCGGGGATACGATGTCGACCACATCCATATCGCCCCTCTCGAGGAAATCCTCGTAGTCGGTGAACACCTCGAGGCCGGTGAGGGTCCTGACCTGGCGGGCCGTCTCCTCCGTTCCGACGCAGACGCAGGTGAGCTGGGCGCCTCTCACCGCCGATATCGCGGCAGCGTGCTCCTTTCCAAAGTCCCCATATCCGGTGAGGCCGATCTTCAGGTCGTCCAAAGCTTCTCATCGCGGGGGTTACCAAGTCACTAAAAGCGTTCTGGCCTCAAGAGGTGGTACCGTTAGGATGAACTCACCTGAACCGGGATCCTTCCCAGTGTTTGATCTCATGAGGTGGTTGTACCAAAACGGAGACCTCAATGAACGACCGCAGGTTACCCATTCTGGTCGATGGGGTATTGTTATAGGACCAGCTCGTCCTCTCCTTCAGCGTGCGTAAGAGCCGTTCTACCGCGCTCCTTTCTCCGAAGGAGACGTGGATCCACGTGATCCCAAAAACGGCCGAGAGTCCACGGGTACCTGGGACCTTCGTCCACGAGGACGATGGGGAGTGTTCGTGCGCGTCTTGAGAACCTTCCTCGGGAAGACGAGGGACGTTATGTCCGACCTGCAATGCGACGCGCATACTGCGGGGTGCTCCTTCTTGTTCA
>JAPCJS010000153.1 GCA_027886825.1 Nitrososphaerota archaeon
CACCGTCCACGCGCCTGAGAGCGTCGACCAGCGGCAACGATCCACTCAGTAGCAACGTACCTAGGGAGAGTGAGCGATTTTTCTCCCTACGAGGAGAGCGTGCTCGCTCGTCCCCACGACTGACGGATGGGTACATATCTTGTAGTGCGCTTCGAGCCAGAGTCTCCAGAGCTTCCTGTCTCTAGCGAGCTTGTTCACCTCATCCGGGTGATGGGCACCGAGACCCTCCAGCCCCACCATCTCGAGAATCTCGACGTCCGGCCTTGAGAGTGTTTCTCTGAGCTCCTCCGGGAGGAAACCGTGAAAGTCGGTGAAGAGGTATTTTCCCGTGTGATCGCCTTCCTCGAGAAGCGGGCGGAAGAGTTCCGTTCCATCAGGCTCGGCGAGAAGGTATTTGCCTCGAAGTTCATAGATGAGTGCTGAGAACTTGTTAATGACTGAAACGAAGATTGGCGCGTCTACCTTAGCGACTCGAACCAGTTCTGACACAGCCCTCTTCCTCTCATGCGAACTCATGAGATGAGACAGAGGTGCACCCAGACAGAGGACGGCGTCGAAAGACTCGCTTGGGAATGCCGAGAGGTCCTCGATCGAACCTTCAACAAGACCTCTTATCCGTCCCATCAGGCCGAGCCTCTTCAGCCTACTCCCTGCAAACTCGAGGTTCTCTGGGACGAGGTCGAGCAGCACGATCTCGTATCCTCTCTTTGCCAGAGCTGCCGTGTATCGCCCCGGCCCTCCTCCAGCATCAAGGAGCAGCCCATCGCTGGGCAGATACTTCTCGAGAAAGTGAACGGTGTCTCGAACTCGAGTCTGCGGTACCTACTCTGAAACATCCTGTCCCACTCTTCCTGGGCGTGAGCGGCATACCACCTCCGCACGCGTTCGCTCGCCAACTGGCTCAATCGGCCTTGCGGGCGCTAAATGCGTTGCGGGTGGGAATTCGAGCTGGTCTCAAATCGGCGAAGATCAGAGGTCATCCTATCGGCTCATTCCGGAGGCGTCTCGGAGTTGTCCAAATCTAGCACCTTACCCGGATTCATGATTAATCTAGGATCCAACGCCAGCTTGATCCTCTTCATCAGTTCGATCGCGCCCTCCCCATAATCCTCCTCGATCTCGCTCTTGTTGACCAGCCCAGCTCCGTGAGCCCCGAAGAGAGTGCCCCCTACATCGCGCGCGACCATACGCAGATCCTCCAGGAAACCAGCCAGAGCAGTGATATCTCTTTCACTCTTGGGGTCTACGAGGCAACCGACTATCAATCTGGTCGGTGTATTCAGCGCAGTCGGGTCGTCCATCCCGTATTTTTCGACCAGGTCTTCGAACGCCCGATACACCTCCACAATTTTGTCCGGGGGGACCCAGATGTGCCGGCTTACCCTGACCTTCGCGGTGTGGAGAGCAGGCAGTGCGGACTTCCTTGCGCCCGTAGTGAATATCAGCAAGAAGTCTCCTATCGAATCCATCGAGCGTCGGCTGATCTTTCGCCCTTCTCTAGCGCCCGCAACGCGGTCAATCCTCCTACTTGTCCTGGAGACTTCAGTCTTCTCACCCTCGAGTTCCAGGATCAACCAGCCGCGAGACTGCCGTTTTGGATCTTCTCTTGCCAGCTCCTCGTGCTCGCGGCCGAACGTGTCGGACGAAAGGATGGTGGACAGGGGGTGGAGCTCCAGGGAGGACAGCTCCAGCTGTGTCCTGACGGCGGCCTCGAACGAATCGAACATGAATCCGGCACTTACACGGTAGGGAGGGAGCCGGTGGACCCTCATCGTCACTTGTGTGATGATCCCCAGTGTCCCCTCGGACCGGGGAAAAATCCCTCTCAGGTTGTATCCCGACCCGTACCAAGGTCCGGTCTTCACGATGTCCCCGTATGGCAGGACGACCTCCAGTTCCAGCAGATTGTCCACGATGGTCCCGTACCTGAATCCGGTCATTGTCTGGGCGCCGATCGAGACCGCGCCTCCGACCGTCGCCCAGTCAGCGCTCCCGGGGTTGGTGCCGTGGCACAGCCCGTGAAGTCCCAACTCGGTCTGAAGGTCAGACAGGATCACCGCCGGTTGACATATCGCGTAGAGGTTCGACTCGTCTATCTTCAGGACCCTGTTCATCCGTCGCATGTCGACCACCACCCCGCCCTTGATGGGAACGGTGGCGCCGACCAGGTTGCTTCCCCCGCTCAAAGGTATCAGGGGAACACCACGCCGGTTGCAGACCTGCACGACGGCAGCGACCTCTTCAGTGGATGAGGGCATCACGGCGAGATCGGGCACGAACCGGGCACCATAGCTGGTTCCGACTCTCCAACGGCTCGTCGAGCCGCGGTTTTCGTCGAGGGACCCGTCGGTGTAGGACCGAAGCGCCTTGGTGTCACTCAGGACGTTCTTGGAACCTACGATCTCCTTGAGTTCATCCAGGATTCCTCGCGGTGGCAACTTTGATTCTTCAATCCCACGCCCCAATCATAAACCTTCGTCGGGGAACCGCGCCCGCCTGCGTAAAGTCTATCGATTAACTTGGTACGCACGGGGACATTGAGATGAGTAAAACCAAAGAGGAACTTCCATCATAATGTAGCGGGAGCAATTTTCGCTTCTCACCCCCCTGATGTCACGAGCACGCAAGGTCGTTTTTGTGGAAGGACACCACATCGGAGGCGGGGTCTTGAAAATCTTAAACACGGTCGATGACAGGAGGCGCTTCTCATGTCATCCACGAACGTAGAGTTTGGTTACCTTGGCATAAACGAGGTTCATCCGCCGCAAGAGATGCTCAAGCTAGCAGTCGATGCTGAGCGATATGGGTTCGACACCATCTGGCTGAGCGATCACTTCCATCCGTGGAGCAACGCCGGAACGAGTTGCAACTTTGCCTGGACAATGATGGCAGCGGCCCTGGAGCGAACAGGAAAGGCGAGGGTCGGCCCAGGGGTGACGGTCCCGGGAGCGAGGTACAATCCGGCCGTCCTAGCCCAGGCGTCTGCGACACTCGGCGCGACCTACCCGGGCCGGTTCTTCCTCGGGATCGGGAGCGGTGAGCCCATCAACGAGATGGCCGTCGGCTCGGACTGGCCGCGGGCGGGGAAGAGGCTCGAGAAGTTCGACGAGGCCCTCGAGGTGATCAGGCTGCTCTTTGACGGGAAGTTCGTGGACTTCACCGGGAAGTACTTCAACCTGCGGACAGCGAACCTCTACACGAAACCCTCCCAACCCGTCCCGATGATAGTCTCCGCGAGCGGGCCGAAGTCGGCTAGGATAGCCGGAAAGTGGGGCGATGGGATAATCCTGCCGACTGGAACGGAGGCGCCTGTTGAGCAGCTCAAGAACATCATCCTGCCTGCATTCCGAGCCGGCGCGGAGGAGACGGGCCGGGACTCACGCCGGATGCACGCAGCCGTTCACATCTCCGTCGCCTATGATGAGGACGAGGACAAGATACTCTCGACCCGTGAATACTGGAACCATACGGTGATACCCAACCTGATGAACGAAGCAGTCTCCGATCCCAGAATCAACGAGGCCAAGGGGAAGCTCATCGACGTCTCAACGTTCAAGACTCACTGGATCGTGGCCACGTCTCCGGACGAGCACATAAAGAGGCTCGAGCCCTTCATGAAGCTCGGCATCGACGAGCTCGTAATTCTGAGTACGAGCCCAGATGAGGAAAAATTCCTGAGGGTGTACGGCACCAAAGTGCTGCCTTACCTCAGAGAAACATATGGTAACCGATAGGGCCATGGCTGCCATCTCCCTTCGCCCCTTGGGGGCGGGTCCCACCGGACCAGACGACAGTTCACAGACATTGTTCTGCGGCAAGCACGCAGATATACACACAGACTTCGCAGGGAGCGCAAGAAATGGTCACGCGAGATGTAAACTTCGGCATATCTCTTCCGAACTTCGTAGGGAACTCATACCAGCCCGGCCCGGTGGAGCAATACTATCCGATCGAGTACGCCTTCCCACTCAACGACTCCTTCTCCTGGGACCAGCTGACCACAATCTCAACATCTGCCGAGCGCCTCGGCTACAGCTCGCTGTGGGCCTCGGACCACTTCATGCTCGGTAAGGCTAACTTCGAGGCTTGGACGACTCTAACTGCGCTCGCGGCGATCACTAGGAGAGTCAAGCTCGGGACGTTCATGTCCTGCGATGGTTACAGGAATCCCGCCGTCGTCGCCAAGATGGCGGCGAACCTAGCAATAATCTCCTCGAACAGGTTCCTGCTCGGTTACGGTGCGGGCTGGTATCAACCCGAGTTCGAGGCCTACGGCTTCCAGTTTCCGCCCCTGAAGGAGCGGGTCTCCAGGATGGCGGAGGGTCTGCAGATAGTCCGGGGCATGCTCGGGAGCCCCAAGTTCTCGTTCTCCGGGAAGCACTACGTCGTGAAAGACGCCATGAACGAGCCGAAACCCTCAGCGCGAGTTCCGATATTCGTGGGCGGAGGCGGCAAGAGGACTCTCCGTGCGGCGGCCCGGTTCGCGGATGGTTGGGATGTAGGACCGGACGTGAAGCCAGCCCGCTATGCTTCCCTGGTCGATTATCTCAAGGTCGAAATGAAGAGGCAGGGAAGAAAGTGGGATGAGATCACGAGGAGCATGCACTTTCGCGTCCTCCTCGGCAGGGACGAAGACGAACTGAGGGAGAAGAAGCGCATCGTTACAAACGCGGTCAGGGACGTCGACCTCTCGAAGGCCTCAAAGTCAGGTCCCGGAGACTTCAACATAGAGGACACCCTGATCGGCACTCCCTCGGTCATTCGAGAGAAGGTGCGTAGATATGCGGACCTAGGTTGCAACCAGATCGTGCTCGTTTTCATGGACTATCCCCGATATGACTCTCCGGCACTATTCGCCGAGACGGTGATGCACTAGACCATCCACAGAATTCGCCGCGAGAATGAGGGCGCGGCCTTGGTGATAGTGGAGCTGACGCTACGAACGTTATATAGCATATCCGTCCACGAAGGCTCGCATGATTCAAAAGAGCCGCGGAGAAATCCTGTCCACGTTCCCAGAGGTCGAGCGAATCGGGGACGGTGACCTGAGAGACAGGGTCGTCAAGGTCTGGATCCGCGCTCTCGAGAAGAGTGCCTGGGACGACATCAACAGGATTCCCATGTCACCAGGCGGACCCGAGAAGCTCGAAGGATTTTCGCTCGTCGACCACACGAGGTGCGTCACAAGGACCGCAATGGACCTGGCCCGGAATCTCGTCGAGATACACCACCTCAGCATAGACATGGACTCGGTGATAGCAGGGGCAGTTCTCCACGACGTCGGCAAGCCGATGTTGGGCCGCCGGGAGGGGGATCGGGTCGTCATCTCCGACGAAGGAAGAAAGCTGACGCACATCATGCTGGGCTCAGCTCTCGCCATGGAAGAGGGTCTGCCGCTGGACATCGTCCACATAATATTCGCCCACACTGTCCCCTACGTGACCGCCAAGCAGTCGGTGCCTCCTCAGACCATCGAGGGAGTGATAGTGCACTATGCCGACTTCGGCTCGGGAGACCCGATCTTTTTCGTCGGAAAGGTCGCCTTGCTCTGCAACCCGCTTGCGCCGATGTGGAGCAACGTTCCCTGAGATAGGGCCGACATAGCCCGGTCTAGACTGTCCGGTCTAGACTGTCCGGTCTAGACTGTCCGGTCTAGACTGTCCGGTCTAGACTGTCCGGTCTAGGATCTTTAGGGTCCTCTTGTCCATCTCATCCAGGTCGATCTCGGAGATGTTGTCATGAGGATCCACGAGTATGACTTTGTGATCCATCATGATTACATTTCTGCGGCCGCGCGTGTTGACGACCGTATCCCCCTCATCCGTGGTGAGGTACCATTCGAGTTCATCTCCCCTGATGACTATCTTCTCGACCGATCTGACCTGGAGGACAAAGCTATTTGACCGGATGGCCTTCCCGATAACCTCCCTGGAGCGCTTTCCAAGTTTTCTGTAGTCGCGAATCGTGATGACCTCATCCCCACCTCGATTCTGCAGGATTACTA
>JAPCJS010000094.1 GCA_027886825.1 Nitrososphaerota archaeon
AATTGTTAAATATCCGCGGCGCGTCAGAAGTATTGTGGGGAGTCTCCTCGAGATCAGAGACCTTAGCGTCTCCTATTTCCTTGGAAAGACCGTCCTCCACGCCGTCGATGGACTCAGCCTGGACATCCGAGAAGGCGAGATTCTGGCGGTGGTGGGGGAGAGCGGTTCCGGCAAGTCCACGACCGCCCACGCGGTCATGCGGGCAACGAGGCCTCCCGGGAGGGTAACGAACGGCTCGATCCTCTTCCACGGGACGGACCTGCTGAAGATGACGAACCACGAGTTTCAGAAGATCAGGTGGGAGAAGATCTCGATCCTCTCGCAGGCGAGCCAGAACTCCTTCAGCCCGACCATGCGCATCAGGGCGCACTTTCGGGAGACCATGTCCGTGCACGGGTTTACCGACAACAAGGCCATCGACGAGGTGACGAGGCAGTACCTGAAGGAGGTCTCGCTCGAGCCCGATCGCGTCCTGAACGCGTACCCGCACGAGCTGAGCGGCGGGATGAAGCAGAGGACGGCCATCGCCCTGACCCTGGTCCTGAACCCGGAGCTCATCATCCTGGACGAACCGACCTCGGCGCTCGACGTGGTCACCCAGAAGATGACGCTCGAGCTCGTGAAGAAGGTCCATGAGAAGACCAACGTGACGATCCTCTTCATCACGCACGACATGCCCCTCGTCTCCGACTTTGCAGACCGCACCGTCGTGATGTACGCAGGCAAGGTGGCGGAGATCGGCAGCACGACGGAGCTCTTCAATAACTCACGCCATCCGTACAGCTATGCCCTGATCAAGGCGGTACCGACGATCTACGGCAAGGCGAGCGACGTGAGGAGTATCCCTGGGAGCCCGCCCGACCTCATAAACAGGATATCGGGATGCGGGTTCAGATCCAGGTGCGCGCACGCGCAGAAGATATGCGAGGAGCAGGAGCCTCCGCTCATCGAGGTGCAACCGGGCCATCTCTCTGCCTGTCACTTCGCCAGGACGATCGAGCTTACCAACTGAGAGTGCAGTCAGATGAGCGACCCCCGCCTCCTAGAACTCTCCGACGTCGGTGTCACATTCAGGGCCAAGGGAGGCTCGGGCAAGAAGAAGCTGGAGGCCCTGAGACACCTCAACCTTGACATCGCCTCCCGGGAGCTCCTTGTCGTTGTCGGCGAGAGCGGGTCCGGAAAGACGACCCTCGGCAGGGTCATCGCGGGCCTCCAGAGGCCCACCAAGGGGACGATGAGGTTCAGGGGCAAGGACCTCGCCAAGGCGGACCACGGGGAGTTCCTGAGCTACCGGAGGGCCGTCCAGATGGTCCACCAGGACCCCTACACATCGCTGAACCCCGCCCTGACGATAGAGCAGACTCTGATCGCTGGACTGAAGAGGTGGAACAAGGGAATGACGAGAGAGGGTGCCTCGCTCAGGGCCGCGGACCTGCTCTCGCTCGTCGGGCTGTCAGGGAAGAACCACCTCCAGAAGTATCCGCACCAGCTCAGCGGAGGACAAAGGCAGAGGGTCGCGATCGCCCGGGCCATCAGCATCAACCCGGAGCTCATCGTCCTGGACGAGCCGGTCAGCATGATCGACGCCTCCCTGAGGATAGACATACTCGACATGCTGCTGGAGATAAAGCAGAAGCTCGGGACGACCTACCTCTTCATAACCCACGACGTCGCGCTCGCCAAGTACTTCTCCGAGAAGGCCTCCGGCGGGAGGATGGTCGTGCTCTACCAGGGCTCGGTGATGGAGCTGGGAGATACGGAAACGCTCGTGGCCGCCCCGGCCAACCCGTACATGATGGCGCTGATCGCGTCGACCCCAGGGTCCAGGACCGAGAGCGTCACGTGGTCGACGAAGCTCGCCAGTTCACAGGAGGACGAGGTGCAGGGCTGCAGATTCTTCCCCAGGTGCATCTACGCCCAGGAGGTCTGCCACGCCACGGAGCCCCCGCTCGTCAGCGTCGGCCCTGACCACCTCTCCGCCTGCCACTTCTCAGGAAAGCTCCCTCTGAGGCCGGCCCAGCCCGCCCCTGCCCCTGCGGGCTGACCATCCGTGCTACGAGGGTGAGTTAGTTAGTTAGTCCGGAGACGGACTCTCCGTTCACCTGCATCAAACTTAAGACGCCGGCGGGCCTAACTTTTGGAGTTGTATGATCTGATAATAACGGGAGGTACTCTCGTGGACCCCGCGCAGGGGATCAGCGAGAAGAAGGACATCGCCGTCTCGAGGGGAAAGGTCGTCGAGGTGGCCGAGTCCATCTCATCGTCCGGCGCCAAGCGCGAGATCGACGCCTCTGGGAAGATCGTCACCCCGGGCTTCATCGATATCCACACCCACGTCGCACACGACATCACGAAGCTGAGCATCGACCCGGATGCGGTCTGCCTCCCAAACGGCGCGACTACCGTCGCGGACGCAGGTTCGACCGGCGAGCTGAACTTCATGGGGTTCAAGAGGTATGTGGTCGACCGGTGCCAGACCCGAATAACGGCGTTCGTCAATGTCGAGTCGCTGGGCATGGTCGAGTTCAACGACAGCCCGAGCAACACCGACCAGCGCTGGCCGATGCTGATAACTGCGGTCGATGACGTCCTAGCCCCGCTCTTCGTGAACAGGAAGAACCTGCTGTCCGTGCTGCGCGGCAGCAGGGGGACGATCGTCGGCATCAAGTGGGCGCACCACGGGATCAAACTGCTCGAGATCACGAGGCAGATCGCGGACGAAGCCCCGTGCAGGGTGATGGCCGAGAACCACTTCATGCCCGAGGCGCTGAAGTACCTAAGGAAGGGCGACATTATCACGCACGCCTACCATTTCCATACCAACAGGGTCAACAATCGCAGGGACGGCCTGACGGAGGACGGAAAGACGATACACCCAGAGATCTTCCAGGCCAAGAAGCGGGGTGTCCTTCTCGACGTCGGGCACGGGAAGGGGAGCTTCACCTGGCGGGTGGCCGCTCTGGCTCTGGAGGCGGGGCTGGAGCCCGACACGATCAGCACGGACCTCTGGATCGGAAACGTCGACGGACCGGTCTTCAACATGCCCACGACGATGAGCAAGTTCCTCCATCTCGGCATGGCGCTCGAAAGGGTGGTAGAGGCGAGCACGTCAGCCCCTGCGGCAGCGCTGGGCCTCTCAGGCACGCTCGGCACCCTGGAGGTGGGGGCGACGGCTGACGTGGCGATCTTCAAGCTCCTGGAGGGAAGACACCCTCTCGTCGACGTGCTCGGAGTGAAGAAGATGGCCGACCGCCTGATCGCGGTGACCGATGTCGTGAAGGGAGGGAAGGTCGTGAAGAGCGCCGCGGACTAGGTTCGGCGGACGGTCCGCGGCCCGTCGTCCGAGTCTTCGCCGTCGGCCGGGCTCACAAAGCGCCCGAAATGGATATAGCTGAACCAAGTGCCCCGGGCCCCGACTGATGACAGATATCGAAGTGTCCTACTGGGGGCTGTTGGGTCATCTCATCGACAAGAACATCTCTCTCTACAACGCGAAGCACCGCAACGTCCGCGTCAGAGCGAGCGGGGACGCTGCGAACTACCTCGGGTTCCTGAACGACAGGTTCGTCGGGGGGACCCCGCCCGACTTTTTCCAGACCTTCAACGAGCCCAACGCGTACTATCTCTGGAAGGGCTGGGCCGGGGTCCTGGAGGATTTTGTCCCCGAGGCGGCCAGGTACAGGAAGGAGATCTCGAAGGAGCAGTACCGCAAGTCGATAATGACCCCGGACGGGAGAGTGCAGGGCGTCATCTACTATGGAGCGCACGCAGCCTTCATGTACAACAAGGTGCACCTGGACGGTGCGGCCCCTCCCACCGAGTGGGACGACGTGATCGCCCAGTCGAGGCGTGTGAAGGACAGGGGCGTCGTAGCGTCGCCCATAGTCCTCGACCTCGCCGGACCCGGTTACCTCGAGACACTCTACTCGCTGATGGTCGGGATGAACCCGCCGCAGCCGAGCTACCTCTTCGACGAGGACTTCAACCCAATCTTCGACGACCCCAAGTCTCCCCTCTTCGTGACGCTAAGGTGGATCTCAGACGCGGCCAACAAGCAGAAGGTCCTGGCGAAGGAGAGCACGCAGCTGGGCGCGTTCGACACGACGTACGCCATGGGGCAGCTCAAGCACACCTTCAGCTGGCTCCCTCGCTACGTCCTCCCGGTCATCGACTACATGTCGATGTCGAGGAACGTCTCGCAGGCCCTGAACCCGGGATACGGCTACATCAGCTGCTACACGAGGGTCTACTCGCCGTCGATGAAGTCGCTGAAGAACCCCAAGAAGCTCGACGCGCTCTGGAACGTCATGCAGTACTTTGGCGGGCGGACGAACGACAGGCTGGAGCCCGACCCCAGAGGAGCGTTCCGCGTGCTAAAGTCCCAGGTCATGGACTGCGGCGTCCCGGCGCCCGCAGACGGGCTCTGGAGGGACAAGGAGGTAAACGAGGCAATGGGCAGGTGGGGCCCCCTCGATGTGCTCAAGGAGCAGGACAAGAAGATCTACAACGCCCAGTGCGACCCGTGGCCTGCTCCCTGGCTGCAGGAATGGGTCAACGAGTGGGGAGTGTCCCCGCTGAAGACTCTCCTCCACTCGGTCGTCCAGAACGAGACGGGTAGCGCTCAGCTGCTCGCTGAGCTGCGGAAGATCGCCTTGATCTGGAAGGACCTCAAGCGCAGGTACACACAGCAGTAGCGGGATCGCTCGCCGAGTCCGTCCAACAGAGGACAGAAAGGACTAACTAAACGCCCAGCGACCGCTCGGGCCGTAATGGGCTCATTCGTCTCAGAACGCGTTAACAGCATCCCCGTCTCCGGGATCAGGGTGATCTTCGAGAAGGCCAACAAGATGCCGGGCGTGATCCGGCTGGAGGTCGGTGAACCCGACTTTGACACGCCGGCTCACATCACCGCAGCAGCGAAGCGGGCGCTCGACGAAGGGTTCACCCACTACACCTCCAGCGCGGGTATCATGCCGCTGAGGGAGGCGATCTCGGCGAAGCTGAAGAGGGAGAACCGAGTCGATGCAGACCCGGCGACAGAGGTGGTCGTCACCCCCGGTGCGGGCGCGGCGATCTATCTCTCGATAATGTGCACGGTAAACCCCGGGGACGAGGTGCTACTCCCCGACCCGGCGTGGCCCCACTATGAGGCGTGCATCAGCCTGGCCGGAGGAAAGGTGGTCCGATATCCCACCCACGAGAGCCTCGGCTTCAGGCCCGAGATGGAGGAGGTCGCGAATCTGGTCACGAAGAAGACCAAGGCGATTCTGATAAACTCGCCCTCCAACCCTACCGGATCCGTCCTCGGCCGGAAAGACCTGGAGGGGATCGCCGACCTGGCCAGGTCGAAGGACCTCCTCGTGTTCTCTGACGAGGTGTACGAGAAGGTCATGTACGGCGGGGTCGAGCACTACAGCATCGCTTCGTTCGACGGGATGAAGGACAGGACCGTGACCGTAAACGCCCTCTCCAAGACGTACGCGATGACCGGGTGGAGGGTCGGGTACGCTGCGGCGCGACCGGAGATCGCCGCACAGATGGCCAAGCTGAACCTCTTCACGAGCGGATGCCCGAACTCGTTCGCGCAGGTGGCTGCGGTCGAGGCCCTGACGGGCCCTCAGGGAGAGACGCAAAGGATGCTCGAGGAGTACACCCGGCGCAGAGACATGATGGTCCGGAGGCTGAACGAGATGGAAGGCGTCTCCTGTCCGAACCCTGGCGGAGCCTTCTACGCCTTCCCGCGTGTCGCCCTTCGTGGAATGAACGCCTTCGACACGAGCATGTTCCTGCTCGACAATGCGAAGGTTGCGACGGTGCCAGGCAGTTCGTTCGGGGAGCTGGGGGAGAAACATCTGCGGCTCTCGTACGCAACCTCGATCGAGAACATCTCCGAGGGGATGGACCGGATCGATACCGCGATCCGGGGTGCACCGCGAAAAGAATCGGCCCCGGAGCAGAGGCTAGGCTAGGCTAGGCCTTGCCAGGGGTCAAAAGCAAATAAGGACGGCCAGCCGGTCTTCGAGTCTAAGACGAACATGCGAATCACCAAAGACGTTCACATCATAGGGGACGGCGGCATGGGACTCTCGCACGCCCTGGACTGCTGCGTCTACCTGCTCAACTGCGGCGACCAGTGGGTCATGATCGATGCGGGTGGAGGGAGCGGCGGGGAGGAGATGCTCGCCAACATCAGGGAGGACGGGATCGACCCAGGCTCCATCAAGTCCGTGATAGTGACGCACGCCCACGCCGACCACGCGTGCGGGGCCAAGTTCTTCAGGGAGCGGCTCGGGATCCAGACGATCGCCTCGGAGATCGACGCTCCGCTCGTGGAGGATGGCAGCGACGAAGAGCTCGGCCTGAACATCGCGAGGGGGCCCATCTACCCGTCCGACTACAAGTACATCCACACGAAGGTCGACAGGAGGGTAGCCGACGGAGAGGAACTCCGGATGGGGAACAAGGTCCTGAGGTTCATACTCGTCCCGGGCCACACGCCGGGGGCGATGTGCGTCCTCTCCAAGAACGAGGGGATCATCTTCACCGGGGACGTCGTCTTCTGCAACGGCACGATAGGCCTGGGGAACTGGCCTGGGTCGGAGCTCGCCCCCTACCGCGCCAACATCGGCAAGCTGTCGGGGCTGGGGGTGAAGCAGCTCTTCCCGGGGCACTTTGGCTTCACGCTGAAGGACGGACAGGCGCACCTGGACAAGGCCGTGGCCAACCTGAGGCTGCCGTTCGTCCCGCCGGTCTGGGGACACAACCACCCCGCGCGCTAGGCTGGCTCCTCTATCTACTGGGACTTGCCGCGCGCGAGGATGTCCCACTGGACCTCCACGTGGCCCCTCCTGCCGCAGTAGAACCTGTCGTAGAGGTTCACCGTGGTGGGCGCATAGTACGGATAGAACGAGAGGCGGTCCCCTATCTTCGGGTCGGCCTTCTCGAGCTTCATGTTGGCGTGCTCCTCAGAGAGGAACGTCACCTCGATCCCCTTCGTGGTACACACCGGCATCACCTTCGAGTCCGCGAAGCACTTCACACCTGCGTCCATTATGGCGCGGTCCTTCGTGGGCCTGCTTGTTACCGTGGCCAGGACCGTCAGCGAGTGCTCAAAGTCCACTCCCTCGAGGCTGTGCATGCCGTCCATGAACACATACGAGCCCGCCTGTATCTCGGTCACGCCCTCGACCTTTGCGGTAATGCTGTAGGAGTTCGTGCCGCCCGCGCTGACGATCTCGCACCCGATCCCCTCCTCCTTCAGCCGCTTGGCGGTCGAGGTCAGGCCGGCGAGGCTCTGCTGGACCGCCCTGGTCCTGTCGCCGAGCCTCTCGACCTTCTGCACGTGCCCCTCATATCCCATGACGCCCCTGAACTCGAGGCCCTTGAGGCGCCCTATCTTTCGCGCCAGGGCGAGCGTCTCCGCTCCCGGCTGTACGCCTGCCCGGTTCATCCCCGTGTCAACCTCAATCACCGCGCCGACGGTAGCCCCACGCTTCACCGCCTCCCTGGATATCTCCTCGGCGTTGCCCGCGTCGTCGAAGGCCACGGCCACGCTGGCCTGCCTGGCGAGCCCGACCAGCCTGTCTATCTTCGCGGCGCTGACGATCTGGTTCGCTATCAGCACATCCTTGATCCCGGCGGAGATCATTACGCCCGCCTCGCTCACCTTGGCGCACGTCACCCCTATCGCACCAGCGTCGATCTGCTTGTGCGCTATCGCAGGGGTCCTGTGCACCTTGATGTGCGGCCTCAGGTTGCAGCCCGTCTCGCGGCAGAACCTTCCCATCTTATCGATGTTTGATTCCAGTGCTTCGAGGTCGATCAGGAGCGCGGGTGTGTCGATTTCCGAGACGTCCAAGATGCCCACCAAACCGCGAAGACGATATTTAAATTATCCAACAGATTACCTTCTCTCCTCGTTTCTTTTCTAATCGGGACGAGGGCTGACGCGTATCGGCGCATGCTGTCCCAGGCTAGCCCGACGTGTTCGAGACCTTGCGAGACGTACGGGCCCTGCCCTATCTTCCTATCGCATGGTTCTCCCTAAGATAGGGAAATATCTCCTTCGCGTACGTCTCGTAGACCTTCTCCTGGTCCTGGCCCAGGTTGCAGATGGTCACCGAAGTGGCGCCCGCTCCCAGGAGCCTCTCGATCCTGGAGATGCAGGCATCGGCGGTCCCGATTGCAGTGACCTCCTCCACCAGGCTCCGCGGGATCAGCGCCATGAACTCGCTCATCCTCTCCATGACCTGTCCGTCTGTCACATCGATCCTCTGGACCGAGAGCTCCTCGGGCACATCCAGCCCGGTCCGCTCCTTCAGGATGCCCCTCTCCCAGACGAGTGCTCCCTTCGCCGCTCCCTCAACGCTCCTGTAGGCGCGGTCAGGGTCATCCGAGATGTCCGTGTAGATCGTGACCTGTACATCGAACCCCTCCATGTCCCGGCCCGATCTCGCCGCTCCCTTCCTGACGTCCAGGAGCTTCCTGCCCAGCGTCTCGGGCGTCTCGGTGGCCATGGGGAACCACCCGTCTGCGCTCTGCCCAGCGAGCTCCCTGTTCCTCTTGCCGATCGCCCCGATGTATATCCCGGGCCCTGGCTTCTGCACGGGCCTGGTCTGCAGGTAGGCGCCCTTCAGGCTGAAGATCTCGCCGGTGTAGTCGGCCGGGGACGCCGGCGTCGCGGCCCAGAGCAGCTTTATCACCTCCACGGCCTCCTTGAGTCTCGTCCAGGGCTTCTCCCAATCGATCCCGTATGGGGTAATGTTCATCTCTTCCCCGGCGCCGATCCCCAGCATCGCCCTCCCGCCGGTGAACTGGTCCAGGGTCGCGACCCAGTGTGCGATCTCGACGGGGTGCCTTCGGAAGGGGTCGGTGACGGCGGTGGAGAGCCTCGCCCTCTTCGTGCGCGCCCCAACCGCAGCGAGTACGACCTGCGAGTTCGGATAAGGAGTGCTAGAGTCAGAAGACAGCGTGTGGTCCCCGACCTTGAGATGATCGTACCCCTGGCCGTCGAGCAGCTCTGCGTACCTCATGATTTCCGCCGGCTGGTAACGCGAGGTGAGGATGTGTGCTCCCAGATCCCGGATGGTGCTCGCCATCTGTCTCGTCTCAGCGGCGGTGGGTGCTTGAAGACTTAAATCAATTTTCGTGGAACTAGCGGCAGGATTGACTCGAAGCCCTCCGAGCATGTACGTCCATCCCTGGGATGTGGCCGACGAAGGTCCCGACTCGGTTCTGGAACGGATCACCTCGACAGGGATCAGGGTGGTGAATCTCGCGACGAGCTACCACTCGGGCAGGTACCTCCTGCAGCACAACCCCAAGAGGAAGGTCTACTTCGCGGAAGAGGGCGTCGTCTACTTCGCGCCCGACCCCGCATACTTCCAAAAGTGCGTCCTCAAGCCCCGGAGGTCCACCGAGTACCGTGACGTCGACGTCCTGGCGCTGCTCCTGAAGGAGGCCAATCGGTTCGGGACCAAGATC
>JAPCJS010000055.1 GCA_027886825.1 Nitrososphaerota archaeon
CAAAGTGGGGAACCTTCGGCTGGTTCGGGCCGCTCTCTGTGCGACCGGACCTGTGGGACAAAGGGATAGCGAAGCAGCTCATGGGTCCTACGATGGATCTGTTCTCGAGGTGGCAGACCACGCACCAGGGTCTTTTCACACTCGCACACAGCCCCAAGCACGTGGGTCTCTACCAGAAGTTTGGCTTCCACGCTCGGTTCTTGACAGCAATAATGGCCAAGAAGGTACAGCCGCAAGAAGTGGAACGGAGAGAGCGTGTTCAATTCAGCACCTTCTCTGGCCTCGCCAGCCATGAGGAACGCGAACGGACGCTGAGAGAGTGCGGGGAACTCACAAACAGCATCTATGATGGACTGGACGTCTCGGAAGAGATCAAGGCCGTCCAGGACCTCAGGCTCGGAGATACCATCCTGGTCAGAAACGGCCCAAGGATCGCCGGCTTCGCGGTTTGCCACGTCGGGGCAAACACCGAGGGAGGGACAGGGGTATGTTACATCAAGTTCGCTGCCTCCGTAGACAAGGCAGATGCCAGCGCGGGGTTCCGAGGGCTGTAGCGGCGTGCGAGACCTTTGCATCTCAAAGCGGGGTGAAAGATATCGAAGCGGGCGTCAATCTGGAATGCTCCGTAGCTTATCAGGAGATGATCTCGAACGGGTTCAAGACAGAATTCCAGGGCGTTACGATGCACAGACCGAATCAACCGGGATTCAACCGGCCTGATGCCTTTGTAATCGATGACCTGAGATAGAACCGTACCTCAAGATCAGTCAGACCCGGGTGCAGCCTCAGACACGGGGCAGGACATACTACTCAGATCCGGACCTCTACCCCGGTGCGGCCGTCGACCCACGTGACCCTCTTCTTCCCCTTAAGGACCAGCTCGACGCGGTACAGAGGGTAGACGAACGCCCTGTATCCCTGGACCTCCGAGTGCGGGATCATCCCAGTGATGACCTGCCTCAGCTTCTCCTGTGAGAGGCGGTTCTGCTCCACCTCCCCGGCCGCGCTGACCTGCCCAAGCGCCTGCTCGGATTCCTGCCACCTGAGCTCCGGGAAGCTGTAGGTGCGGCGGTAGAGGCGAGACCTGCCGACCTGTGACGATCGGACCAGCCTACGCTCCTCCATGATCTTCATCCGTCGCCTGAGCATCTCCTTCGAGATCCCGAGCTTGTCCGCCAGCTCCACAGCTACCATCTCGTTGTCCTGGCTCGTCTCGCGCAGGATCCCGATCTGTTCGGCGCTAAGCCCGATCAGGGGCTGAAACCCATCGTAGGTGACGGGCGCGCCTCGAAGCTCGACGAACCTACCAGTGACCCCGTCCAGGACGAGGTATCTTATCCCTATCCTCTTTCTGAGGATGCCCGTCTCTGCCGCGACCCCGATCTCGACCATCGTCCGGAGGACCAGGCGCACGTCCGTGACCGTTTCCTCGCTCCCGAAGAAGACAAAGGCCTTGTCGCGCCTGACAATACCTCTGACGTCTTCCTCGCTAAGAACTGGGTTGATCCCGGCCATGGAGGCCACCGGCGCAGGGGCCACCTTTGCCACCGGCCGGGGAGACGCTGTGCGTGTGGGCTTGAAGGGCTTGATCACACGAACGCCCAGTCTCGGGGTGCTTCCTCCGGAACGGGTCTCCTTCTGTCTGATCGTCACGAGCTTGGGCACCGCCGAGAGCCCACCCATCGCATAGAAGTTCCCGGCCGGTAGGGCGGTGAGCTGCTTCGGGATTTCGCGCCCCTGGAAGAACTGAGTGACCGCCTGCAGGTCGTTCCTGATCACGAGCTTCCCGATGAGCTGGTTTCCGCACTGGCTGAGAATGTTCTTGTCGACCATCGATGGACGCTGGGTGCAGACCATGAGCCCGACCCCGCGCTTCCTTCCTCTCCTGGCGATCTCGCCGAAGATCGCGACCCTCTCTCCGTTCTGCGGTACGAACCTGTCGGCCTCCTCGACGATGATCAGGTATGGCGTCCTTCTCTTCTCGACCTCCCTGTAGATGCTGGTGAGCAGGTCCGAGACCTTCTGCTTCGGCTCTTCGCTCTCAGAGAGGTCCAGGATCAGCGGGGCGAGGTCCGGAGCCTGCGCCCCGAGCTGGTCGAGATCGAGACCGGACCACTGCAGGTCGCACGACGGCTCGTCTCCTATGCAGACGGCATCGTACTTCTCCTTGAGACCCGAGTGCTCTCCTTCGGTGTCAATTATGGCGAACGGAACCCCGCTCTTACAGAGCTCCTCGCAGACGACCCCGACCGCGTAGCTCTTGCCGCTCCCACTTGCGCCTATTATGCAGGTCCTTCCCGTCGCAATCACGTTGGCGTCCACCTCGAAGGTCCCCTCGGCATCCCTACCCAGCCGAAGAACAGGTGAAGGGGTCTCCACGATGGCAGGGTCAGGGTTCTCCAATGGTTCTTGCAAGTCTGAGATGGATTTAATCGTTCGCCATCTGTCCCTCGTCTTGAACGCTCAGGTGTCAGACCTGCGAGAGACAGCGCGACGATCTTTGCCACAGAACGATTCGGCATCCTTCGGCTCATGGCCGTCTCGGATCGATAGCGGTCCCATTCGACATCCGACGTCTTTATCAGAGAGATTAGAATGAATGAGACAAGGACGATGGCCGTACAAGACGCTCAGAAGAGAATAGTGTGGGAGGTCAAGAGGTGGGAGGGAGTCGTCGCCGGCCCTCATCGCTTTGGAGGAACGGAGTTCAAGTTGGGCAGGCGAGAGCTCGGTCACATACACGAGGATTACCAGGCAGACATAGTCTTCCCGATGGCGGTCAGAGACAGGTTGATCGCCGAAGGAAGAGTGGAACCGCATCACATCCTGCCCCAGAGTGGATGGGTCACATTTCGGTTCAGAAGAGATGCA
Source organism: Nitrososphaerota archaeon (assembly GCA_027886825.1). Classification (GTDB taxonomy): domain Archaea; phylum Thermoproteota; class Nitrososphaeria; order Nitrososphaerales; family Gagatemarchaeaceae; genus Gagatemarchaeum. The sequence goes on from JAPCJS010000055.1 coordinate 2,872, forward strand.
GACGTAGAACTTGCCGTAGAGCTATTCAGGCTTTCCTACGAGCTCGCCAGCGAGAGAGCGAGTAGAAGGTCCTGAGGCTGAAGTCACTAGTCCTGTGAAGCCGACATGGCTCTGGCCTTCCTCGACCTTCCTCGCGACCAGTAGTAGATCAGAAGTATGATGATTAGGACGGCCAGCCCGACCAGCCCAAAGAGAATTGCGACTGCCACTGCGACGACGATGAGGATGATAACGTTTCGCCAGTTCGTCTTTCTCTTCTCTTGCAACTCTCGAAAGCACCTGGCGAGCGATACTTGAGGGTTTAGAGATGAATGTGGAACACAGGATGAGCGATGATGATAGATAGACGCCGGCAGGACAGGCGCGACCAGGACATCCAACCTGACCCGGGACAGATGGCTGGTTTCTTGTCTTCGGTCATCTGGATGTGCAACCGTCTCGCCCCATCTCAGATCCCCCGTATGACGGGTCACGGGCAGAATCCCTCGTCTGGGTCCATGATGCCGACCCTAAGGGGACGAGGAGCTGGCGTCAAATCTTATTAGAGAAACCGTGCGGAAACGGTCCGTGGCGACGACCGAGTACAGGCTGACCGGCAGAGTCAGGGATGAGGAACATGAAGACGTCGAGGGGCTCACGGTCCTCGCGTTCGCCAGGACACCGAGGATCTTGATGCGTCCTGATGCGAGGCTCGGCACCTCGACGACCGGGTCGGAAGGGTGTTTCGAGATGGCCTTCTCGAGCGCGGCCTTCGAGGAGTGGCTGGAGAGGGAGCCGGACGTCTACCTCGAGATTCGCGACAGAGAAGGGAGCCTCGTCCTCACGACCTCGAGCAGGAAGAACGAGACCGGAAGGATCGACCTCCAGATCGAGCTCGGGGCGGTCCAGGGCGACCCGGGTCAGCCGGACGTCTACTCGGGCGGGATAGAACGGATGATCGAGGAGCTGAAGTCGGCGGGCGATTTTGCGGATGTCTCTAGGGACGACGTCAGCGTGGTCCTGAACCTGCTCCTGAGGACGCTGGGCAGCTATGCCTTCTTCACTGACCAGCTCTTCACGCTCTCGGGCTACGACGGGATCCAGGTGCCCCGGCAGCCCCGGAGGCAGGGTCACCAGCACGTGACGAGATGGGACGAGGCGGTACTGCCTTGACCGGTATCATCCGCGGTCTCGAGGAACTTCCCGGTCGGATGGAGCCGTACGAGAGACTGACGGACGATGTGGTCGAGGAGTGCGATGTCTGCGTGATCGGGTCAGGGGCAGCGGGTGCGGTCCTGGCAAACAAGCTGGCCCACGCCGGGAGATCGGTCGTCCTGCTCGAGAGGGGCGGATACTACGAGGGGGAGGACATGAACCAGAGGGATGAGGATATGGTCCCCCTTCTCTGGAAGAACGGCGGCATAAACTTCACCGACGACCTGAGGATCGCCATAGGGCAGGGCTGCTGTCTCGGGGGCTCGACCGTGATCAACGACGCCGTCTGTTTTCCCATACCGGAGATCGTGGCAGACCAGTGGACGGGGCTCGGCGTGGAGATCTCAATGCTGGAGTGGAGCGACGCGATCAAGGAAGTGTCCGATCAGATCCACGTCACCCCCCTCGCGGAGAGCGAGCTGAACAGGAACAGCCGCATGCTCAGGACGGGCTGCGAGCTTCTCGGTTTCAAGAATCACAGCATGAACTCAAGGAACTGCATCGGCTGCATGCAGTGCGGGCTCTGCCACCTGGGGTGCCACTACGAGACCAAGCAGGACATGCGCGTGACCTACATCCACAGGGCGCTGAGCGACCCCGGATCCGATGTTCGCGTATACGTGAACTGCACCGCAGGCAGGATAACGCACGCGGACGGCGTCGTGGATGGGGTCGAAGGCAGCTTCCTGGACTCGTCAGGGAGATCGGTCTACAAGATCAAGGTAAACGCCCGGGCGCTCGTCCTCTCAGCCGGCTCGATCGCATCTAGCCAGATGCTCATCTCGAACTCGATAGCACCGGGAGTAGCGGGAAGAGGCCTGGCCCTCCATCCCTTCCCGTGCATCCTCGGGGAGTTTCAGTTCGAGGTGAGGGGAAACCAGGGGATACCGATGGCGTATGCCCTCCATGACTTTGGTGTGACGAACGGGGTGGCGGATGGCGGGTTCCTCGTCGAGGGCATCTATCTGCCGCCGCTCCAGTTCGCCATGTACTTTCCCGAGACAGACCTTCAGAAGCTTGAGCTGATGAGGAGATACGACCACTACGCAATGGCCGGCGTGCTCGTGAGGGATGATCAGAACGGCATTGTCTCGGTCACCGACTCAGGGAGCGCGAGGGTGAGCTACTCCCCGGGCGCCAAGGAGCTCGACTCGATGGCGAGGGGAGCGGCGGTCATAGCCAAGATGTGGTTCGCCCAGGGCGCGACGCGGGTGATAACCTCGCACCTCGCCAAGAGGGTCCTGAACCGAGTCGAAGAGATAGGGGACCTAGAGAGAGCCATAAGGAACGACCCGAAGAACCTGCTCCTGGGGTCCGCACACCCTCAGGGTGGGAACAGGATGGGGAGCGATAGGAGCAGGTGCGTGGTGGATTCGGATTGCCGTGTCTATGGCTTCAGAAACCTCTTCGTCTGCGACGCCAGCGTCTTCCCGACGGCGCTCGGCGTGAACCCCCAGCTCACCGTGATGTCGCTCGCCACGATCACTGCGGAGAGATTGACAGAGAAATGGAAAGACATCTCGCACGAGGGTTAGAGAGCGAACGCGCCCCGACTAGTGGGCCAGCATGTACGACTCTACGACCGACGGGATCGACAGAAGCAGAATCCCGAGGGCGAAGATGGGGACTGTCTTCATCTCGAACTTGTGTCTCTTCGCTAGCTCGTAGCCGAGGATGAACCAGAACGGGTAGAACCAGAGAAAGATAGGCACCATCCATGTGGGGAAGGTCGCCTTCGTGATCCCGGTCAGACCTTGATCGAAGATGACATAGGATCCCTTGAGGTCGGCGATCCCTGGTATCACCCACCTGAACCAGTCCATGTAAAGTCCGAGCCCCCCGAAAGCGAAGCTCGCGATGGTCCCTCCGGAGAAAGCGTACACCAACGCCTTGGCTGTGTCGAACTTGGCGTGAATTATGTAGACAATCGCGCCGAAGAACAGAAGGGCAGGCGGATCGACCCAGAAACTCATGCTTTGAGATCTGCGACCTCTCTGCGACTAATAAATGTGTCCCGATTCCTCATCGTGGGAGACTGATCTCGGCCTATGAAGACGGATGAAGGACGATCTCGAACAACCCTGTGACCGGAGGCAATTTCGCGGTGCTCGAGCTGCCAGCAGGAAAAGAGCCTTGACTCGCCTAGGTCTCGGGAGCAGAGAGGTGAGGCAGCCCGAGGACGGTATCACGGCCCTATATCGCCCTCGAACACGATCTCGCTTGAGTTGACGCTGACACCGAGGTAGGGTATCGGTATCTGGAGGTTGATCATGGGCGGACCGGGTGTGATCGTGACGCGCGGGTTAGACGACGAGATGACCTGCGTGCCGAGCGTGTTGGGCTGCTTTACCACGTAAGGGTCTGGGACAGTGAACTGTGGGCTCCCGCCTGTGAAATAGCTCTGGATCGCGTTGTCGAGCAGCGTGGTGAGCCCGAGCGCGTTCGCGTTCGTTATCATGTCGACGATGCTCTCGGCAAGCGAACTGGCGTCGCTGAGGACCGTCGATATCGCGCCGCCGATCGCCGAGAGTGCGTCACTCAGCACGCTCTTTATCGCGTCCTGCACCGGACCAGGGAAGGGATCGAGGAGGTCGGTGAAGAAGGTCGCTATCCCGTTCTCTATCGCCGTGGTGAGCTTCGGACCAAACTCGATTGGGATTACGAATATCGGAAGCTGAGGGACGACGTAGAACTCCCACCTGTTGGGATCGTTCGTGACGGACGGGTTGCCGACTGCATAGTATATTATGGGCTCCAGAACGATGCTGACCTGGCTTTCGAGACCGCCGAGGTCTATCGGGATACTGATGTCAGGGTTGTGTCCGTTGCCTCCGAAGAGGCTGAAACCCGGGATGTTCACCGCTGGGATGATCGTGACGCCTTCGATGACCAGAGCGGGAGTGCTGATGCCAGGGATCGAGATCTTGGGCAGGTCGATGTTGATCTTGAAGTTGAGGCTGTCCCACGACACCGTCAGGTCTTTGACCAGTATGGTGCCGTTCGGCTGCGAGGAGGTGGGGTTCTGAAGGGTCACCGACCCACCGGCCAGTGAAACCTCCACCTGGTAGTCGATGTAGAGAGGCGGACCGCCGTACTGACTCCATGGTTGGGCCGCTGGAGGTGGGGGACCAGCCGGAATCTCGATCTCTATGGACCCGGGAGCGAAAAGGGTAGCCATTATCTTGTCGATTATGTTCTGCGAGATCGCGATGGTCAGGTCGCTCGGACCCGAGCCCGGCCGGGGGATTATCGACTTTGATGTGGCCGGCCCGTATCCTGATCCCGACCCTCCGCCAGGCGGACTGATGACCTCGCCGGACAGGTCGACGTTGGCGTTCATGAAGAACTTGACCTGGTCATCCTCCACCGCGGGATTGTTCGGCACGGTCATCGATGGAGATATCTGAAGCGTGAAGGTCGCGGGGTTGTAGTCGAGGAGACTCTCCAGGTTCAGCGTCTCGGCCAGCAGCGCGTTGACCGAGCTACTGACAGAGGACAGGACACCGTTTGTGAAGTACATCAGATAGCAGTCGATCAGATGTCTCAGTCCGTCGGGCTTGAAGCCGACGATGTCCAGGCCGTTGAGATTCACGTTCAGGAATCGTGCAGTGTTGGGATTCTTCAGCACACCCTCCGCGAACAGGTCCAGAGAGAAACAGTCGAGCTCTACTCTGGGAAGATGCTTCTGCTCGCCCTGGAGAGAGCGATTTCCAAGTGGAGGACAGGTCGCGCCCACGAAGGTTTGAGCATGGATCGCAAAGTGCTGGGTCGGCAGCGGCGCAGGCACGGTAGATGGAAGGCTTATCGCATTTCCAGGATAGAAGTCGACCTGCAGCTTTGACAGCTGGACGAGAAAATCTGGCGATGGTATCGGGATGTAGAGGTTGAAAGGAACCGGAGTGCCGATGGGCGGCGTCTCGGCTGGAAATGGGTTTAGTGACATGTTGGAGGTGACCGGCGGGAGTCCTGAGATGTCGATTGGCGAGATGAGCGGGTCTTCTGGATCTATGGGAGCGGCGTTGATGTCGTTGCACGCGAGGTGGGGATACATCGCGATGTAGCTCGAGCCGAAATTGAAGAGTGAAGGTACCTCGGACATCAGGCGACTGATCAGATCGTTGATCCCGTTCTCGTGGATTGCAAGATAGATATCGCAGCCGGTGGTGTAAACCATTCCGGTACATATGGAACTTTCCACAATTATTTATGCATTTACACACTTCTCTGGGGTCGAATCACTTGGATGCTCCAATAATTACATGACCTTCTGACAGCCGTGCTGGGGCGCGCACTCAAGAATCCTCACGAGATCGTTGCCAGACGGGAGAGAGGGACCGATGTGAGAGGATGAGAGTAAGAGAGAAAACAAGAGCTCTCTTGTTCTAGACGAGTGTTACGTTGTCGCTTTTATAGAGCAGGAGACATGTTGGGCATGGAAGAAACAAGCGAACGACCGGTGGAGGGGAGCAACAGGCCTGTTCAATGCAAGCTGCATGAAGAGGTCAGGGACAGAAATCGTTACGTTTGTAATTTGACCTGGCCGTTCCTAGCTTCATTGCGAATGGACAGGTTTCCCAAGGATCTCGTCCTACACCTCCAGACGGGAGCGGGATGGGATTCAGGCGAGATCGACAGCCGTCTGGCCTCGATAAGCATCGACGACCTGGAGGTAAGCGCGGATCAGATTCTTTATCATTCTACCCAGGACGATCCGCGTGAATGGCTTGACTTCCTGTGGCAGTCACTATCACTGGCTGGCTTGATCGATCGTCCCGTGGACTTTGAGTGGGAAGATAGATTCGGTTTCGTTTCGTTCCCAACGGCCGAGGAGTACGCTGGCAGACTGGTCCAGTGTGCACGGGAATCCGGCTTTGCCGTTACGAACAGATCAGACACGGGGGTCGATGTGTTCATGGAGAAGAAGCTGACGACGAAGGATGGTTCACTTTTTGACTGCGTCGTAGACGAGTTCAAGCCGGTCAACAGGGAGATGATAGCCTTCCTTGCCGAGAGGACCGTTCTCCGCGATTATGCTACCGAAGAGAGGGTCAGGTTCGTCCGTGAGTTAGGCTTGGGAGGAAGGAACAAGGAAGATGGAAGCGCAGGCGGCTTCCATTCTTTGTCCGTCTAGGCCAAGACGTCTCGACGGACGCGGCTCATCTCTCAAGAGACCCTTCAAGATTTTGGATCTCCTCTTTCTCTATCTTCAGGGTCGAGACTCCAGAAAACTTGAAACCGTACTTCTCATAGAACGAGATGCCCCTCTCGTTTCCCACTGACACATCGAGGACGAACCTGGTTGCTTCAGGGAAGTAGGCCACCGAATAGTCCATCAGCTTTGTGCCAATTCCCTTTCTCTGGTTTCCGGGAAGGACGTAGAGCTGAAAGATCCTCACGATGCCGTCTTCCACCTTGGCCGCCCTGACCATGCCGAGAAGCCTCCCATCCTCGCGGTAGCCGGCGAATAGGACAACCCTGCTCTTCATCTGGCGCCGCAGAGTCTCGGCGCTATGCCAGACCGTACTGGCCGCGTTGATGATCGAATCGGGGAGGATGCCTCGGTATGTGTCTGCCCAGGATACCACAAGCAGCTCGTGGAGCTCTTCCGCATTCTTCTCATCCAGCGGGATGATCTCACCCAAGCGTTGTTACCCCGGCCGATACACCAGCGGTCTCCGAGATAGCCCTTGTCTTTCTCGCCACTGTGAGACCGGGGAGACCGGTGCAGCGTCGATGACGAGCGCCCCTGCTGGATGAGATGAGAATCAGGCGCCCTTGTCCTGAGGAGCCTCGGCCTGCGGCCGGTAGGAGAGGAGAACGACGCCCGACTCGAACACCTTCGTATCTGCGAGGCTCATCACGGTCATCAGGTCCTCACCTTCCCCAAAGAGCCTCTTCCCGCTCCCCAGGACGATCGGAAAGACCATGAGCCGAAGTTCGTCGACGAGGCCGTGTCTCATGAGCGTTCTTGCCAGCTCTCCGCTCCCGAAGACCAAGATATCCTGGCCCGGTTGCTGCTTCAACTTGTTCACCTCCTCTGCGATGTTCTCCCTGATGATCCGTGAGTTGTTCCACTCGACTCTGTCCAGGGTCGTCGAGACGACGTACTTGGGGAGGCTGTTCATCCTGTCGGCGAAGCCATATGGATCCTTCATCGACGGCCACGCCTGCGCGAACCCCTGGTAGGTCACGCGTCCGAGCAGGAGACCGCCACCCGCGAAGAGTTCGTCGAACTTGAACTTCAGCTGGTCAGGGCTCGATTTGATCTTGAAGCTCCAGCCGCCATGCTTTGTCTTCTCAGCACCACCCGGGTCCTCCATAACGCCGTCCAGCGTGACAAATTCACTGACCACTACCTTTCTCATGGTATTCATCATGGGACAGATTCAGATAAGGATTCAGTCGCCGATCGGACCACAGCGGATGGCTGTGACCTCTCGACGATGCAAGCCTCAACGGCTAAATACACTCTCGGCTTTCATCCATCCAGCTGAGACCATGGAGTCCCAATCGAGAAGACCGGACCAGCTCTTGCCAGTAGTTTCGCTCTCGGAGACCAGCAGCGAATGAGCAAGGCCGAAAAGAATGCAGAGACTGAGGGAGAGAAGAGGCAGGATGAGAGGTCCAAGCGGAAGGAGGGCCGTCATCACGACTCTTCGGGTGCCACGATCAAGCACGCAGGGTCGATGGTCCAGAAGGGCTACAGCCCCGAGGAGGGACAGGATAGAAGGAGAACGGCGCTGAACAAGGCTGTCCACCACTATGGTTACGCGGAGACCGTGGAGAAGATCAACGAGCTGACCCTGATGAACAAGAACCACAAGGAGAACCACAGGAGGCTCCTGGACGACCTCGAGTACCTGAAGTCACAGTTCAAAGACAGATGAATCTTAATCGGAAGGTCGCTTGATGTTGGATGGACAGGCCCACTCAAGGAGCTCGAGGGGGCTGGGTTTTCCAGATTTGAGGCTCGCTCTCACCAGCCCAGGAGAGGGGAGGAATCCTACGCATAATGTCCAGCCAACTCACGAAACATTCATTCGTAATACATATAAATTGAGAATTCTACATCCCCAAGAGACGGAATATGAGAAGCCCCGGATCAAGATCAGGCATCGGGATAGCTGCCGTAGTTGCACTCATCATAGGCCTCGTCATAGGCGCTGGCGCGGTCTTAATCGTACAGCCTGGCGCCACCACCACGACTCAGACTAGCACAGTTACCAATACGACGACCATACCTCAGACTACAACGGTGACGACGACCATACCTCAGACTACAACCCTGACTACCACAGCAACCAGTATTGCGACGACCACGGCCACAAGCGTTGCGACGAGCATCATAACGAGCACCGCGACGAGTATATCGACGAGCACAGCAACGAGTACTACGAGCATCACGACCACCGTGACGAATAGTACCTCGGGCTTTCCTACGCTTCCAGTGCCGGTCGCGGTCTCTGTGAGTCCAAAGACCACGGCGATGTTGGTCCTGGACTATGCCTTCTGTGGTCGCATGGTTGGGTGCAACGCCACTCTCCCGGCTGTTTCAAACCTCCTCACCAAGGCGCGGGCTGCCGGCGTACTCGTGATCTTTACCAGGGTCCCCGTCCCCGCACCGATCACGAATCAGACGGGTGAGACTGTGATCACCAACGACGTTGGACCCGACAAGTACCTCAACACGAGCCTAGCGAGCATTCTGCAGAGCCACGGAATAAAGACGCTCGTCGTCACGGGGATCTCTTCGACCGGAGCACTTCTTTACACCGCGCAGGAGAGTTGTGCGCGAAAGTTCACGGTCGTAGTGGCAGCCGATACCATCTTTGGTACTCCATTCGTTCAGACCTATGTGCCGTACCAGCTGCTGAACGGTCCCGGTTGCAGCAACGCTGCCAATACGCCGCTGAGCGCAGGCCGTGCCACGCTGAGTACGACGTCACTGATCAACTTCACCGGTTGAGTCTGATTGGGCGCGCGTGATTGATCCAGCATCGACCACTTTGAAGAGTACGAGCGTGGCCCGACAACCTGATGCCGATCCAGCCAAGGGAGTCTGTTGGGACGCCCCTGGTTAGTGCTCTCCACCGACACCAACGCGGTCAGAGTTAACTAGTGGCATTCACCGAATTACAGAAATGCTGTTGTGTGCTTGTGCCTGGTCTTCACATTGACGAGAGCCATAACGATAGATCCGGATGAGTTACGGCGATATCAACCCAGCCTAGATAATCCAAATGCGTCTTTCGGCACCCGAGTCCATGCGGAGATTATCCGGTACAAACTGGCCTACGATGATGGCTGCGGTCAGTGCACGAAATTCAAGCGAGCGATCGAGTTTCTCGATACGCATGGCGCAATTGACTTTGTCACCCTGGTTGAGGCAAACGATCTGGGGTTCCTTGCTGCGGTCCCTGAACGTCTGAGATCGAGATCGTTCCATCTGATCGCGCCTACCGGGCGTGTCGAGAGCGGAGCGAGCGCGCTCCGCAGCCTGATTCGACTCTTGCCTTCAGGATGGCTAGCCTCAGAGTTCATCTTCTCGACGCCCAGTGGAAGGCGATTGGCCACCTTCGTGTACTCCTCGCTTTCTAGATTGCATGATCACGGTTCGTGCGGACGTCAGGTGAGCCTCGATCACGCAAGGAAAGACATCCCGCTATCTCACATACAATCCTGAAAAATCATTACGAGTAGCCTCCGGTATCGGCTTCGAGGGAAGAGCAGACTGGAATCATCGATCGGTGAGAAGAGACGTCTTGGTTACGTGGCCCTCGATCTCTCCGGACCGTTGCCACGAGTGAGCCCGCTCCTATGAGGAGCATCACGTTGATCGCGACTATCCATACGTAGCTTGATGAGATCGACGACGAACCGCCAGAGCTGCTGGACGATGTGGTCGCGTCGGAGATGACGGAGAGGGTGCTCGAGCCAAAATCTGTAATGAAGACCTCGCCTTTGGCAGAGTCATAGGCTGCATCGTAGGGCTCATCCCCTACGCCGACGGTCGCGACGACCGCGTTGG
>JAPCJS010000138.1 GCA_027886825.1 Nitrososphaerota archaeon
CACAATACATAAATTTGGATTGCTCAGGACTCGGCTGAAAACAATGAAGATCCCCAAGGAGCTTAACACTTTTTGCCCACATTGCAAGAAGCACACCCCGCACTCGGTAAGTCTTTACAAGAAGGGAAAGGGAAGGGCGTCATCCTGGGGTGCCCGGCGCCAGGCTCGCAGAAAGAGTGGGTACGGCGGTCAGAAGTTCCCTGAGCTCGTCAGGACGGCCAAGACCACGAAGAAGGCCACTCTCAAGATAAAGTGTAAGACCTGTAACAAGGAGAGGATGCGGAAGGGCATCAGACTGAGAAAGGCGGAGATAACCCAGTGAAGAGAGAACGCGAGTTCGTACCAAAGCCCCGCAGCAGCTTCGTCCTGATCAAGTGCCCCGACTGTGGAGAGGAGAGGGTGATGTTCTCTGCCTCGACAAGGGAGGTGACCTGCAAGGGCTGCGGAAGGAAGCTGGCCGAGAGGACGGGCGGCAAGGTAAGAGTCGACGCGCAGATAATCAAGAGGCTCGACTAGCCTTCGCAATGGCTAAAGGTACCCTGTCAAAGGTATAGGCTCCATGGAAGCTTCCGAGCTGCCCGACCGTGGAGAGATCGTCCTCTGTACCGTCAGGGAGATCACGCCGCACGGCATCTACGTGGACCTGGACGAGTACAACAACATGAACGGTTTCCTGCACATCTCAGAGATATCCACGGGATGGGTGAGGAACATCGACAGGGTGGCAAAGGTCCAGCAGAAGCTGGTCCTCAAGGTGATCAGGGCAGAGAGGTCCAGGAGAGAGGTCGACCTATCCCTCCGCCAGGTCACGAACGAGGAGAAGCGGAACAAGCTTATCGAATGGAAGCAGAACGAGAGGGCGACGACCATCATGGGGTCGGTGAAGAAGAAGCTCGCCCTAGGAGACGTGCAGTTCAACGAGATCGTCGCCAAACTGGAGAAGGAGCACGGGTCCCTCTATGACGCCCTAGAGACAGCCACGAAGAAGGGCGAGAAGGCCTTCGCATCACTGGAGATCCCCGAGGCGATCGCAAAGGAGATACTCGAGGCGGCGAAGGAGAAGATAACAGCGCCCAAGTACGAGGTGGGGGCGATAGTCGAGATAAGCTCCAAGGCGTCGGACGGGATCCAGCAGATCAAGGACGCGCTCGAGGCAGCGTCAGAGGCTTCCTCGACCGCCGAGATCAAGGTGACCTATGTGGGGGCCCCGAGGTATCGCCTCCGCGTGATAGCCGACGACTATAAGCAGGCGGACAAGGTCATGAACTCCGCCCTGGAGCACATCCAGGAGGAGATCGGGAAGCAAGGGTCGTTCAGCAGCAAGAGGGAGATGTCCCGCAAGTACGGTGGGGTAGCCTGAAGGGCCTGCTCCTAAAGTGCCCCAACTGCCACACCTATACCATGAAGGGCACCTGCCCAAAGTGCGGGACGGCTACCGTCGTGGCGCATCCGGCGAAGTACTCGCCCGACGACAAGTACGCGAGATACCGGAACCCTCTGGCCTATCAGACAGAGACCGAGACAGACAAGATAACAGAATAGATCGGTGAGGCCTCAGGAGGGCGTTCGAAAGTGAGCCCGTTCAGCTTGACCCGACGCTATCCGAGACACAGCCTAGTTAGCTACCTTGTATACTACGACCGTCGTGAAGCAGTCGATTGGCTGCGTCGACGACCCTCCGCAGGCTATCGGGCTGTTGAGGCTGGTCGATGTGAATGCTATCTGGAACGGACTAGGGCTGCCGCTCAGCTGATAGCTCGGGGGATAGTTGAAGAGCTCCAGTGGCGGATTCCCGTTCTTATCGAACGCATACTGGGCGCTTATCGTCCCGTTCGTCAGGCTGTACCAGCCGGCGAATGTGAAGGGGAGCAGGTGACCGAACAGGGTGTTCTGGAGGGTGTAGGGGGTCAGGTTGAAGTCGTCTACGTTGGGACACTGAAGGGTCCCTGCGGTAGGACACTCGAGATACCGGGACTCGTTGAGCCCTGCTATGCGTATGAACCACTGCTTCTTGCTCTCGTCTCCGCCGCCCGCGGTGAACCCGCTACCTGAAGGGATCTGCAGCGTGTAGTATTGCTGCGTGGAGCTGAAGGATATCAGGCTCCCCGTCAGGAAGCTGAGTATGTACACCGGTCTGCCGTTGGCCATATCCTTCGCCAGGGTCTCGGCCTGCGTCAGGTTGGACATCATCATATTCCCTATCTCGGCGATCCTGGTCTCGTTCAGCGTGGCATTGTCGGCGACCGTGGTCCTATTACCCATGACGTTTATCCAGTATCCATAGTCCCACCACGCGATTATCACGGAGTTCTGAGGCGTGTTTGTCTTGATCCAGGACAGGGCCTGGGTCCAGTCGGTCAGGGTCGAGTGGGCGAAGATCGTCCCTCCGTTCGCGATGCTGACGCCATAGTCTGCAGGGCTCTGGTCGCAGACGAGGCCGTTCGTCGTGCATGGCACTGGGTTGGGTATCCAGAATATGCTGGCCGGGAACGCGATGAGTGCTATGAACGCCACCGAATAGACCGCGCGCATCTCGTTCCCTGTCGAATAGGCGGGTTTCCGCTTGATCATCGATGATGACGTCGGCTTCATGAGCGAGAAAGCCAGCTCGGCGAAGCCAATGCCGGCGAGTATGACGAACGCTATCGACGAGTAGACGAGCAGACGCGAGAATGCGGCTGAAGCGTAGATCAGGGTGATCCCGATCACCAGGGCGAAACTTGTGGCGGTGTTTCTCCTCCTGAACGCGATTATCGCTCCGAAGATGCCGAGCAGAAGGAGCAGGAGATACGATGAGAAGTAGTCGCTCCCTGTCGGTAGCGCCTGCTCTGCGACAGACTGCACGAGCGGGTTGCCGCTCCTGATCCAGGGGAAGATCACCGACAGGTACCTGGCGCTCAGCGCGGAGACCGAGCCGAAGCTGACCAGCGCTATCGCTGCCAGCGCGGCTCCGAACATGACCTTGAGAAGCGTCTTCCTGAACTCGTCGGGCCTGACCCACGTCTTCAGCCAGTTCGCCACTATGATGAAGAGTGTCCCTCCGATTATCGCCAGCCCCTCGGCGCTCGTGACCACGCCGATGCCCGGTCTGGGGAAGATCGCGCTGCCGAAGATGTCGCCCGCAGTGAAGAAGAGCCCCGTTATCGCCAGCTTCGACAGGTCGAGATCCAGGAAGGGCAGTATTATGAAGAAGAGACCGAACGCGGCGGTGAAATATTCAGCACCGCCCCATGCGGTGTTCCCATAGCCGAGAAGGAAGCCCGCGAATATCCCTCTGAGCACCCTCTGCCTCGAGCTCATGTCGCTGTCGAGGATCGTGAGGAAGATGTAGGCGGAGAGGGCGAACAGGAGAATGCCGAGCGGCTCCGACTTGAACCATCCCAGGTTCCCCCTCTCGAGTATGGGGGGAGAGACCGCGAACATCAGGGCGGCGAACAGGCCGCCCGCCGTCCCGGCGATCCTCTTCACCAGGAAGAAGAAGACTATCGATGTCAGCGAGCCGACGAAGACCGGGAAGAGGACCAGGTAGTTGTACAGGCTCATCTGCAGGCCGAAGACGTTCCGGAAGAATAGGTATGACAGGGCTCCGGCGAACTGCAGTCCGTCCTGGGAGGTCGGCGCGACCGCCCTGCCCTCTGGGAACCACGTGGTATAATCTGTCCAGTGGAAATAGGCCAGCAGGCCTGGAAAGCCCCCGTGACCCGCTGCCCAGCTAGCGTCGAACGAGCTGACTATGAACTGGGCTGCCTTGTAGTCGTAGTAGGGGTCGAACTCGTTGAGGTAAAAGCCGTACTTGGCAGGGAAGGACCTGATGAAGAGCGCAACTACGAAGACGCTGACTAGGGTCAGGGCAATTATCATGTTTTGCCTTGTTATGGTCGGCCTTCTCACGAGGGCCTGCAACCTGCTGCTCAGCGTCAATTGGCCGAGACCCCCGCGCCTCACTTTATGAGCATTTCTAAGCTACTACTTTCCGAGAGTAGCCAGGAATTCTGCATACTGGTCTGGGCCCAGCAGCTTCGTCCTCTCCTCTGCGAGGTTTGAGGCGTCTATCTCCACGATCCAGCCCTCCCCATAGGGAGACTGGTTCACGAGCTCCGGACGGGTCTGCAGCTCGGAGTTCAATCTCCTCACGGTGCCGGAGAGCGGCGAGTACAGCTCCGATACCGCTTTGATCGACTCGATGGTGCCAAAGGAGCCGTACTGTTTCAGGCTCGTGCCCAGAGAGGGCAGGGAGAGGTAGACGACGTCGTTCAGCGTCTTTGCTGCGTACTCGGTAATCCCTACGCGTGCGGCGGAGCCCTCGAGTCTGGCCCACTCGTGCTCCTTTGTGTAGAGCAGGTCTGCGGGGATTGCGTATGAGTCGGTCATCCGGACACCGGGTCCGGACTGGAGGGACTATTATCCTTGCTATCTATCGGGTCCTCCTCTTCCAGCCGTACATCGTCTCGTCATAGAACGGCGGCTTGACGATCTTTCCCTGGCTCGGGGAGCCCCGGACCACCACCTGGACCGTTCCTCCCAGCTGGGAGTCGGCAGCATCGATGTAACCCATCGCTATCCCCTTCCTGAGAAGGGGCGAGAACGTCCCGCTGGTGATCTCGCCTATCCGCCGGTCCGCCGGGTCGGTGATGACGAACCCGTGGCGCGGGATCTTGTCGGCCATCACTATGCCCCTCCTCAGCCTCTGAGGCTGTGTCGCCCCGTATCGTGCGATGGCTTCGTCCCCGACGTAGCCCGCCTTTCCCTTTGAGATGACCCAGGACAGCTCGGCCTCGATCGGGTTGGTCGTCTCGTCGATGTCTGAGCCATAGAGCGGGAGCCCCGCCTCGATCCGGAGGGAGTCCCTGGCGCCGAGGCCACAGGGCGTCGCCCTGGTCGCAAGATCGCCCCAGATCGAGGCGGCGAGTGAGCTGTCCTCGACCCCGGAATCGTACAGTATGATCTCGAAGCCGTCCTCTCCCGTGTATCCCGTCCTCGTGATCGTCGCGTCGCTCTTTCCGACCCTGGACCGCGCGTGCGTGAACCTCTTGATCTGCGTCAGGTCGACGGCGCTCAGGGGCTGGAGGGCCTGGATCGCCTCCGGTCCCTGGACCGCTATCATCGTCGTGCCGTCGGTGATGTCCTCGATGCTCACCCCGGACGGGCCGGATAGGTCCCTGATGTGTTCAAGGTCCTTTGCCCTGTTCGCCGCGTTCACGACAAGAAGATAATCGTCCGGCCTCTTGATGATTATGATGTCGTCGATTATCCCTCCGCCGGAGTTCAGAAGAAGCGTATAGAACGACTTGCCGGCCGGCTGCGAAGAACTGAACGTCGGAACGAGCCCCTCAATGAACTGTGTCGCACCTGCGCCGCCCACCACGACCCTTCCCATGTGGGAGACGTCGAAGATCCCAGAGCGGTTTCTTACGGCGAGGTGCTCTTCCGTTATGCTGGAGTACCAGATCGGCATCTCGTAGCCCGCAAACTCGACGACCTTTCCGTTGGCCGCGTGAAAGTCGTACAGGGAGGTTCGCTTCAACGTTTTCCGACACCCCTCCCTCTTCATTTTTATTTAAGTGGAGCACGGAGCGTGTCATGATAACGCTCTCGCCGCTGAAGACGGAGAGGAAAAGCGCCTCCTTCGACCTCCTCGATCTCGTCGACCGACTCGTCGGCAGGAACCTGCGGAGCGGAGACATCCTGGTCGCGTCCAGCAAGTTCATCGCGATCTCCGAAGGCCGAGTCCTCTCCCTGAGCTCGGTCGTGCCCACCGCCTACGCGGAGGAGCTTTCATCCAGGTTCAACGTACCGCCGCAGCTCTGCGAGCTGATAATCAGAGAGTCGGATGAGATAATCGGCGGGGTGATCGGGTTCATACTCGCGTCCAAGGACGGGCTCCTGTCTCCCAATGCCGGGATCGACCGCTCGAACATAGAGCCGGGCAAGGCCGTCCTCTATCCCAGGAACCCGCTGGAATCGGCCTCGGCTATCGTTGACGCCATGGAGTTCCGGCACGGGGTCCGCATCGGCGTGGTCGTCTCCGATAGCAGGCTGATGCCCACGCGCCGGGGTACCACGGGCGTGGCCCTGGCTGCCGCGGGTCTGGAGGCCGTGCTCGACCTTCGGGGGAAGGAGGACCTGTTCGGAAACATCCTCAGGGTCACCAGCCAGGCGATAGCCGACGACCTCTGTTCGGCGGCTCAGCTCGTCATGGGAGAGTCTGACGAAGCCACCCCGTTCGTCCTTGTGAGAGGCGTGAACGGGAGCCTGGTCGGGAGAGCAAAGTACTCGGCGTCGAGCTTCTCTGTGCGGGCGGATCAGTGCGTGTACATGAGGAGCCTGGGGTACTCGGTCAAGCGAACCTTCCCTCGAGCTTCGTGACATCGACCTTGAAGTTGCCCGGGGTAAGTTTGGCGCCGCATTTCTTGCAGGAATAGCTCATAGGTTTCAGGATGTCGTTGGGTGAGCGGAGGTCGAAACCGGAGTATATCGTATGGCCACACTTTGAGCAGACGAGTTCGTATGTCAACGACGCGGCGAGCCCCCCTTAGTCTTAAAAGCATTGCAAAACCGCTGCTCCTCTCCGACCGCGAGTTGAAGAAACCCCATGGACAAGAAGAAGCTGCCCTCTGACAACTACTGCCTGGTCATCTGCGAGAAGCCGGACGCGGCCAGGAGGGTCGCTGACGCCATAGCTGACGACGGCGCGGAGCCGATGATGGTCAGCGGGGTC
>JAPCJS010000135.1 GCA_027886825.1 Nitrososphaerota archaeon
CATTAGCACTTTTCAATTCTTGACAGCGATTTTGCCAATCGGTCCCACTAGCCATACCTTAGATTGTCGTCGCTCCCCTGAGTGTCGGACTTCTCTAATCTTGCTTTCTTCGCCCAACGCTGCGCAGCCTCAAAAGAAATGAGTACGCCTTTGGTTTCCGCCACTCTTTCAACGATAGTCGGAACCGAAAGTCCTTGTCGGGCCAGAGTCAAGATTTCTTTTCGAAGATTTTCGGGGATTCGACTCTCTCTGTCCAGTTTTTTGCGCAGTCGCCATGAGTTCATGGCGCTTGTATCTCACTGTGCGCAAGGTAGGATTGAAGATTGGAACCGCGAAGGAGGCGATGGCTTGGCTCTTGGTTATGGCCAATGCCTGTCTGTTTCTGAACGCTTTCAATCCCTCGAGTGCGAGCAATTTCTCTAACAAGTCTCGATGCGGATCCACCCAGAATTCCACCGTCTGACTAGCGATGCTGACGGAACCATCCGATTCAGCAGTACCCTGAATGAGACCTACTCTGAACTCTCTTGGTGCGAGAAGCATCCAATCTGCGTGTACAGAATCATATGTCGTCAGTTCGCCATCCTTCAGACCGAGCGCTATGTTGTAGATCCAGTCAATGAACGGCGACGCTTGCGACACCCAAGCATAGAATCCATTAGGCTTATTTTTCGGTCGAGGAAAATCTTCGATCCTGTGCATCCGCAAGCCGACCCTGCGGGCACACAGACTCGAAAAATCCCCGATTAGTACATTCGTATCATATTTCTTGCTTAGGACCAATCCTATATGTCTGTGGCTGGCTCCATGTTTCGATTTGGTCTTTGCCGCGTCACCCATCAGAATTCCTAACAGGAATCCAAACAGGTATTCTCTTGAGTGATGAGAGGATGCTTCCTCCAAATGAGGGAGTTGTTCGAGAGTCCCTGCGATCTGGTTCCAAGAGTCGACTTGGAGCGGAACCTCGAGAAATGCACCTGTAGGTATTCCATATCCATGCGAACATTCCATAGTGAGCCAACGACAACCGTTTCGTGGGACTCCCAACGCAAGGAAAGCGTTCAGGTAGTGCGCTAGCTTTGGTAGCTTGATAAGATGTCGCCAATAGTAAATCGAGGTGGATGATGCTATACGTCTTCAGATATCTGATCCTTGTGGCACCCCTCTTTGGCAAGCCGTAGCGCCATCGTGAATTTCCAGTACTGGATGATATCAGGCTCAATAGGTTCGCATCCTTTCCAGAAATGTCTAGTGAAGTCTAGATCGTCACCATGCGCAAGTACGTACGAGATCAGGTTTTTCCTTCCAGTCATCCGCTGGTACTTCTGTCACGGTAATTCAGCCCGTAGAGTATTTAAGCCACGATTGCAAATCGCATGAAGCGGTCTCGCGACTAGTGGGGTGTTTGTTTCATCAGCGAGACTTCGCTGCGCAGGTCATCTCGGGCCCACGCCGGATTCGATTTATCGAATCTCTCAGCGTGCCATTTATATGCACATCCTGCAGGCCTTCGCGGAACACCTCGTCAGGCGATTGTTTTGTATACACCGAAAAAATGCTTTTTCTGCGGCAAGGACGTCCACCTCGGCTCCGGCATAATGCTGATTATGAACGACGGCTCGACCAAGAGCTACTGCTCCTCAAAGTGCAAGCTCAACGACCGCAAGCTGAAGCGGGACCCCCGCAAGTTCAAGTGGGCCAGGGACAACGCCTAGATGTCCTCCGTCCCCGCGGTCGAGCGGACGCTGATCGTGGTCAAGCCCGACGCTGTCTCCCGGGGCCTGGTCGGCGAGATAATCGGCAGGTTCGAAAGGCGCGGCCTCAAGCCAGTCGAGATCAGGATGCAGACGGTCAGCAAGGTCAAGGGCAGCCAGTTCTACATAGTCCACAAGGACAAGCCGTTCTTCGGGGACCTCGTCTCGTTCATCAGCAGCGGCCCGAGCGTCGGGGTCGTCCTGGAGGGCAGGGACGCAGTGGCGCTCGTCCGGCGGGTAATAGGCTCGACTAAGGCCTGGGAGGCGGTCCCCGGGACGATAAGGGGCGATTTCGCCACGGGCCTCCTCGATAACGCCATACACGCCTCCGATTCGAGGGAATCGTTCGATTGGGAGAGTAAGACGTACTTTTCCTAGGAAAATCAGAGAAATCCTACGATAACTTATATTAGGGGGCACGACTCCGTGGGATCGCTTGATTCTATATGTCCCAGCCCACCCAGACCTTACGCCAGCCCGTCGTCGTCGTGCTGGGGCATGTTGATTCCGGAAAGACGTCATTCCTGGACAAGATAAGGGGTACGGCCGTCCAGGCCCGCGAGGCAGGGGGCATCACCCAGGAGATCGGCGCGAGCTTCTTCCCGATGGAGACCCTGACCGCCATCTGCGGTGCCCTCATGGACAAGAGCGGCGCGCAGCTCAAGATCCCCGGGCTGCTTGTCATCGACACGCCAGGCCACGAGATCTTCTCGAACCTCAGGATGAGGGGAGGCTCGGCCGCGGACATTGCGATTCTACTCGTCGACGTGCAGAAGGGACTCGAGAACCAGACGATCGAGAGCATCGAGATCCTGAAGCAGCGGAAGGTACCCTTCCTCGTAGCGCTGAACAAGATAGACATGATCCGCGGGTGGAGGAAGGACACCAGCGGCTCGCTCGCGAGCGCTCTGAAGCAGCAGCCACCCGAGTGGAACGACGAGCTGGAGGAGAAGCTCTACAGTGTTGTCGGCGCCCTCTCGAGGCAGGGGTTCAACTCCGACGCATTCTACCGGGTGAAGGACTTTCGCAAGCAGGTCTCCATCGTCCCGATCTCGGCGAGGTACGGCATCGGGATGCCGGAGATAATGGCGGTCCTGATCGGGCTGGCCCAGCAATTTCTGACCGAGAAGTTGGTGACGATAGACGAGAACGGGAGGGCCCGGGGGATCATCCTCGAGCTCCAGGAGGAGGTGGGGATCGGCGAAACCGCGAACATCATCCTCACGGACGGCAAGCTGAGCGTCGGCGACAGCATCGTGCTCGTGAAGAGGGACGGGGCGATCGAGTCCAAGGTGAAGGCGTTATTCATGCCAAAGCCTCTCGATGAGATGCGCGACCCGCGCGACAAGTTCACCCCCGTTCAGGAGGTCTACTCGGCGGCCGGCGTCAAGCTCGTCTCGCCCGACCTACAGGGGGTCATCCCCGGGACTTCCGTGATAACGTTCCGGACTTCGGAGGAGTTCGATGCGATAAAGACAGAGGCGGAGAAGGACCTGACCACGCTGGTCTCCAAGACAGACATCGAGGGGGTGGTGGTGAAGGCGGGGAACATCGGAGGGCTCGAGGCGCTCGTGAGGATGCTCTCCCAGAGGGAGATTCCCGTGAGGTCGGCCGACATCGGCGACATTTCGAGGAACGACATCGTGGAAGCCGAGGCTGTCGCGGAGCGCGACCCGTACCTGGGCGCGATCATCGGGTTCGACGTCAAGGTCCTCCAGGACGCGAAGGAGAACGCCAAGGCGGCCCAGATTATCACCTCCGACGTGATCTATGACGCGGTGGAGGGTTACGTTCAGTGGGCCGCCACGAAGCGGTTGGAGGACGAGCGCAGCGCCCTATCGACAATCACGGGCCCAGCCAAGATAACCGCGCTGCCCGGCTCTTTCTTCAGGAGGAACGACCCCGCCGTCTTCGGCGTCGAGATAGTCGGAGGCAGGCTCAAGCCGAAGGTGAGGCTGATGGACGCGAGCGGAGTGGAGCTGGGTACGGTCGAGCAGATCCAGGAGAACGGGAAGCCGGTGCAGGAGGCGACCAGGGGGATGCAGGTGGCGATCTCGGTACGGGGTCCCACCCTGGGCCGGTCGATCAAGGAGAACGACTCGATCTTCACCTTCCCGACCTCGCACGACGTCAAGATGCTCAGGGGCAAGCTGGCCTCGACGCTCAAGCCCGAGGAGGAGGAGATATTGGAGGAGATAGTGACCATCCGGTCGGCGAAGGACATGATGTACGGATTCTAGTCAAACAGGTAGTCCACCAATTCTTTTATTAACGCAGCCTGGAAGGGTCTCTCGAAGCATGGCCTCTTTCAAGGTCGTAGTCTCAGATCCCTCGTCGGGGAAGTCCGAGGTCATAGAGGCCAAGGACTCGCAGGCTCAGATATTCATGGGCCGCAAGATCGGCGAGATCATAGACCTCAGCCTGATCGGCCAGAACTACAAGGTCAAGCTGACCGGCGGGAGCGACAAGGCGGGTTTCCCGATGCGGCGTGACGTCATGGGGAGCGGCAAGAGGTATGTCCTGATGACCAAGGGAGTCGGGTTCAGGCACCCGGTCGAGGGCGAGAAGAGGAGGAAGCTGGTGAGGGGTGGGACGGTGACCGAGGAGGTCTACCAGCTGAACGTGGCCAGGACCGAGCCGACGTCAGAGACGAAGAACGAGGCTGCTGTCAAGACAGTGGCGGCGCAACCCACGCCGGCTTAATCGCGCTTCGCTCATTCACTCAGCATCTTTATCTATACCTGAAATTCAAAACTTTCCTATCAGCTCTCATGGCCCAGACAATGTCTACCGTCCCGACGATGCGTATTCCCAAGCAGCCCGAGTGCAACATCGGTACTTCTGGTCATGTAGATCACGGTAAAACCTCCCTCGTTGCATCGATAACGGGGGTCTGGGCGAGCGCCCACAGCGAGGAGCTCAAGAGAGGCATCACGATAAAGGTAGGTTACGCGGACGCGGCCTTCTACAAGTGCGCCCACACCCCTCCTCCGGAGGCTTACTCGACCTCGCCTGTCTGCCCCGTCTGCGGGCAGGAGACGCAGCTCCTCAGGACGGTGAGCTTCGTCGACGCGCCGGGCCACGAGAGCCTCATGACCAACATGCTCGCCGGGGCCGCGCTGATGGACGGGGCCATCCTCGTCATAGCGGCCAACGAGCCGGTCCCCATGCCCCAGACTAGGGAGCACATGCTCGCCCTACAGATGCTGGGGATGAAGAAGATGGTCATCGTTCAGAACAAGATAGACCGGGTGGACTCGGACGGTGCGAGGAAGAACTACGAGGCGATCAAGAGCTTCCTCTCGAACACGATCGCGGCCGACGCGCCGATAATCCCTGTCTCGGCTCAGCACGGCATAAACATCGACGCGCTCCTCGAGGCCCTCGAGCAGCGCATCCCGACGCCTCAGAGGGACCCCACCGCAGCGGCCCAGATGTATGCGCTCCGCAGCTTCGACGTGAACAAGCCGGGCGTCGACATCGACTCGCTGGTAGGAGGTGTGCTGGGTGGCAGCCTCGTCAGGGGGGAGCTACACGTTGACGAGGAGATAGAGATCTCGCCCGGACTGCCGGACGAGAGAGGTAAGTACTCGCCCCTCCTCACCAAGGTCGCCAGCCTGGGCACGGGAGCCGGGATGGCGGACAAGGTCGGACCAGGGGGGCTGATATCGCTCGGGACATATCTCGACCCGTCGCTGACAAAGGGGGACCTTATGGTCGGTTCGCTCATCGGCAAGCCGGGCACTCTCCCTGCGCCCAGGACACATGTCTCGATCGACCTGCAGCTCTTCGACCAGGCCGTCGGGTCGGCGGAGCTGCTCAAGGTCGAGAAGGTGAGGATGGCAGAGTCCCTGAGGCTCAACGTCGGGACCGCGGCGACCCTTGGGTCGGTCACCTCGGTCAGGGACGCGGTCGCCGAGCTCGACCTCCGCAAGCCGGTCGTGGCCGAGCCGGGCGCGCGCGTCGCGATAAGCAGGAGGATTGCGGAGCGATGGCGACTGATCGGCTCGGGCCTGATAAGGTAAGGCGGCCGGCGAAGGTCTTCTTCGACAGCAGCTTCCTCATCGCCGTCATGGAAGATCCAACCCCTTGGCAGGACGATATCCTCGAGAAGGTCGGCCGGTTCGAGCCTGTCGTCATCGAGCCGGTCTACGACGAGCTGTCCCGTCTCGCGAGGGGCCGCACGAGAAAGTCCCGATTCGCCTCGCTTGCGGTGAGGCTCGTCGACGAGGGGAAGATAAGGCTCGAAAGGTCTGGCGGGACGCACGCGGACGAGGAGCTCGTCTCCTGCGCGCTCAGGGACGGGGGGAAAGTTGCGACGATAGACCGCGACCTCATCCGCCAGCTGAAGGCCTCGCACGTGGAGGTCCTCTCCCTGCGAGGCGGGAGGGTCGAGGTCCGTCAGAACTAGTCCAGTAAAAATCTTATATTAGGGACGTGGATGGGAGGTGGGTTCCTCTGGTATAGACATGTTTCAACTAGTAGAGCTAAATGACGTTGTACGCGTCCCTCCGAACCGGTTCGGTTCAGTCCTCGAGAGCGTGGCCCTCGAGCTGCTCAAACTCAAGTACGAGAGCACCATCAATCCGGACTATGGTTACCTCGTGCTCGTCACCAACGTCAAGGTAGACAAGGTCGGGAAGATAATCGCGGGCGACGGCGCCACGTATCACAAGGTCAAGTTCGAGGTCTTTGCGTTCTTCCCGCTAAAGCAGGAGATAATCGAGGGTGAGATCGTCGAGATCACTGACTTTGGGGCGTTCGTGAGGATCGGGCCGACCGACGCCCTGCTCCACCTCAGCCAGATAATGGACGACTACCTCACCAGCGACGTCAAGTCTGGCGTCATCACGGCCTCGCAGTCCAAGAGGACGCTCAAGGTGGGCAGCAAGGTGAGGGTCCGCATCACCGCGGTCTCCCTCGGACACGGGATCTCCATGGGCAAGATAGGCGTGACGTGCCGGCAGCCCTTCCTCGGCGCCCTCGAGTGGATAGACGAGGAGGTCGCAAAGGCGGGAAAGCAGGCCAAGGCCGAAGCCCGGGCTGCTCAGTAGTGGTTATAGTTGAAGGAACTAGCCTGCAGAAAGTGCCACATGCTCACCTCGGAGAAGAAGTGCCCGAACGA
>JAPCJS010000136.1 GCA_027886825.1 Nitrososphaerota archaeon
TCGAACCAGGCATCGCCCACGGCCGCTGCACAGACGCTCGAGAACCTGGCGATCCAGCTCAACCAGACCGGACCACAGAGCACAAGCAGCGCCTCGACCTAGAGACTCAATTTCGTCGGCATGTCGCGTAGAAAGTCAGCCCGGCCCAGGGCACGGTCGGGCTGCGCTTTCGCCTTTGTCTTGAGTTGATGGAATGGAAAAAGCTCAGACGAGACCTGCACCCAGCCACAAGAGACAGGACAGCCTCTGGAAGCGGCTGAAGAGAAGCACGCTCGGCATCTTTCTGATAGCCCCGATCCTCTTCGTCGCGATCTTCGTCCTCTATCCGCTCGCGCAGGACTTTGCGCTCTCCCTGACAAACTGGGGGGGCTTCACGCCACCCTCCACTGCGCCCTACATCGGCTTGACAAACTTCAGGATACTCCTCACGGCGGATCCTGTCTTCATCACGGCTCTCGAGAACAACGTCATCTGGGTCCTTATCTTCCTGGTCGCGAACAACGCCGCGGGCCTTGCCCTGGCGGGGACCATCGACATGATGAAGAAGCGCGTAGGGCAGTTCTTCAGGATCGTCATCTACCTGTCCGTGATCCTGCCGAGCGTCGTGGTGGCGTACCTCTTCCTGGCGCTCTATGACCCGAACATCGGCCTGATAGACAGCGCACTGAAGACCATCGGCCTGGCTGCCCTTGCGAAGACGGAATGGCTGGGCAACCCGCACCTCACCCTATACTCGATCTTGTTCAGCAGCATCTGGCAGTACGCGGGCTTCCCGATGCTAATCTTCCTGGCCGCGTTTTCATCAATTTCCCCTTCCCTCTACGAAGCAGCAAAGATAGACGGGGCGACCGAATGGTCGATATTCTGGAAGGTCAAGGTCCCGATGATCAGGCCCGTGATCATAATGGTCCTCGCGCTGACGTACATCTGGAACTCGATGCCCTTCGCCCAGGTCTGGACGATGACTCAGGGCGGACCGGGCCACGCCTCCGAGGTCCTCGTCACCTATCTCTATCGTGAGGCCTTCTCGGGGTTCCAGTTCGGATATGCGGCGGCGATCTCGGTCATCCTCTTCCTGTTGATCTTCCCTGTCGTGGTGATATTCGTGAGGTCTTTCGAGAAGTGAAAAGATATGAGTTCTAAATCCTCGACCCGCGGGCTGAACGCCGGCAAGATGTCGCTCTATCTCTGGATCTCCCTCTGGGCGCTCTCGGAGCTCTTCGTGCTCTTCTGGTTGGTGTACTCTTCGTTCAAGACGAACCCGCAGTTCCTGCGGGACATCTGGTCTTTTCCGACCTCCCTAAACCCGATCAACTACATAAACGACCTGGAGGGCCACACGTCCCCGCCCATACCGATCGGTCAGTATCTCATAAACTCGGGCGTGGTGTCCCTGTCCTCTCTGGTGGGGATCACTCTGGTCTCGGTCCCGGCGGGCTATGCCCTCTCGAAGAGGTCCAAGTACACCGACCTCCTCTTCTACTTCTTCCTCGCCATGATCGCGATCCCTCCGCCTGCTGTCCTGATCCCGCTCGTCTACGCAGTCAGGAGCCTCGGGCTCGGTAACACATACATCGGTGTCGTCCTCCCGTACATAGCCTTCAACATCCCCTTCTCCATTGTCCTCGCCCGCGCCTTCTTCAGAGCGTTCCCGAAGGACCTCGAGGAGGCTGCCAAGATGGACGGGCTCTCAGACCTGAAGGTGTTCGCGAGGATAGTCCTCCCGCTCTCCTCGGTGATAGTCGTCGTCCTGCTGATAGTGAACTTCCCGAACGTGTGGAACGAGATCCTGTACGCCACGGTCCTCCTCCAGACCAACGACGTCAGGACGGTCCAGCCCGGTCTCCTCCTCTTCGCCAGCGCGTTCGGTAGCCAGTGGAGTGAGATCTTTGCGGGGATGGTCATGAGCTCGCTCCCCATGATAATATTCTACATCGTCTTCCAGAAGTACATAGCCAAGGCCCAGTTCCTGGGTGCTCTGAAGGGCTGAGCCGTCTCCGGCACCCGGCCTGGCCGAGCGCCTATGGCTTCTCTATGGTCAGCGGGAAGGAGATCGTCTCGGAGACCACGGACCCGGTCATCGTGGCCGCAAAGGCGTCCACCTCGTACGAACCAGGTGCCAGGGTCGCAAAGCAGATCAGCGCTTCCCCCGACCCACGCGCTGCGAGGTTCACGGCAGTCGAGGTGATCCTGTGCGCCCGACCGGCCCTACGGATAACCGCGTACACCGTCGCGACTATCGGGACAGAGAGCTGGCTCGTGAACGGCAGAGCGACAAGGACCGGGCAGTATGGCCTGGATGTCGGTCCTTCGGGTCTGCCCGGGAGCAGCGAGGATTCGGAGTACCCGAGGAGGTTGAGTAGCGGAGGGTCGCGCAGGGCCAGGTAATGTCCCTTCATGTTCTTTGCCTGAATCTGATATTCCTTCGGGTCGAGCGTCGCAGGCACGACGAACTCTGCATCCGCGCTCCCGCCGGGTCCGGTAGCCATCACGCCGATGGCCACGTCGGGATTATCTCCGACGACACTGGTGACGTAGTAGGGCTCCCCTGGGAGGAGGCCCCTGCCCGCCACCCTGACCATATAGCCTATCCCCGCGGACCTCGCGTCCAGGATCAGTGAGGCCCGCAGTTCGAAGGGAGCGACTGCGTCGTCGTGGAGCCTTCGCCTTGCGGATGAGACCGTGACCTGAGTCTCCGTGCCCAGCTCCCCCCTCTCCCCGCTCGTGGCGAGGTCTGGGACGACGAATCTCAGACCCGGTGGAGTCGTGCCGCGGTCCGTGGCCCTGAACCCCCCTACGCCGGTGCCTCCAAACCTGATCTTGTAGTTCTCCCCCTTTGCGAACCCGGCGCCCTTCACGCTGACCTTTGTTCCCACGGTCCCCGCGCCAGGCGAGATCTTCAGACTAGCCAACTGAGGCCCGCCTCGAAGGGCCGATATTTCTACCATTCTCAAGAAAGGGCCGTCCACATTCTAATAGTACCGGCTCGCCATCCCATGGCGTGTTCTTCTCAATCTGCCCCGAGATGATGTATCCGAAGTTGAAGCTGGAGAGCAGGATCGCGAAGGTCGCAAAACACGGGTTCACCCACGTCGACATCTGGGACTGGCGCATCAGGGACCTGGACGAACTGCAGCGCGAGCTGAGGAAGCACGACATGAAGCTGAACGCGTTCGGCGGCCACAGGGACACGTCCACCTCCCGGGCCTCAGAGAAGGCTGGTTTCCTCAAGGAGCTGCGCGCCAGCCTGGAGGTCGCGGAGAGGTTCGAGTGTGACAAGCTCATAGTCTTCAGCGACGGAATACAGCCTGCCCTGGCTGGAACCGACCCTCCGATAATGCCCGCCAAGCCGAACAAGATCCCTGACAAGGAGAAGATGAGGAACATGGAAGAGGCCTTCGGGGATGCGGTCGCCCTCGTCGAGAAGAGCGGTATCACGCTTCTCGTCGAGGCGCTCAACGAGATAGATCACCCCGACTACTTCCTGAGCAACTCTCGGTCGACCTTCGAGATAATAGAGAGGGTCGGGAGCAAGAGGCTCAGGATGCTCTACGACATCTATCACATGCAGCGCTCGGAGGGGGATATCATACATACCCTGACAGAAAACCTGGACCTCGTTGGTTACATCCACTTTGCCGACTCACCCGGCAGGGGCGAACCTGGTACAGGCGAGCTGGATCTTCGAAACATACTCAAGGCGCTGGACGCCCGCGACTATGGCCGAGGCTTCGGGTTCGAGTATCGTCCCAGGGCCTCAGACGACAAGACCCTGGATCGGGTCAGAGAGATGGTCTCCCCGTATCTGCGCTAGCTCCCTACGGTCCAGGCGGGTACGAGTCACTCGAAACGGTTGAAGATGACCTTTATCCTCTCTTCTGCTGGAAGCTCGAAGGCCTTCTTCCACTCGGACAACGGGAACCGGTGGGTGACGAGGGGGAGCGTCGCGATCCGTCCGCTCTTGATGAGTTTCATCACGACCCGAAAGTCCGCCCAGGCATCGGGCCAGAGGCCGTGACCCACCGTCCCCACGACGCTGACCTCATTGATCGTGATGCCCCTCCCCGAGCCGAGGTCGAGCGGCACCGCCGGCACGGTGACCAGGCCCATCGCCACCACCTTCCCCTGTTTTCTTACCACCCTTATCGCATCCTGATACGTCCTCGGAAGCCCGGCCGCCTCAAGCGCCACGTCCGCTCCTAATCCCTCGGTGAGGGCCCTTACCTCTCGCTCCACGTCCACCTCGGTCGGATTGAGCGCGTGGTCTGCGCCCAGCCTCTTAGCCATCTGAAGCTTGTTCCCTATGGGGTCGATGACGATGGTCTCAGCCCCAGCGGCGCGGCAGATCTGCATCTGGAGCAGTCCGATCGGACCGCAGCCGAATATTACCACTGTGTCACCCAGTTTGACTCCTCCCCTCTTCACCGCGTGGAGCGCGCCTGCGGCGGGCTCCGAGAGCGAGAGCTGTTCGTCGCTCAGCCCGGGGAGCGACTTGTGAAGTATGTGCCAGGGCGCCAGCTGATAGGTGCAGTCGAAGCCGTCGGAGGTTACGCCGGGAAACCTCGCGTTGGCGCAGATGTGGGTGAGCCCGCGGTTGCAGAAGAAGCATCTCCTGCACCCCTCGATCGATTCTGCCGTAACCATGTCGCCCTCGGCGATGGGTGCGAACTCCTTGTCGCCGGGCACGTCCCTTCCCACCTCGAGGACCTCGAGAGAGGACTCGTGGCCTACTGTCACCGGGACGTAACGCGGGTCCGTGAGCGAGCCCTCGAGGTATATGTCCCGGTCTGTGGTGCAGATGCCACAAGCGTGGACCCTTACGAGGACCTGGTCTGGCCCTGGCTCAGGAATCTCTACAGAGTCGAGCCGGAGGTCCTTCCTGGCGTGAAAGCGGAGGGCTACGCTCTTCATGTCTCCGTCGCGGCGTGCAAGCTATAAAATGGTATCAGGTTCCTGTAGCAGCCGGGCCAGAGAGACAGACCCCACGAACCTACTGGGTCAGCGTGATCTTCATACTGTTGCCCCGCTGCACGGCGAACTCGAAGGCCTTCTCCGGCTCCCATATCGAGAACCTGTGGGTGATTATCTTCGAGGGGTCGATCACTCCGCGGGCTACCAGGTTTATCACGTGCGGGAATGTGTCGTGGCCAGAGTGGCCGAGGCTTCCGACAAGCGATATCCCGTGCCTCACGAAGGTCACCCCGTTTATCGTCGAGGGCTTCTCGAGCATCCCTATGAGCACGCCCTTCCCCTTGAAGCGGAGGCTCTCGATCACCAGAGGTACCACCCTCTCGTTCGCCGAGCACTCCACGGCCATGTTCGCGCCGTACCCATCGGTCAGGTCCTTCACCGTCTTCACGGCGTCCACCTCCGTCGGATCGTGGACGTGGTCCGCGCCCATCTCCTTGGCCATCCTCCTCCTCCACTCGTTCGGTTCGAAGACGCAGACCTCCGCACCGGCCACCTTTGCCAGCATCGTCGAAAGGAGACCGATCGGTCCCGCACCGAAGACGGCGACAAAATCGCCCGGTATCAGTCCGCCGCCCTGGACGAAGACCCCCGTATATGCGACCGAGGCGGGCTCTATCACCGACCCCGCCTCGTACGAGACGTTCGGGGGCAGCTTGTGCACGTACTTCTGCTGGACGACTATCTCGTCGGCCAGCGCTCCCGGCGTGGTGAACCCCAGCTCGCCTATGTTCTCGCAGTAGTTCGGGAACCCCGCCTTGCAGGGTTTGCAGAAGCCGCACCACTGGATCTCCTCGGCGGTCACCTTGTCCCCGAGCCGAAGGCCGCGTACGTTAGAGCCCAGCCCGACGACGTCGCCCGAGAACTCGTGACCTATTATCACGGGCAACCGCCAGAGGCCCGTGTAGACCCCCCTGTACATGTCGATGTCGGAGCCGCATATGCCCACCGCCCTGGGCCTGATGACGACGTCGTCGGGTCCTGGAGTCCCCTTCTGGACCTCCTCCACCTTCACCTCCGTCGTCCCGCGAAGAACCACCGCTCTTGACAAACTTATCCTGCCTCCACCGTCTCTAGCCGCGCCTTATCTGCGCAGCGGAGAGGGCCTCCATCGATCTCAGGTACCTGAGGCTCTGCTCGCACATCCCGTCCGGGTCCGGTCCGGCAGGGACACACTCCAGGCAGAGGTAGCCGTCGTAGTCGAGCTCCTGCAGCTTGCGTGATATGGGCTTGAAGTCTATGTTCCCAAAGCCGGGGCCGAGCCTGTTGCTGTCCGCGAGATGGACGTGGGCGAGCAGCTTCCCAGCCCTCTCCATCGCCTTCGGGATCGAGACCTCTTCGATGTTGGAGTGGAAGGTGTCGATCATCAGCACGATGTTGTCCGCATCCACCTCCTCGGCTATGCTGAGCGTCTGCGACATGGTCGTGTTGACGCCATAGTAGCCCTCGAACCTGCACTGGGGCTCCAGGAGGAGCTTGACGCCGCTACGCTCCGTGAGCTTCGAGGCCTTCTTCAGGACCTCCACCAGATTCTTCCTGGCCTTCCGTATCCCCTTCTCAGAGGTGTCCATGGGCCGGTCCAGGGAGCCCAGGGCGACCAACACGTATGGCGCGCCAAGGTCCACGGCCATCTCCGAGCACTTCACGATGTACTCCACGGAGTTCGCCTTGCGGGTCGGGTCGGAGCTGGTCGGGTCCTTGTTTGGGTAAGTGTTCACGATCGAGCCGAAGACGCCCCACGCCCCGGTTATCAGCACCGGCTCGAGCTGGTAGGACGAGAGCAGCTCCTTCTGGGGTCTGAGCTCCTTCATCCTCTCCGGAATCCCAGTCAGCTCCACGCCGTCGTATCCGAAACCCTTGAGCTTGCTGAAGATCCTCTCGGCCACCTCGAGGTCGAA
>JAPCJS010000052.1 GCA_027886825.1 Nitrososphaerota archaeon
CCGCCACTCCGCGAGCTCGCATCTCACCGTTGCTAACAGCTCCGGATCCAGGCCCGAGTTTTGAGGTAGCTCGACTCGACGGATCGCGAAGACGAGGCATCCGGCCAGGACGAAGCAAGAAAGCGTAATAGCGGATATGCATGGACGTCTGTAGTTCTTGCAAACCATAAGGGAACTGGCACCCAGGATCAGGGACGGTGCGGTCTCTCCTGTAACTCTGACCGAGGAGTATCTCCAAAGGATAGAGAGGTTGAACCCCGCCATCGACGCGTACATCACCGTCCTGGGTGGACCGTCGCTGGAAGCTGCCGAGAAGTCTGAGAGACTGATCAGGGAGGGTCGCTATCTCGGAGTGCTGCACGGAATACCTATGGCGATAAAGGACGTCATCGCGATCCAGGGAGTGCGATGCACAGCCGGCTCGAGAATCCTCGAGGACTATGTGCCCGCTCTCGACGCGCCGGTGGTGAGGAGGATCAAGGAGGCAGGAGGGATAATCCTTGGGACTGCGAACCTGCACGAGTTCGCCTCAGGGGTGACGAGCGCCAATCCGTACTTCGGAACTGTCAAGAACCCTCACGATGCCGGTCGCATAGCAGGTGGGTCGAGCGGTGGTTCTGCCGCCGCGGTCGCGGCAGACATGGCCGTCGCCTCCCTGGGCACGGACACGAGCGGGTCGGTCAGGACCCCGGCAGCCCTGTGCGGTGTCACAGGTTTGAAACCGACCTACGGTAGGATCAGCAGGGGAGGTGTGGTCCCCCTCAGCGGGTCCTTGGATCACGTCGGTATCCTCTCGAGAGGTAGCTGGGACGCGGCGGCTGTGCTAGAGGCCATCGCAGGGCACGAACAAGGCGACCAGACCACGCTCGACGTTTCGGTCCCGCGGTACACTGAAGAGCTCGAGAGGCTCCCCTCAGATATCAGGGTCGGCGTCCCCCGGGGATACTTCCTCGAGGCGTTATCTGCCGATGTGGAAGACGCGTTCGACCGATTCTTGGGGAGGCTGCGCGAGATGGGCGTCTCTGTCGTGGAGATGGAGGTGAAGGGCATCGAGAAGGTCAGGGAGATCTGGGCGCCAATCAGGCTGGGTGAAGCGGCCGCCTTCCATCAAAAGTGGTTTGCAGCGACCCCGTCCAGATATGGAGAAGATCTGAGGAAGATGATCGAGAGAGGGATGGCGTTCTCGGCGGTACAGTACATCGAGGCGCAGAACTCCAGACCGGCGATGAGAAAGAACTTCGCTGATGCACTGAGGGATGTTGACGTGCTGGCAACCCCGACCACCCAGATATCCGCACCCATGATCGGCGAGGAGGACTTTACCATACGGGGAGGTCATATCGACATCTACTCCGCCCTCACGAAGCTTACGCTGCCATTCAACGTCGTGGGCTTTCCTGCCGTTACGTCGCCCGTGGAGGTGATGGGAGCCGAGATGCCCGTCGGAGTACAGCTGGCAGGTCGACCCTTCGAGGAGGGCACGATACTTCGCCTCGCTCATCACTATCAGCGAAAGGTTGGCCTTGGCGCCTAGGATGGGAGGACCGAGCGCCACGCTCAGGCGGGTCCCTTGATCGGCCCGGTCCTCGTCGCTGGCCCCCTCGGCCCAATTGTGTTGAGCTTGACCAAAGGTTAAAAGAACAACGGGAGGTTGGGAGCGCTATTCGTTGAGCTTCAAGATCAGCCTCGTCAAGCTGCCCTTCCTGGCACCCTTCACGACGAGCTTCGGCACCGAGGCCGAGAGGCAGGCGCTCATCCTCGAGTTCAAGTCGGAGGGCATCCGCGCTTTCGGGGAGTGCGTCACGAGCGAGGGTCCTTTCTACAGCTACGAGGACAACCAGACATCCCTCCACGTGATGAGGGACCACCTCGCGAGCGTGCTGAAGAAGAAACCCACCCCCGAAGATTTCGTTATGCAGACCGAGCACATCAGAGGCCACAACATGGCAAAGGCCGCGGTGGAGATGCTGCTCTGGGACTACCACTCCAAGCTCGCCGGTCGCCCGTTGGTCCGGGCCCTGGGCCCGTCAAAGGGATACGCTGACGTGGGGATATCGCTCGGGATCGACAAGCCCGAGGTCACGCTCGAGCGCGTCGCGCAGGCGGTCGAGCGCGGGTACAAGCGCGTCAAGGTCAAGATAGACAGGGGGAAGGAGTATGAGATAGTCAGGTCCGTCAGAGACTCGTTTCCAGACATACCGCTCAGCGCTGATGCAAACTCCTGCTACACCCTGAAGGACCTGCCTGCTCTGAAGAGGATCGACAGGTTCGGACTCGTCTACCTCGAGCAGCCGCTGGAGCACGACGACCTCCTCGACCACGCGAGGCTCGCTAAGGAACTCTCGACCCCCATCTGTCTCGACGAGTCAATCTCTTCGGTGGAGAAGGCGAGACATGCGATTGAGATAGGCGCCTGCAAGGTCATCAACATCAAGCCGGGGAGGCTTGGCGGGTTCACGAACTCCCTGAAGGTGGCGAAGCTGGCGAGGAAGCACGGCGGCCACGTCTGGGTGGGTGGGATGCTCGAGACCGGGATCGGACGGTCCTTCAACGTCTCCTTCGCGTCGCTGAAGCTCGTGGACTATCCGGGAGATACATCTCCAAACGACAAGTACTTCGCCAGGGACATCGTGAAGAACCCGTTCGTGATGAAGGATGGAAGGATGAGACCGAACGCAGGCCCGGGTATCGGTGTAGACCTCGACGAAGGCTTCCTTGCCAGCTCGACGGCCGAGAGCTGGAAGATATTCTAGCGGCCGGATCAGGCAGGTCCTGTCAGGCTTATATGCCCAGGACGGAGAAAAAAATGCCCAATGGAACCCCTCAGGAGGGTGACAGCGGCGCTGCTTCTGGCCGTACTCGCGATGGGAGGCGTGGTCGCGTTGATCTACCTGGACGACCACCAGGAGATAGATTCGGAATCCTCCACCATACTGCAGCAGTCCGGGTCGCTGCAAGGACAGGGCTCCACGATCCAGAGCCAGTCGCTGGCACTCCAGGGTGAGCAGAAGACGCTGGCCGCGCTCGAGGCAAACATCACGGCGACTGGAAAGGCTCTCAGCCGGGACCAGGCCAGGGTCGCGCTCCTGAAAGGGAACATCACGGCGGACCGTTCGAAGATCTCTGCCATCAGCTCGGCTTACTCGCAGGCGAACACGACGATAGCCTCACTCCGCGGTGACGCGGGTCGGATGCAGGCCCAGGTTGCCTCGCTCGAGGGAAACGTCACCAAGCTCCAGGGAGAGGCCGCGGCACTGGACACCCAGATCTCTGGACTGGAGAGCCTGGTCTCGACGCTCCAGTCGCAGCTAGCCGCCCTGGTCTCGATCACGTCCCTCGTTGAGACCGCGACTCTGCTCAGCCCGCAGACCGTCGGAGTGCAGCCCGTCAGCAGCCAGGTCGCAGTCTCGTTCGTCGCCAACTTCTCCGGATATGTCACCGTGAGCATCTCTGCGATCAGCGATATCAGCAGCGTGCAGGTCGGCGTCCTGATCTTCTTTTTCGGCGCCTCCGTGAGCTCGGGCCAGTACTCGTCCGAGCTCGTCGGACCGCACTCTTTCATGTCGGTCCCGGACTCGCTCGTCTTTCCTGTGACCCCGGGCACCATATCTGTCTACCTGGCCAACTCGTCGGGGCTCTCCCAGAACGCCACCCTGACCGCGACCTACTACTACTGAACGGCGCGCTTTTCAGCCGTTCGAGGCCGTGGCCGGTGGCTGACACAAGGCATAAATAACGTGACCCATCCCGCGGGGCCAGAGAGCGTTGAAGGAGCAAAACAGAGGCGGTTCAGTTTATCGTCGTTCTCTTTTCGGCTTTAGCTTCTAGATTCAGCTCCAGCTCCCACTGGACATTGGAGGTTCATACTCAATGACAAGTACGGACAACAAGGAAATCATCGTCGTAAAGTTCGGAGGCTCGGTCCTGGAAGACGAACGGTCGATAGAGCAGGCGGCACAGCTCGTACGCGACACGACCGAGAAGGGTCTCGGAGTGGTCGTTGTCGTCTCTGCGATGAAGGGCGTCACGGACCAGCTCATAGCCCTCTCCAAGAAGGTCGACCCCGGGATGGAGGCCTCGCGGATGGACGAGCTGCTCTCCTCGGGAGAGAAGACGAGCGCCCGCCTGATGGCAGGTGCGCTCGCAGGTCATGGGATAAGGTCCGTGGTCGTCGACCCCGAGAGTCCATACTGGCCGGTCGTCACCGACGCGAGGCACCTCGACGCCAACCCCATAATGGAGCTTAGCAGGTTGAAGGCACAGGAGGCGATGATGCCGCTCCTGCGCGAGGGGAAAGTGCCCGTGGTCTGCGGGTTCCTCGGGAAGACGGTGGACGGCAAGACTACCACCCTGGGGAGGGGCGGGTCGGACACGACCGCGGTCATCCTCGGGAACTGTCTCGACGCGAAGGAGGTCGTCCTGATCAAGGACGTCGAGGGGGTCTACTCGAGCGACCCGGACAAGGTGCGGAACCCGCAGTTCATAGAGACGCTCAACGGGGAGGAGGCAGAGATGCTCGCCGCAGGGGGCGCCAAGTTCCTGCACCTGAAGGCGCTGCGCTACCAGACCAACGGTCTGAGGATCAGGGTGACGAGCCTGGAGAAGCTCAACGCGGGCACGGTGATAAAGGGCGACCTCGCGGCCATCAGCCTCGAGGTCTTCCCGCAGGGTGTGTCGATGATCACGATCGTGGGTCTCGACGCGAAGAAGCTGGAGTCCGTCTCTCAGCTGACCCGCGCGGTCAGGGACGACGGCGGGTCTCTCCTTGCACTCTCCCTCGAGACGACCTCGGCGATATTCTACGTGGCCGGCGGGAAGAACGTGTTGGACGAGGTCCACCACGTGCTCGTCAGCGAGAACATCGGCAAGGCCGTCTCGTCGTTTGACGGCCTCTCGATGATAACGGTGAAGGGGACCTCACTGGAGACGGAGACGGGGGTCGTGCAGAGGATAACCCAGCCACTCGCGCGCTCCAACATCAACCTCTACGGGATCGTCACGATCCGCTCCTCGATCCGGGTCTTCGTCTCGTCCGACCAGGCGGAGAAGGCCCTCGAGCTGATACGCGAGGCCATGATGGTGAACAAATCATGAAGAAGATCAGAGCGGCCCTCCTGGGCGCGACCGGCGCGGTTGGGCAGAGATACATCAACATGCTGGACAGGCACCCGTTCATCACGCTGGAGGTCCTGATGGGCGGAGAGTCGGCCGGGAAGAAGTACGGCCAGGCGGTCCACTGGCTCTTCCCAGACGCAATCCCGGAGCGCTTCGCCGAGGCGCAGGTGCGCACCGCGCGGCCCGAGTCGGCCGAGGGGTGCGATGTTGTCTTCTCTGCGCTGCCCTCCGAGGTCGCCAGTGAGATCGAGCAGGACTTCGCCAAGGCCGGCTTCACACTGGTGAGCGAGGCGAGCTCGCACAGGATGGACCCCGACGTGCCTCTCATGATTCCAGAGATCAACCCGGGGCACCTGGAGCTGCTCGAGGCACAGAAGAAGGCGAGGGGCTGGAAGGGAGCCATCGCCACGACACCCAACTGCACCGTGACCGGGCTGGCGATAGTGATGACACCACTCTTGGATAACTTCGCGGCGGAGAAGGCTATCGTGACGACGATGCAGGCGCTCTCGGGAGCGGGCTACCCAGGGGTGCCCTCGCTCGCGATCACAGAGAACGTCATCCCATACATCAAGAACGAGGAGGAGAAGGTCGCCAAGGAGGCGAAGAAGATCCTCGGTGCGGTCAAGGGAGGGGCCATCGTGCCTCACGAGTTACCCATCGGGATCTCCTGCAACAGGGTACCCGTCATCGACGGACACACGGAGACGCTCTACGCGGAGTTCCCCAAGGCGGTCAAGCCGGATCAGGTGGCAAGGGTCCTCGAGAGGTTCTCCGGTCTGCCGCAGAAGCTTCGGCTGCCCACCGCACCGGAGCGGCCGATCATCGTGAGGAGAGAGAACGACAGGCCCCAGCCCAGGCTGGACCGGATGTCCGGCAGCGTCCCCGGCATGAGCGTCGTCGTGGGGAGGGTCAGGAACGGGATCGACGAGAGGTCGCTCCAGCTCACGCTGCTCTCTCACAACACGATCAGAGGGGCGGCGGGGACAGCGATCCTCACCGCAGAGCTTATGCAGAAGGAAGGATACATAGGGTGATCTGATTGGTAACCGGAAAGCAGGTAAGACTGGCGCGCGTCCTGAAGAACGGCAGGATGCTCTGTATCCCCATGGATCACTCCCTCGCAGTCGGGCCGATCTCCGGACTCGAGGACACGGAGGAGACGATCAACCAGATCGCCAGAGGCGGGGCCACCTCCTTTCTCGTCCAGAAGGGTATCATAAAGTCCCTCAGCAAGCCCGTGCCAATCGGGATGATCATCCAGCTCTCTGCCAGCACCACGCTCGGGATGGCACCCAACAGGAAGATCCTGATAGCTAGCGTCGAGGAGAGCATGCGGCTGGGCGTCGATGCGATCTCGATCCACATCAACATCGGCGGCAAGGAGGAACCCGAGATGCTCCAGCAGCTGGGCATGGTCGCGGACTCGTGCGACGAATATCAGGTCCCATTCATCGCCATGATGTACCCGCGCGGCGAGAACATCAAGGATCCCTCGGACCCCGTGACGGTAGCTCACGTCGCGAGGATCGGGGCCGAGGCGGGGGCCGACATTGTGAAGACGGTGTATACAGGCAGCCCCGAGACGTTCCGGGAGGTCGTCAGGAAGTGCCCCGTCCCCGTCGTCCTCGCAGGAGGTGCCAAGGCGGAGTCGGACGAGGCTCTCCTCAGGATGGCAGAGGACGCCATGAAGGCAGGAGCGATGGGTGTCACCTTCGGAAGGAACGTCTTCCAGCACAGCAACCCGATGCTCATCGTCAGGGCCCTGAAGAGGGTCGTGATCGACAAGGCGGGCGTCGAGGAAGCCATGGAGGTCTTCAAGACTGCCCCTCCCTGAGAAGGAGATAGTCCTAGACGTAACCGAGGCCGTGGACCTGGAGCGCGTTCTCGAGGAAGCGCGCGCGGCCGGGATAAGGAAGGTCATCTCCAGGAAGGCGTACCCGAAGACCGCGACGCTCGAAGGATTCACGACCATCAGGGTCACCGAAGGGCGTGGCGGGGAGCGGACCGCGGCTTGGGTCACCGTGACAGGCGCGAAGGAGATGCAGAAGGCGCTCGAGGCGTCCACCCAGGGACACGATTTCGTGGTGGTCGAGTGCCAGGACTGGATGATCATCCCCCTTGAGAATCTCATCGCGGACTTCCGGAGGAACGGGAAGCGAATCTACGCCTACATGAGGGAGAAGAGCGAGATGCAGCTCGCGTTCTCGATACTTGAGAAGGGCGTAGACGGGATGGTCATACCGGCCGCCTCGCTCGCCGTCGCGAGGGAGGTCATACCCACGCTGGGCGGGGCCAGGCACCTGGAGATCATGAGCGCGAAGGTGACCAGGCTGGTCGACGTCGGGAACGGCGAGCGCGTCTGCATCGACACGGCGTCGCAGCTCGAGGTGGGCGAGGGCCTGCTCATCGGGAGCAGGGCCAACTTCTTCTTCCTCGTGCACAGCGAGACGATCCCCTCGGAGTACATACCGACGAGGGAGTTCAGGGTGAACGCCGGAGCGATCCACAGCTACGTCCTCGGCGAGGACGGCAAGACCAGGTACCTCTCAGAGCTGAAGGCGTCCGACAGGGTGAGGACCGTGAGGAACGATGGTGACTCCAGGCAGGTCGTGGTCGGGAGGGTGAAGATAGAGAGGAGGCCTCTCATAATGATAGAGGCTGTCGTCGGCGGAGAGAGCGGGACCGTGATGCTCCAAAAGGCGGAGACAATCAGGCTCATGCGTCCTGACGGCGCCCCGGTCTCCGTCACCGAGCTGAAGGAGGGAGAAGAGGTCCTGGTTCATACGAGCAAGAGCAGAGCCAGACACTTCGGCGGCGAGGTCGACGAGTTCATCCTTGAGAGGTGAGGCGGTGCCCGCAAGGGGCCGGATGGCCCCGCTGGGAGCGGTCTGCACGACGGTCGCGGCGAAGACCCTCGAAGAGCTGACTGCAAAGGCAGCGAGAGCGTTCTCGCTCGGGACCGACCTCGTCGAGTTCAGGATCGACCTCCTGGCAGAGATCGACATGCCGAGGTTGGCCCGTGCCCTCGGCAGACTAGCGCGAAGGTCCGTGCTGACCGTAAGGCGGAGCGACGAGGGGGGCGGCTTCACCGGGGGAGATCGGGAGAGGCTCGCGCTGATAGCGGACCTTGCAGACCTCCGCCCCCGCTTTCTTGACATCGAGCTCGCGACGGTCGCCGAGAACCCACGATGGTCGCGGGGGCTCCCAGGGGGGACGAGGAAGATCATCTCCTGGCACGACTTCTCGGGGACCCCCGCGCTCTCCAGCCTGAAGGCCTTCCGGAAGCGGGCGCGCAAGTTCGGAGAGACGGTCAAGATAGTGACAACGGCGAAAGCCCCGGATGACGTCATCTCCGTCCTCGAGCTGTACAGGAGTGACCCCAGGAACCTGATAGCGTTCTGCATGGGCGCCAACGGGGTCGCCTCGCGCGTTGCGAGCCTGCAGTTCGGGAGCCCCGTGGTCTACGCCTCCCTCCCGAACGAGCCCGTCGCGCCCGGACAGCTCCCCGTGCAGGTCGTGGTCGCGCTGAAGAGGCTGGCGGAGAGGGTCGCTTGGTAGACGACTACTACCTGCTGGGCGAGAACGTCGGCGCCTCGCTCTCCCCTGCGATGATGACAGCGGCATTCGAGAGCACGGGGGTGGACGCGCGATATCGGGCCCTCAGTGTCCCGAGGGGAGAGTTCCGAGACAGGTTCCTGGAGCTCCGTCCGGGAACGGCGGGCATGAACCTGACCATCCCGTACAAATCGGATGTCCTCGCGCTCCTGGACAGCCTCGACGAAGTCTCGGCGAGGATCTCAGCGGTCAACGTCGTGAAGAACTCGGGAGGGATATGGCACGGGTACAACACGGACGTGCAGGGCATCACCGCACCTCTGGGAGAGCGCGTCGGGGCGGCTAGGCTGGAGCGCGCGCTCCTGATCGGAGCCGGAGGCGCGGCACGGGCATTCTGCGAGGCCATGAGCCAGATGGGCTGCAGGGAGATCACGGTGACGACGCGCGACCCGAAGAAGGGGCACAGTTTCGCCGACGAGATGGCCCGGATCTTCCCCGCCATCAGGTTCGAGGTGATCGGGATCGACCGGCTCCTAGGGTCAGACGCGGGGCTCGTCTTCAACGCGACCCCCCTAGGGGGAGCGGGCATGCCCCTGCCCGAGGCGGTCAAGCGGGTTATCTACGGGGAGCAGATAGTCTTCGACGCGGTATATCGACCGATGAAAACCGAACTCCTAAAGACAGCGGAAGCGAGGGGCTGCAGAGTGATTCATGGTTACGAGATGCTGCTAAACCAGGGTACAGGCGCGTTCGAGATCTGGACGGGCAAGAAGGCCCCTGCCCAGGTGATGAGGCAGGCCCTGCTCGGAGCCCTGGAGGCGGGAAGTTGAAGGGCAAGGGCACCACCTTCGGGGCAGTGAGCATCCTGAACGGGATCGCAGGCGGTAAGGGCGTCACGGCGAGCGTCAAGCTGGGGACGGAATCGACAGCTGAGCTGGAGAAGGCTCCGGGAGAGTGGAGGGTCTTCATCAACGAGAAGGAAATCCAGTCCAGGCTCGCCTTGGAGACCGTCAGGCTGGCGCTGAAGACGGCCGGGAAGGAGCCGAGCGAGTACAGTGGTACGATCCGCACGACCACGGAGATCCCATCCTCTGTCGGGCTGAAGACGTCCTCCTCGTCGTCCTCGGCTATCGCGCTAGCGGTCTTTGCGGCCCTGGGACAGAAGGCGTTCGACCCGCAGAAGATAATGACGTGCAGCATCGAGGCCTCGCTCGCCAGCGGTACTAGCGTGACGGGGGCGATGGACGATGCCGCATCCTGTCTGCTTGGGGGGATAAACATCGCCGACAACCTCGGGCGGAAGATCGTAAGGTCGAAACTCTTCGACAAGACCCTGAAGGTCCTGATCAGGATCCCCAGGGCGACGAGCAGCAAGAGGAATACCGTCGAGCTCGTCCACATGCGCAAGTTCGGCAAGGTGGCCGACGTCCTCTTCAAGATGTGCATGGATGGAGACTACTGGCGGGCCATGACCCTGAACGGGACGGTCTACTCCGCCATCCTGGGCTACGACCCGACCGCGGCGCTGCTGGCGGTCGAGCACGACGCTCTTGGCGCCTCGCTCTCCGGGACAGGTCCCGCCACGGCCGCGGTCTTCGAGCCGAAGATGATGGACGAGGAGATCAAGAGCCTCATCACGGCCTGGAGCTCCGACGGGAGCAGGGTCATCGAGACCGAGACAAACAACGAACACGGGAGAATCCAGTCTCTTGATTAGCACGACAGTGACCGCCGAGCGCCCCTTTGAGGGTTCGGTGAGGGTCCCGCCCAGCAAGAGCTACACGCACAGGGCGGTGCTCATGGCGGGCCTCGCTGAAGGCGAGTCGACGATCTCGAACGCGCTACTCTCCAGGGACACGAAGGCGACGGTGGCCGCCTGCAGGGCGATGGGCGCCACGATCGACCAGGACGGGACGACTCTGAAGATCCGCGGCACCATGCCCCGGATCCCCGAGGACGTAGTGAACGTGGAGAACTCCGGCACGACCCTGAGGTTCATGACGTCCGCGTTCGCGCTCGCCCCCAGGGGACTCGTGGTCCTCACCGGGGACGTGAGCATCAGGAGGAGGCCGATGCAGCCCCTCCTCGACACCCTGGCCGAGCTCGGCGTACAGGCCAGGTCGTCCCGAGGGAACGGCTGCGCACCGATAATCGTCTCGGCGGGTGGGATCGCCGGGGGAGAGGCGACTATCAGAGGCGACGTCTCGTCGCAGTTCGTCTCCTCGCTCCTGATCTCGACCCCGATGGCCGGCCGCGACGCCGTCGTCAGGGTGGCCGATGCCGTCTCGAGACCCTACATCGAGGCCACACTCAGGCTCGCCGAGATCTTCGGGGTGCAGATCGGACGGGAGGGCTACACCCGGTTCACGATCGGGTCGGGTCAGAGATACAGGCCTGGCAGCTTTACCGTACCCGCCGACTTTAGCTCGGCGTCGTTCATAATCGCCGCGGTGAGCATTGCGGGAGGGAGGGTCCAACTGACGGACCTGAATCCGGACCTGCCTCAGGGGGACTCCGCGATCGTGAAGATCGTCGAAGGGATGGGGGTCAAAGTGCAGAAGGGGGCTTCCAGCATTACGATCGAGTCGGACGGCAGGAGGCTCTCGGGGGGGACCTTCGACCTG
Source organism: Nitrososphaerota archaeon (assembly GCA_027886825.1). Classification (GTDB taxonomy): domain Archaea; phylum Thermoproteota; class Nitrososphaeria; order Nitrososphaerales; family Gagatemarchaeaceae; genus Gagatemarchaeum. The sequence continues at coordinate 11,298 of JAPCJS010000052.1, forward strand.
GGCGACACTCCCGACCTCCTTCCTGTGGTGGCCGCCCTGGCGCTGAAGTCTGACTCTACGGTGGAGGTGGTCGGCACGGCCCACGCACGGTTCAAGGAGACGGACAGGATCGCGATCCTCGCCAAGGAGCTCTCGAAGCTGGGAGCGAAGATAGAGGAGAGGCCCGACGGGATGAAGATACACCCCGTCGTCCGGCTGGCCCCCGCGCCGCTCGACGCCCACGACGACCACAGGATGTTCATGGCGTTCTCACTGGCCTCGATGCTCATCCCGGGAGGCACTCCGGTCGTCGGGATCGAGAGCCTCGACGTCTCCTATCCGGACTTTCTAGAGGATATCAAGGGGCTCGGGGCGACGGTGAGGAGCGCATGACAGGGAACATCATCGGGGAGAGGTTCGTCCTCACAAGCTTCGGCGAGAGCCACGGCAAGTGCATAGGTGCCGTGATAGACGGCTGCCCGGCAGGTCTGAAGCTCGCGGAGGAGGACATCCAGAGGGACCTGGACCTCAGGAGACCCGGGCAGTCCATCGTCACGACCCAGAGGAAGGAGGGCGACGTCGTGGAGATAATGAGCGGGACGTTCAGGGGGTACAGCACGGGCGCCCCGATCATGGCGATCATACGCAACCAGGACCAGGACTCCCGCGCCTATGAAGCCATAGTCAACACCCCGAGGCCAGGGCACGCCGACGCGACGGCCAAAGCGAAGTACGGGGGGTTCAACGACTACCGCGGGGGAGGAAGGTTCTCCGGCAGGATCACGGCGACCTTCGTGATGGGAGGAGCGATAGCCAAGAAGCTCCTGAAGGAGACGCTGGGGGTCGAGATAATCGCCTACACGCGGGAGCTCGGGGGGATGAGGGCCGAGAACTTCACCCTCGATGACGCGAGGAAGAACAGGTACGCCAACGACGTCAGGTGCCCCGACCCGGTGCTCGCGGAGGAGATGAGGAGGAAGGTTATCGAGATGAGGGGAAAGGGAGACAGCCTCGGCGGGATCGTCGAGTGCGTCGCGCTGAACGTCCCGACGGGCCTGGGCGAACCCGTCTTTGATTCGCTGGACTCCGATCTTGCCAAGATCGCGCTCTCTATCCCGGCCGTGAAGGGGGTGGAGTTCGGGGCCGGCTTCGCCTCGACCAGGATGACGGGGAGCCAGAACAACGACCTCTACCAGATGAGCGAGGGAAAGATGACCTCGGCCAGCAACAACGCGGGCGGGATACTCGGGGGGATCTCGAACGGGATGCCCATCGTGTACAGCGTGGCCTTCAAACCAGCCGCCTCGATCGCCGCCAAGCAGAGGACGATCGACACGGAGAAGGAGCAGGAGGTCGACCTAGTCGTCCCCGGGAGGCACGACCCGACCGTTGTGGCGAGGGCCGTGCCGGTCGTGGAGAGCGTGACGGCGCTCGTTCTGGCCGACCACGCCATACGTGCCGGCTTTATTGCCCCCGTCCTCAAGTCGGTGGAGTGAGAGAGATGAGCACAGAAGAGCTCCGAGAGCTGAGGCGGAGGGTTGCCGCGACCACCATCGAGATAATCGACCTGGTCGCTTCGCGGAACGAACTCTCAAAGAAGATCGGTGAGATCAAGGTCAGGGAGTCCCTCCCGGTGGAGGATGCCGTGGTGGAGGACTCGCTCGTGACGGAGGTCATCAGGGAGTGCGATGCTAGGGGTCTGGACAGGCAGGTCGGTCTGAAGATACTCAACGGCCTGATGATCGAGTCCAAGCGCGTTCAGGGGATCCAGGGGAAGCAGTCCCTCGTGACGCCGATGATGATCTTCGCAAAGGCCCTCCAGATCGAGGCCTCGGGAAGAGAGCTGCTCAGGCTGGACGTCGGCGAACCCAACTTCCGCCCCCCGAAGGCGGTCCTGGACGCCACCTCCGAGGCCCTGTACGGCTTCAAGACCCATTATACTGGGACGCGCGGGATACCCGAGATCATCTCCGCCGTGAGGGCGTACCTCGAGAGGAAGCACCACTACACGGCCAAAGAGAGCGAGCTGATGGTCAATCCAGGCGGAAGGTTCGGGGTCTACATGGCCCTCGCTACGACCGTGAAGGAGGGCGAGAGCGCCGTCGTGATAGAGCC
>JAPCJS010000122.1 GCA_027886825.1 Nitrososphaerota archaeon
CCTCCTCGGCATCGTCGCCGAGAAGAGGCCCATCTGCCTGGGCTCGGGGACCGAGTCGAGTATGAACTCGATGTCCTCTATGAAACCCATGTCGAGCATCGTGTCTGCCTCATCGAGTATCACGTACTTGACCCTGCTGAGATCCAGGCTTCCCCGCTTGATGTGGTCCATTATACGGCCTGGAGTGCCCACGACGACGTGCACCCCGTGATCGAGGGCCTCAAACTGGACGTTTATGGACTGACCCCCGTAGATTGTCAGGAGCTTGATCCTGGTGTAGGTTGCCAGCTTCTTCAGCTCGGCTGTGATCTGCACGGCCAGCTCCCTAGTCGGGGCCAGCACGAGCGCCTGCACGTCCCACTGGTCGGCGTTTATCTTCTGTAGGAGCGGTAGCCCGAACGCCGCCGTCTTTCCGCTTCCTGTCTTTGCCTGTCCTATCACGCTACGGCCTGATAAAAGGGGGCCTATGGCGAGTTCCTGGATCGGGAATGGCTTCTGGAATCCAAGCGATCTTACGCCCTTCAGTAACTGAGGGTGTAATTCCATTTCTTCGAAACTGTTCATTTTCTTTTGTTTTCCACGGCAAAATCGACGTCAGAGAATCAGAGCGTAATCGTCCTGAATCAACAAGACTGCGACTTGCAGTAATAATTCATGCTCAGGACGTAGTATTTAAGCGTTAATCACCCGGCGGGTGGAACTTCCAGCCGGAACCGAAAAATACCAAACCCGCCACCGGCCTCCGGAAGATTGGAATGAGCGTGGATGAGAACCAGGGTGGAGAGCTCGCCTCCAAGCTGAAGCTGGACGTGAAGGCGCTTACGCTCCTCTACGAGTCGGACCTCGCGCTCCAGGCCATACTGGACAAGACGTTCACCGAGTCAGGCGATTCGGAGATGCTGAGGTTCGCCCGTCTGCTACAGGCGCGGCGGCGTCCGGGCGGTCTGGGGGCCCTCCTGATATCCGTGGGAGAGATCATCCTGGCCTCTTTTCTGACGGTCCTTGGGATCGCTGTGTTCATCCCCGCGCTCGTAGGGTTGGTCATGCCCCAGCAGTTTCTCGACTACTTCTCCCGGATCATAGTGCCTGCCCTCGCCTCCAGCCCTCTCTTTGTCGTCGCCCCGGTTCTGGATTTCGTCCTCGCGTCGGTTCTCATGCTGTGCGCCTTCTACACGCTGAGACAGGCGTCGCAGAGCATCAGAGAGTCTGCCATGATCCTTGAGACGAGTGTACGATAGTGGCCCTCCCGAGCAGGCAACTCGGCGCGCTGGTCGTGAAGCTCGCGGCGCTCGTCATAGGAATCGTGGTCACAGCCTTCGCCACGGGCTACCTATACGACGAGCTGAGCTTCCTATCACAGCAGAGCAGCTTCTCCCTCGGGGACGTGATAGTCGCCGTGGCTGCGCTGAGCCTCGCGCTGACTGGGGTATCTCTGATCGCGTCACTGCCGCAGTCGCTGAGGACGAGGTTCGCAAGGCCTCGAAGAGTCCAGCGCCCGAGACCCATCTACGGGCTTGGGACGATGCTGGCCATCGGGATTGGTGCCACGCTCGGGTCGCCGCTCTTCATCCTGATCCCTCAGAACATAATACAGTACGAGTTCGTCTCTGTCGGTTCGCTGATCCTTGCGGCGGTGCTCTCGGTGCTGATGGCCAAGGTATACGCGGACATGTACACCGACATGAGGCAGAAAGGCCTGGAGGCCGTGGGCGGTCCCTCGTTCACGAGGGTCGCAGTCGGGGTGAGGAGCGCGAGGTACTTCATCGCGAGGATGTCGATGTGGGTGGCGAACACCACGCTCGCTGCCTACTCGAAGATAGTGTTCCTGATCTTCGACTATGACTATTTCCCCAAGATCCTGAGCGGGATCGGGATAGGCGGGTTTCTGGCCACCCTGGTCGTCTACGGCATCGCGATCGGGCTCATCGCCTGGACCGTGCTGGACTCACTGTACGAGCAGAGGCTCCTTCGCACCACGGGCGTGCTGCAGATATTTCTGACTGGGATCCTCGTCGCGATCCTCGTCTATCACAGCGCGCTTCTGGGTTCGGTGGGATCCTGGAACTTTTCCGGGATACTGAAGTTTACTGCAGGAGGGAACTGGGTCGTCGCCCTGGCGATCAACACAGGATACCTCTACCTTCTCTTCTTTGGTTTTCAGGAGATCCAGTCTCTGGAGCAGGACGCGGTCCCGGCTACGCGCATCACGATCATCTCGTGGATCAAGAAGGGCTACACGATGGACAAGGCGAGATACCTGGGGCTGGCAATGATAATGACCGTCATCATAACGGCGGCGATAAACATATTCTACGGCCTTGCGGTCTATGCAGCCCATCCCGACCCGACGGCCGTGCTCCAGGCCCAGATACCGGCCCTCTACCTTGCCAGCACGTTCCTCGGTCCGGGGCAGGAGCTGCTCATCGGGATAGCATTTCTCATAGCGAGCGTGACCACCTTCGTGCCTGCGTTCCTCGCGGCGACCCGTCACCTCGCCGCGCTCGGGGACGACGGGTACATGCCCCAGTCCATCGCGCGCCTCTCCTGGCTCTTCACACTGGTCTCCATATTCCTGCTCGCGGTGGGAAACGAGAACTTCCTCGTCGACATAACAGACTTCATGGTCCTGATCGGCCTCGGGATCATCGTGCTCTCCTCCGTATGGTTGAGGAGCGCCCGCGGGATACCGATCTCGAGGGTGGACGCTCTTCCCATATTCGTGGGTGCCAGCTGTTTCATCGCCGGGGGAGCGGTCTACCTGCTCAGCTCTTCCGTGGTTGTCTTCGGGACTCTGGCCATCCTGTTCGCCTATCTGGTCTTCGACATACTGGAGCTCGGGCGGCTGGGGACGCAGATATTCCTCTCCTTCTTCAGTCTGGCGTGCCTCTCCCTCCTCGGCATATCCCCCTACGTTGTGCACACCGGCGGGACGTTCCTCTCGCTGTTGCCGATCTCCGCTGCGGCTGCCCAGGGACTGCTCGTGTATCTGCTCCTAGTTGCCCCGCTTGTCCTTCTGGCCAACGCGTATGTCGATGCGAGGGTCCTGAGCCAGTCGCGCAGATAGCGAGATAGCGGAACGGAGCTAGGGGGTCTCTCGTCTCTGCTCGGGGGTCCGCGTCGAGATCCCGAGCTTGTCCATGATCACATTGCCGTTCGGACCCAGGAGCTTCAGCCTCTCCTCGACCATCTTGGGGTCGAGCTTGCGGACCTCGTCCATCGCCCCGGCGGATTGAACCATCACATCCGTGACCCTCTGCATGAACCAGAAGCAGTCCAGCGTGCCCATGATGTCCTTGCCATCTGCCTCCAGCTTGTTGAGCTTGAGCTTCTCCTTCTTCAGATCTGAGATCGCGTCCAGGAGCTGAGCCATGGCGCTCTTTACCGAGACGAGGTCCAGGTGCTTGCTGAGCGCAGGCTCCCCCGTCACGTCGACCTTGCCCTTGCCGTCAAGGTACTCGGCCGTCACGAACGAGTCGCTTCCGGACCTTGAGAACACTATGCTCACGCTGGCGCTGGTCTCATGGTTGACGAACGTCGAGACGAGATGGTTCTGGGAGGCTCGCGCCGTCGAGAGTGTGTACTCGTCGAGCTTCTCGAAGTCGGGGACCGCCTCTTTCCGGAGCCAGGTCTTGCCCAGCCTGACGGGGAGCTTGATCCCCCTGTGAGTCGCCGATAGGGTGAACGGGCTTCGGAATAGGGCAGAGTTCGCAGTGTTCAGCAGGAACTCGTACTCTATCTTGCCCTCGCACTTGTACTCGGCGATCGCCGAGTAGGAGCTCTCGGAGAGCTCCAGGACGACCTGTTCGTCGAGGACCGGGAGGGGGGTCGCGGCAAGATAGGACTCCAGGCCCCTGATCGCCTTCAGCCTCTCTGCCTCGGACGCTGCAGCCGAGTCCTCGACCTCTGCCTTCAGCTTGGCGCTGAGCTTCTCTCGCTTCTGCTGGATCGCCGTGGCCGCGAATTCATTGATGACCTTCGAGAGGCTCTCTAGGTACTCCCTGTCCAGTTCCAGGCCCTCGAACGCCGCGGAGATCCTGTCGGACAGCTCTCCGAGCTTACCGAGCTGCTTATCGGCCTTCTCCGCAAGGGCCTTCTGTTCTTCGAGGGACTGCACCCAGGCCTGGGAGTACCTTACGGCGTCAACCAGGTCGGTGAAGAACAAAGTGCCGGGGACTTCTGACATATCCTGAAAACCAGGAGCTCGCGAACTACCGCTTAGATAAAGGTAGTACACCCTGCCCCGGGAAGGTGGCTTCGGAGGGCGAGAAGCTCGGCTGTCCAGTGGGCCGCCTTCCTCGATGGTCTGGAAGGCGTGTCGGACCCCCCCTGCGCTCAGCCCTGACCCAGCAGCGCTCCGAAGAACCCCGAGATGATGTCCCGTATGGAGAGCAGGAGGGCGTGCTTGATCTCGCCACCCTTTGCAGCGATCCTGGAGAGCCTCCTGACCCGGAAGTAGATGGGAGGGTGGGGGTCGAACCTCAACCAGTCGACGAACCTGACCTGCGGGGAGTACTTCTCATAGTAGAGCTGCCGGAAGCCTATGTGCGTCAGGGCGGACGCCAGCACGCTGGGCTTACCGAGCACAGCGGCCGAGGCGGTGTCGGCCCGGGTCTCGAGGAACTTTCCGACAAGATAGATGACCCCGAACGCTAGGACGAAGTAGAAGAGGCCCAGCTCAAGCAGGACCGGGAGCCAGAGGTACAGACCTCCTATGTACATCACGCTTGTCACGGCGAAGAGGATCACCGGGTCCCGCCCCCGGATGTGCCCGAGCTCATGGCCGATCACCGATTCGAGCTCCTCGTCGTCGAGGTCCTCCAGCGCGCCCGCCGTTATAGTCATCGAGGACCGCCCCGGAGATATGCCAGTGGCTGCAGCGTTGTCTACCGGCGTGTTCACGACCGTGATCTTCGGCAGCGGCAGATGGAACCGTTCAGCGGCGGCCTGGACGAGTGCGTACGGGTTCCTTGTCTTGATCTCGATGTCATCCAGGCTGCAGTTCACGCCGGCCTGGACCAGGATGGCGTGGACCGCGACCTTCGTCTGTGGGGCCTCCACGTTCCCTGCAAAGACGGTCTTTCGGAACTCATCCCTTATCTGGCGCATCACCTGGTTCCCCCGGGTCGCCAACGGCCTGATCGCCTCGGGCGTGGACAGCACAGTGACGATCGTCACCTCCGGCTGGTCCTTCGTGGGGCGGACCGCACCGGCGCCCATCACGAGCCGGTCTGAGAAGAAGAGGGCGAGCGCCTGGACGATCAGCAGCGCGATCAGCGCGTTGTCGCCCAGCAGGAAGATGAAGACGAAGCTCGCGACGATGAGCATCAGGTAGAGGTTGACCGTGTTCCCTGCGAAGACCCTCTTGATGAACTCCCGACGTAGGCTGGTGCTGGTCTGGCTGGGTGCCTCCATCTTCTCCTCCTTGCCGAGGGAGAAGACGAAGTGAAGGCTGGTCCTCTTGGTATAGGTCAGGTACGCGACGATCACTGCCTCGATGTCGTCCGCGACGTGGGCGCAGATCTGATCGATCCTCGGAGCCATCGGGTCATAACCAGAGAAATCGACGGTCGCGCCAGCGGACGACATCGAGAGGCTGACCGAGATCGTCGAGGGGGATGCGATGACAGGCTCCTTGACCTTCGTCAGGTCGAGGTTCCAGGAGAACTCGAACCTGTCCCCCTCCTTGGACTCGGCCCGCTGATAGGAGGGAGGGCGGAAATAGTGAAGGTTCGGCGTGAGGTAGTACGTCTCGATGAACTTGGCCAGCCCCTTCAGCGCCGGAGCGGGGACGCTCTCGCTGATCTCTATCCGTCTCCTCGTTCCGTCGGCGCCGGGGATGCGTTCAGATGTCACACCAAAACACTCGAACCCTTGGATGGGCGAGTTTCAGAAGCGCCCTTATTTGAATCCACGGGACCCAGGGTACGTAGGCGGGTGCGCACGTCCTCCGATCAGATGCCGCTCACACGCCGGCGGAGAGGAAACTCAGGACCCGTTCGTTGAACTCGGGCGCGTTCTCGATGTGCGGGAAGTGACGGGATCGGGATATCTTTGCACCCTGTGCGTGCGGTATCGAGGACGCGGTCAGCTGGCCGATGCGGCGGAGCCAGAGGGCGCTCTCCTCGCCGTTGATGACGAGCGTCTTGCAGGCGATCTTGCCGATCTGCGCCCTGAACGGAGGGAACCTCGTCCTGAGCTCGGCTATGGTCCGGGCGTTGTCGATCATCATCCGCTTCTGCGCTTCGGGCATCGCAGCGAACGCTCCGGGTCGATCCTGGACTCCGTCTACGTTCAGTTCGACCGCATTCTCAATCTGTCCTGCGTCGAGGGCCCGGAGGGAAGGATGGAGAGACTTGCTCTGGAACCTCCTCGCTGAGAGCGCCACCGAGGGGCTGCGCAGTAGAAGCGAGAAAAGCTGGCCCTGGCTGCTTTCGTCCTCGACGAGCAGGGTGGAGATCGCCGGTTCGACCAGGACCAGAGAGCGGACCAGGTCCTGGTGGTCCGCCGCAAGGTATGCCGCGATGAAGCCTCCGTAGGAATGGCCGACGAGGTCCACCGGGCCGACCCCGAGCTTCTCGATAAGTCCCTTGAGATCGGCCGCGTTGTTCCCGATGGTGCTGTCCGTGACGTCGCCATCCCTCTTGTTGGGATAGGCGTAGCGTCTGCTGTACGAGACCACTCTGCGGTTCCTGGAGAACGGTTCTACCTGCGAACTCCATGCGCGGTAGTCTGTCGGGATGCCGTGGGCGAAGATGATGGGCTCACCGGTGCCCGCCTCCTCGTAGTAAAGACTCACCCCGTTTACGTCGACGCTCGGCATCCGTTCGTAGAGCTGTCTCGCATGCTATAAGTCGTTCGAGACCGGCCTACCGTCATACTGAGTCTGCTCTCCCGCTCGGCCGGGTCCACCGAAGGCTGGTGGAGCTAGTTGACGACCAGCGAGCCGTTCATCCAGCCTGATGTGGACATGGCGCCGGCGAACCCGCTGGCTCCAGCTCCGCACGCCGTCTCGCACAGCCAGACGTAGATACCCGCCGCCCCGGTTGTGAAGTAGGCAACGACGGTCGATTCCGAGGCCATGGGCAGGTTCAGCCCGAGCGACGGTACTGTGAAGGTATGAGAGATCTCGGTGAGAGGTAGAGAGGAGACGGCCTGGGATCCCCTGAGCACTATGCCGGACTGTCCCTCTGTCGAGTTGATCGCGGTGTTGTTGTAGACCAGTTCCGACCCCTGCTCCGTGCCCGTGACGTTCGCGTACTGAGGCGCCGAGAGGCTGGCATTTCCTTCATCGTAGTTCGAGATTACCAGCTCGATCAAGCGATGTGCTGGCAGCGTTATGTTCGCTGCCGACTCCAGGCCGCCCGGCCCCAGGACGTAGTATGCGGGCTGGTCGCCTATGGTGGAATTGAAGCGATTGTCCGTGGTTATGATGAGAGTAAGGACGTATGGCGCCGAGGCGTTCTGTCCGCTCACCGTGGAAGTCTGGGTGACCGTGGTCGCGATCCCACTGAAACCTCCCTCCTGTGAGGCGGCCAGCCCCAATCCGATACCAGCGA
>JAPCJS010000043.1 GCA_027886825.1 Nitrososphaerota archaeon
GTCAGGATGGTCATGGCCGCCCGCAGGGCGATGCCGTACTCGGTCCCGCTACACCTCTTCGGGGCGGGACACCCTCTCACGCTCCCTCTGTCCGTGGCCCTGGGCTGCGATACCTTCGACTCCGCGAGCTACGTCCTCTTCGCGAGGAAGGGCAGGTACATGACCGAGAGGGGGACGCTCATCCTGGAGGAGATGACCTACCTCCCCTGCAGCTGCCCGACCTGCAACTCGACCACCAAGGAAGAGCTGGTGCTGATGGAGAGGACGGAGCGGGTGACAAAGCTCTCCCTGCACAACCTGCACCTCCTCCGGCAGGACGTCCTCCGGTGCAAGGAGGCGATCTCGGAGGGACGGCTCTGGGACCTCGTCGAGGAGAGGGCCGCTGCACACCCCCGGGTCATGAGCGCGTTCAGGGAGATGGCGAGGAACAGCGACTGGCTGGCCTCGGGTACCCCCTTCCTCAAGGAGCGCGGGCTTCTCATGCGGAGCGAGGTCGACGAGTCGCGCCCCGAGATCGCGACGGCACGTGCGCACCTGACCCCCCTGCTGAGGAAGCGGTCCAGCGGAGCGGTCATAGTGCTATCCGAGGGCGAGAGGCCGCTCTCGAAGAGCGCTGTCTATCCCCGGCTCGAGAGGCTGATGAAGGAGACCCGGTACGACATCTACAAGCTGCACCAGCAGCTTGGTCCGTATCCTGCGGAGCTCGAGTTCGTCTACCCGTTCACCCAGACGGTGACCGACGGACTCTCCAGCAGTACTCAGGTCCGCGAGGCGGTGAGGAGGCTACGGGGGATGGGTTACTCGTCTATCCTGCTCTGCGGAAGGGATAGGACGAGGATCGTGAAGACGCGCGCCTAGGAGTAGATCGCGCCCGAAGGCCCGCGCTCTCTGTCCTTCTGGGCCAGGCCCATCAGCTCCCTCTCCAGATCCTCGGCGCCCTTGATCAGAGGCGCAGTGCTAACCGTGAACCCATAGCGCTTCGCCAGGAACTCGACCGCACTGGCGGAGGCCCTGGGGTCGACCCTCTCGGTGTTCGAGTAAGCGAGCAGCGCGTACGCGGGGATGTTGTGCATCTGCAGTGTATTGAGAAGTATCGCAACCGGGCCGACGATCATGCGTCCCTCCTCGAGGATGACCTCACCCTTGAGCTCCTCTAGCTTGGCCATGGCGTCGGTCTGTACCACCCTGTACTTCGAGTCATCAGCCCTCAGCGAGTCGTCTAGGCCGCCTATGAGCGCTACCTCGTGGACACCGGACTCGACTATCCACTGCCCGAGCTCCCTGAAGAACTTGTTCTCGTTCTCCCTGAGCGGAGGGACGTCTGCCTTGAGAAGCGCCAGGTCTCCCGCCACGAATATCTCGTAGGGGGTCGATATCATGTTGTTGAGCGTGGACGACACGGCAGGGGCGAACTCAGAGTCGATGTAGAAGACTCTCTTGGCCTTCAACTCCTCGATCAGGAACTTGATCGACCAGTAGCCCGTCGCGCCGATCCCGTGAAATCCGGCAATGAGGGTCTTTGTCTTCAGGCCCTTCCCCTCTGGTATTATCTTGATGGATGACAAAGAGCGTCTGGCGCTTCCGCAAGCCTCTCTTTAAGTCATCGCTTCCAGTTTCGGTCAATCACGGGGAGGGGCCAAGTATCGGGCCACCGTGATTCACTCGACCTGGGACGATAGGACCCTTCGCACATAAGATAATGACCATCAGCTCTATTTGAGATGCGAAAACATTCTCTGAGCTCATAAACCACTCTGAGCGAAGCACGGAGTGAGCAAACGCTTAAAGAATGGCCGTCGAGGCCGGAAAACACGGATTATAGTTATGCAAGTTAAAGTCCTAGGCGCAGCCCGTCAGGTCGGAAGGTCGGGCTTCATGATATCGCACGGCGATACCAACATACTGCTGGATTACGGTGCCATGACGACCAAGGAACCTGGTTTCCCGGTCCACGTGCAGCCAAAGAGCGTAGACGGTCTCATACTCAGCCACGCCCACCTTGACCACTCGGGCGCGGCCCCTGTCTTCTTCATCGGCGGAGAGAAGGTGAAGATGCACGCCACCCCTGTCACCTCGGAGCTCTCGAGCCTCCTGATCAACGACTTCATCAAGATCTCGGGCCCGTACCTGCCCTTCGAGTACCTGGACCTCCTTGCCATGGAGAAGGCCACGGTAAACCACGGTTACAAGCAGAGTTTCCAGATCAAGGACATGACGATAACATTCTACGACGCGGGGCACATACCCGGCTCGTGCATCGTCGCGGTCGAGGCGGGCTCCAAGAGACTGATCTACACTGGGGACATCAACGGTGCCGAGACAGAGCTCCTCAATCCCTCGTTCAAGAGCCTGGGGGAGGCGGACATGGTCATCACGGAGAGCACCTACGCAACGGCCGAGCACCCCGAGAGGGTGGAGGTCGAGAAGCAGTTCGTGGCGTATGCGAACGAGGTGGTCGAGAGAGGTGGTGTCCTCCTCGCGCCGGCGTTCTCGGTCGGCAGAGCCCAGGAGCTCGCGATGACGCTCTACAGGCACGGATTCAAGCACCCGATAGGGATGGACGGGATGGCGCTGAAGGTTAACGAGATCATCATGCGGTACCAGGAGTACATCCGCGACCCGGCCCTCTTCCGCCGCACCATGGAGAGCATGGAGCTCATCACGGGGTGGGGCCAGCGGAGGAACTTCATCCAGAGGCCGGGAGTGATTATATCACCCGCGGGCATGCTCGTCGGGGGTGCCTCCATCTTCTACAATCAGCGGCTCTCCCAGAAGGAGAAGAACGGGATATCTCTAGTGAGCTTCCAGGTACCTGGGACGCCAGGCCGGACGATGCTCGACAGGGGCCTGACGCTGATCAACGGCAAGCCCACGAAGGTGAGGGCCGAGGTGAGGAAGTTCGACTTCTCCTCGCACAGCGGGAGGAGCACGCTCCTCTCCGACCTAAGAGGCATCGGAGGCTCACCCAGGTTCATGACGGTCCACGGCGAGGAGGAGAGCTGCGTGCAGCTCGCCACCGAGCTGCACAACGAGCTGGGCGTCGAGACGGTGGCTCCAAAGGTCAGCGAAGTCTACGAGGTCTAGCCCCTCTTGGGTTCAGAGGCGCAAGCCGGAACCATCAACGCGAGAGGGATTGCGCTCACGCTGGGCTTCGTCGCGATAATCCAGGCCGTCGCGCTCTACTTCACGTATGCGAACGCTCCGCTGACCAGCGAGACCGGAACCTCCTTCGCACCAGCAGGGACGTCCACGTTCGGGTCTGTCTCGAACGCCCTGATCCTGGTCGTCGCGGTCTTCGCGACCACACTCCTGGCGGTCTGGCTCATCAGGAACAGGAAGGTGCGCGTCTTCACCTCGATCATCTACGTGGGTACTTCGCTGGCCCTCTTCCTGCTGACCCTGCTCACGTCGCTCGACATTAGCTCCGTCTACCTCTCAGAGTACACCTCTCTGTACCTCTCTCTCGCTGCTTCGTTCGGCGCAGTGGTCCTGTTCGCCCTCAGCGCCCGCAGGCAGAGCCTCCTCGTACTGGCCCCTGTCGTCACCGGCCTGCTCTCCGCGGAGGTCGGGAGCTACTTCGCGGCCGTCATACCCCTCTATACCGCCCTCCTGCTCCCCTTGGTCTTCTCGATCTACGACATCTACGCCGTCTTCGTCGGGCCGCTGCGGACCCTCGTCACCGTCGCGCCGACGGAGGTGCTCAGCGCGGTCACATCCCGGCTTGGCGAGTTCTCGATAGGTACCGGAGACACGATATTCTACTCGATGCTCCCTGCCCTCGCGTTCTACCAGTTCAACCTTACCTACGCCCTCTATACCCTGGTGGCTGTTGACGTGGGCGTGGTCATCACGCTCTACCTCCTCTCCAGGTCTAGGCTGCTGCCCGGCCTGCCCATACCCATGGCCCTCGGCCTTGGCACGCTCCTCCTGCTCGTCTTCTCCTAGAACTCTAGTGAATATCGGGTGCGAGCCATCGCGATCCAGTGACCGCCCAGTCCCTCTTCAGGATGATGCATAGTCCAAAGCGGGAATTTTTGATGCATTGTCAAGGCGTATATACTCAGGTTCTTGTACTGCCGAATGATATGAAAGTAGAGGTCGAGGTCGGGGAAGCGGTCATCCAGCGTGTGTCCACGGGAAACAGCAAGCTGGACTCTTTCCTGAGCGGCGGCTTTCCCAGAGGTAGCCTCATCCTCGTCAGCGGGAACCCAGGCACGGGCAAGACGATATTCACGGCGAGCTTCCTGTACAATGGCGCTGTGCTCGACGGCGAGAACGGCATCTACATCTCATTCTGCGAAGGCAAGCGCAGCTTCTTCGAGAACATGAACTCCCTCGGCCTCGACTTTGAGCGGCTGGAGAAGCAAGGCCGATTCCGCTTCATGGAGATGTTCACCACCACCAAGGAGGGGATGGGGGCGATCACGGGCGAGATGCTTCGGGCTATCAAGGAGTTCGGGGCGAAGAGGCTCGTGATCGACTCATACTCCGTGATGGCGCAGGCGCTCGGAGGTCCGTACGAGGGTCGACAGGTGCTCCACACCGTCCTGGGCAAGATCGTCAGGAACCTGGGGTGTACCACTCTGGTCATCGGGGAGCAGCCCAGCGGAGACACAAGGATCGGGGACGGAGCGGAGGAGTTCGTCGCCGACGGCGTAATCAACCTCAAGCTGACGATACCCCGCGAGATGGAGATCCGGAAGATGCGCGGCACAAAACTGAAGACGAGGGATCTGATCTACACGATCGACAGGGGGTTCCGGGTGCTGACGACCGATCTGATGACGCCGGAGAGCCCAAAGAGGTGGGAGCCCATACCAGACTCCGAGGACTTGATCTCGAGCGGCTGCAGAGACCTCGACGCCATACTCGGGGGTGGCTTTCCGAGAGGGACGTACTTTGTCTTGGAGTCCTCGAATGAGGTGCAGCTCACCGAGATACGGCTCTTCACCCGCGCCCTGATCCTGAACTTCATCAACCAGGGACGAGGCTGCGTGATGATCCCCTCTGGAGGGGGAGACAGCAAGGGAATCAAGGCTTCGCTGTCGCCGTTCACGACCCCCGAGGCATTCAACGCCTATGTGAGAATATCAGAGCCGGTACCAGAGTACCTGACAAAGAAAGGCAGTCCCCAGACGCTGCCTCCCTATATCATCCCGATAAAGGCAGGAGAAGGAGCCGAGAAAGAGGGGGACCTGGACGCCAGTTCCAACGCGTTCGAAGTCGCTTACAATAAGCTGAAGGAGCGGACCGGCAACCAACCCATCCTCAGGAACATTGGATACGACAATCTTGAGGCCAGCTACGCCAGGTTCCCTGAGAAGCTGCTGAACGAGGTCGGGGATGCGATAGCCCAGACCAGGTCGCGGGGCGACCTCTCCATGGGTCTTGCCAGGCCGAACCTCTCCATCCTGGGCAAGGTCCTCTCGATGGTCGACTGGCACATCAAGCTCTCCAAGAAGGACGAGGTACTCTTGCTTCAGGGGATCAAGCCCCATACGAACATCTACGCAGCAGACTGCGACATCTCCAAGGGCTACCCCCAGATGAAGCTCACGTTGCTGACATAGACTGACGAAGCCAGCAGAGCGGGCTCGACTCCATCGAGGCTCTTCTGGCATGGGTAGATGAAAGGGCTCGGCGACCGAAACTAGGCATGGTGCATCGCCTTCCGTCCGATGGCCCTGGTGCCCACGCCCTGCCGATTGTGTGTCTTACACAGCAGACGAACGGGACTCGGTCATGATCTGGAGCCATAGGTCTCGCGGTACCCTGCTTCCGTGAGAGGCAGGTTCGGTCCGTCTTAGAACTCGACGATGGGTGCCTTTGTGCCCTTTGTGAGGGCATCCACGTCGCCCTCTTTGGTCTTGTAGGTGTAGAGCTGGTCTGCCGTCCTTATCTTTATCTTGGTAGAATCGCCGTTCCTAAGAACACGGATCTCGGTGGCCGAAGGAAGGAGCTTCTGGAACTCTTCCTTGCTCATGATCTCTCTAGGCATAGAGGGAGCCCCTCTGGGACGCTGGATTTAATTCTTCACGCGCCATCCCGGCGAGTCATCAATCAATCTTCCGGTCGCGCTCGGTCGAACTCCACGACTTGCGTTTCACATGAAAGATTGGTATGGTTGCTATGTTATATACTCAGAGTCTCTCCCTTGACAGAGATGCAAGAGGGGAAGTACGCAGCGAAGGATAACGTCATCCAGCGCGTGTCCACAGGAAACGGTAAGCTGGACTCTTTCCTGAGCGGCGGCTTTCCCAGAGGTAGCCTCATCCTCGTCAGCGGGAACCCAGGCACGGGCAAGACGATATTCACGGCGAGCTTCCTGTATGACGGGGCGATGCGGGAGAACGAGAACGGCATCTATGTCTCATTCTGCGAAAGCAAGCGCAGCTTCTTCGAGAACATGAACTCCCTCGGCCTCGACTTTGAGAGGCTGGAGAAGCAGGGTAGGTTCCGCTTCATGGAGATGTTCACCACCACCAAGGAGGGGATGGGCACGATCACCGGTGACATTCTCGGTACGATCAAGGAGTTCGGGGCCAAGAGGCTCGTGATCGACTCGTACTCCGTGATGGCGCAGGCCCTGGGCGGAGCCTATGAAGGACGACAGGTGCTCCACACCGTCCTGGGCAAGATCGTCAGGAACCTGGGGTGTACCACTCTGGTCATCGGGGAGCAGCCCAGCGGAGACACAAGGATCGGGGACGGAGCGGAGGAGTTCGTCGCCGACGGCGTAGTCAACCTCAAGCTGACGATACCGCGCGAGATGGAGATCCGGAAGATGCGCGGCACCATGCTAAAGACCAGGGACCTTACCTACACGATCGACAGGGGGTTCCGGGTGCTCACCACTGACATTGTGATGCCGGAGAGCCCAAAGATGTGGAAACCCATACCGGACTCGGGCGACAGGGTCTCAACCGGGGCCAGCGACCTCGACGCCATAATCGGAGGCGGGTTCCCCAAGGGAGCGTACGTCGTCCTGGAGCCCTCGACCGATGTCATGGTCAACGAGATGCGGCTCTTCACCCGCGGAGTGACAATGAACTTCATCAACCAGAGGCGGGGTGTGATCATATGGCCGACCGCCGGAGTCAACGCCAGGGAACTCAAGAAGTTCCTCGTCCGGTTCACGACGGACGAGCTGTTTGACAGCTACACGCGCATCGCGGAGCAGCAGGAACGGACGGACGCACGACAGGGTTCTCTCCCTCCGTACGTCATACCGATGACCCGCGCCAGGGGGACCGACAAAGAGACCGAGGCGATTATCACCGCGAACTCCGATGCATTCTACGACGCCTACAAGGAGCTAAAGGCCAAGACGGGAAATCAGCCGGTCCTGAGGAGCATGGGCTACGACAGCCTCGAGAGCAGCTACGCCAGGTTCCCTGACAAGCTCCTGAACGAGCTCGGCCAGTCGATCATGAGGACGAGGGCCGCGGGGAACGTCACCCTCGGCATAGCAAAGCCATCGCTCGCCATGCTCAGCAAGCTGCTCAGCATGGTCGACTGGCACATCAGGCTGACGAAAAAGAACGGACTCCTGATGCTGCAGGGAATAAAGCCATCCACCAGCCTCTACGGAGTGGATTGTGACAACTCGCTCGGCTATCCCGTGATGAAGCTGACTCTCCTCACCTGAGCGGCGTTCGCTTGTCTAGTAGGGAGAAGCCCCTCTCCTGCGACCCCCTCCTGCAGGTCTGCACGAACGCGGAGTACCGGCGCTGCCTGAAGCTGCGCTCGGAGGCGAGCATCGCCCTGACCGCGTCCGTCGGCTTTGCGCGCGATAGGTAGTCCATTATGACGTCGCTGTCTCGTATCTCCCCCAGGAGGTCCTGCCACTTCCTCAGAAGGATGACCAGCCGGGAGTACTGCCCCATCGAAGGGAAGAGCTCGAGAGTGTACCTCAGCCTCTTGCAGTGCTTGCGAAGAGAGTGCAGCTCCTCCACCCTCGCCGGGTCCTTCACGACCTCCTGCAGCTCCCGCGCTATGTCGTCGTCCAGCTTCTTCACGACATCCTCGACCCGGCCGGTGAGCCGAGGCAGGTGGCCCTTGACGAGGCTCGGCGGATGGTGCTCGAAGAGCTTCCACGCTGCGCTGGTCGAGTTGCTGACGAACTCCTCCCTCTCCTCCTGGAGGTTGTTGAGGAGAAGGGTCACTGTAGCGTCTCTCGGGTGCTTTGCGATCCTGTCCTCCAGGATGTCCAGGTCCCTTATGCGGGAGGTGACCTTGAGCAGTTCCACACACCTCTCGTGACAGCGCTTCACGGCCTTCTCCTCTCTGGTCTTCTTCGGGAGGACCCTGATCGCCGAGTCGAGCCTCCTCACGGCTGCCCGCAGGTTGCGGGTCTGGACAACCCCTGGGTCCCCCAGGTAGTCCCTGAGGGTGTTGTTCACCTTCTCGTTCAGCCTCTGGTACTCCTCCAGGAAGTGGACGAGTACGGCGCTACTTTCCCTCATGCAGATATCGGTCTATCCTGCCCTGAAGGTCGGCGTTGACCTCGGCGATGGGACGGTTCGCGTCGATCGGGACGAGCCCGTATCTCTTCTCCATCTGCTTGAACTCTTTGGCCATCATCCGCTGGTAGATCACGAAGGAGTCGTAGAGGTCGTCCGAGAGCCCGAGGTCCGCTCCGGACTCGTAGTAGTCGAGCCCTGCATACTTCTGGAAGACCCTGTGGAAAAGCTCGCCCGGATCTACGTCCAGGTAGAAGACGAGGTCCGGCTTCATCGTGAATCCGAACAGCTCGTTCGACCACTTCCTGCTCGTCCCCCTCACGGTACTCCTGGCGATGAGCGTGTAGATGTAGCGGTCCGCGAGGACGACGTAGCCCGCCTCCAGCGCGGGTATGATCTTGTGCTCCAGCTGGTCCGCAAAGTCGGCGGCGTAGAAGAGCGTCAGGGTCTTCTTCCCCAGCGGAAGTTTCTGCTTGGCCTCCAGTATCCCCTTGCCGATGAGCTCGGACCTCTTCAGGCCAGTCGTCGCGACCGCGTGGCCGTCCGACTCGAGCTTTGCCGTGATCAGGTCGACCTGCGTGCTGCGCCCGGAGCCGTCAGGACCCTCTATGACGATAAGCCTGCCCTTGATCTCTCGGCCCTTCAGGTAGGGGATGCCGTCCCCGTAGAAGCTTATCGGCCTCGGCCCCATGGCCTTCCCTGTCCTGCTCATGCCGGGCCCAGCTCCGTCGTTGCGATAGTGGCTGCGGCCGGTGGGAGCAGCTCCAGGACCTGCCTCCTCATGAGGACCTGCTGGAGCTCGATATCTAGCGTCCCGTCCATCACGCGGAACCCCTCCATGGGGGCCATGCTCTTGTACTCTTCGATGATCCGGCTCTGGAATATCCTGTAGCTCTCGTACTCGTCGTTGCTTAGGTTCAGGTCCATCCCTGCCTCATAGTACTTCAGCTTGGGCCTCCCGGTAAGGATGCGCTTCACCGCTATCTCCACCGGCACGTGATAGTAGAAGGCTGCATCTGGCCTGGCGGCGAAGCTGTAGATCCTCCGCACCCAGCGTGGGTTGCAGCCTCTGACCGTATCCCTCGCGTACGCGGTGTAGATGTACCGGTCCGCCAGGACAAAGTACCCGGCGCGGAGAAGCGGAACGACGTTCCTCTCGTACCTGTCCGCAAAGTCAGTGGCGTGGAGGAGGCTGAAGGTCGTGGGCGTCAGGAGCACCTTCTTCTTCCCCTTCGAGGTGATCGCCTTCACTACCTCCGAGGAGTTCCACTCCGTGTTGAAGACCTGCACACCGAGATGCCTGAGCCACTTGTCCAGGAGGTGCAGCTGTGTGGACTTGCCCGAGCCATCGATCCCCTCTACGACTATGAGCCGGCCACGGGTCGGCTCCGGCACCGCTTTCTTCCTGGCGCTCATACCCGTCTACCTCCCCACGGACGGTGCGACCTGCACCCGCTCCTGTTTTCTGTGTATCATTGTCTTTACCGTTCTAGTCGTCGCGTCCTCGAGCTCTCTGGCAGCCTGGTCGAGGAGAAGTGTGGGAAAGTCCTTCTGCGAGGTGGTGATGTCGAACCTTATCGCCCCGTCCTGGAGCCTGATGCGCGCGGCGGACTTTGTGAGCTCGAGGACCTCGGCGAGCTGGATGATTGCGCTGAGCTTGTTGATCGAGTCCTTGCTCTTGTCTTTCAGGATTGCGCGGTAGCGCGCGTAGAACCAGTTCGCCGTCTTCGGGGCCTTGGCCCTGACAAGGGAGAGCGCGAGGGCCACCTGGTCCTCGTGGTCAAGGTAGCTGTCGTCGTTGAGTATGGCATAGAACAGGCTCTCCGCCCGCGTGCTGAGATAGAGGTCGAGGAACCCCTCGATCGCTTCGTCGAGGATGAGCTTCTCGCGCAGCGTGATGATCCCACGCGATGCGAGCGCGCCGCTGAAGACCTCGGTCGCCGTCTCCTTCCCGTACCAGTGGGCCAGCGAGCGGTTGGCCTGAGCCTCGCTGAGCTCGACGCGAGAGTACCTGGCGGGGTCTCGCAGGTACTCGGAGAGCACTCCGTCTCTCAGACCGTGGGTGCTGACGACGACCTCGTCGAATTTCAGTCTGCTCATCAGGGTCGAGATAACGAGTGAACCGGCCGTGATGCTGTTCGCCCTGTCCTTGCCCAGAGCCTCTATGCCGGCGATCTTCCTGGCGTCGAGCTTCCTGAGTCTCTTGTTTATCGCCTCGATCGACTTGCGCCGCAGCCGGTAGTTGTGCAGCTTGTTGAGCGGATAGTCTCTTGTCCACTGGTCATACTTGGCGAGCGCCCTGAGTGTCCCTCCTACCCCCATCAGGACCGTCCCCTCGTCCAGTCCGAGCTCCTCCCGGGTGGGTAGCAGCTCGGTGATCCTGCGCCTCATCCGGTCGTAGTCTTTCTTGGGATAGCTCTGGTCGTCCTTCCCGTAGAGCTCGGTCATCCGGAGCGCACCTATCGGAAGCGAAAGGATCTTCTTCACCCGGAACCCTTTGGCATAGGTGAACTCGAGCGAGCCCCCACCTAGGTCGAAGAAGAGCGCGTCAGTCAGTCGTGTCGCCCGTGCCGCGCCGATGTATGAGAGGAGTGCCTCTTCTCTTCCCGTGAGGACCTTGAACTTCAGACCCAGCAGGGCCTCCGCCTCCTTTCGGAAGCGCTCGCCGTTCGCCGCTTCTCTCACAGGAGAGGTGGTGACCGCAAGCACGCGGTCGATCCCTCCGAGATGGTTCACCTCTTTGAGGAGGGCCAGCTCCCTGAGCGTGCGCTCCATCGCCTCACGCCCGAGGAAGCCGGTCTCGTTCAACCCCTCGCCGAGCCTTGTGAGGCTTCCTCGCTGGTCGTAGGCCCTGAAGGAGTCGTCCGACCTGATCTCGTAGCTGACCATCTTGAGTGAGTTGTATCCGAGGTCTATTACGGACGCACGCATGTTCAATTGCTCACTCTCTATCTTGCTCGCTCGCTCTCTTGAGTATGTCGCTCGATGTTTTTACGCTATCTTCTTCATCTGTCTCGGGGTCAGAAGCCACCGAAGCTCGCCCGATGGTCTTGGCACCAGCGAGGTAACCTCGACCCTCGCCACCCCCGCCTTCTTCAGGATGATCCGTGCCTGCTTCGTCC
Source organism: Nitrososphaerota archaeon (assembly GCA_027886825.1). Taxonomy (GTDB): domain Archaea; phylum Thermoproteota; class Nitrososphaeria; order Nitrososphaerales; family Gagatemarchaeaceae; genus Gagatemarchaeum. The sequence continues at coordinate 11,585 of JAPCJS010000043.1, forward strand.
CGGAGATCAGCTCGCCGATCATACCGCTGAGGTACGGCTCGTGTCCGACGAGGAGGACCACCGAGTCTTGTCTCAGCTTGGAGAGCCGCCGGTAGAGGTCTTGGGTATCGCCCTCTGGTTTCAGCTCGTCCCAGAGTTCGAGGAGGTCCTCCTTCTTCAGTCCCCTGGCCGCAATTATCGCTGTCTCGTTGGCTCGCTTCAGCGGACTGCTGATTACATGGTTGATCCCGAGCTTGAGCTTGCCCATCGCCTCGACCACCTCCTCGACCTCTATCGCACCGGAAACCGTCAGAGCGCGCTCAAAGTCCGCGCCCGCGGACTCCATGCTCTTGCCGGCCTCACCATGTCTGAGGATGATCAGGTCCATTGGAGATCGTCACATGTCTGCGCCCACACGGTCGGGCGCGTCCCAGTAAGATAATGTTTCGTATATTGTCAATATGGTTTCTGTTCATCACAAACTCCGGACGGAAAATGACCAATCTTCTGCTTGGATAGAGGACCGGCTCGGGTGCTTGACTGTGCCATGGGATTTCAATAGTGAGACAGTGCATGGACATCTCGCGTCGATCGTCGGTCCTTGAATCGAGCTAGGAGGAGATGACTTTCCGATTCATGGGACGGGCTCTGTTGTTGACGCGCGACAACCTGTCGTCGTCCCATGCGCTCTCTATCATCCTGGACCCGCTAGCTCGTCCACTACCATCATTGTTGTTGTTGGGCCGGGATGTAGGTCGGAAAGAGTCTGCGCGAGGCTAGGTTAAGATGGCTCTGCAACGGATCAGAGGCCGTGCTGTGGTGAAGACGTGGAGGACTGAAAGCTTCCTCAGCGCCGCATTGAGCCGAGTTCGGGACCCTGACAGGCCCAGATTTCTTGCTAACCTACTCTTGGTGCATGCAGTTTGGACATTCCCATCTGAGGATCCGCCCACCACTTCCGGTGACCTTCTTCATGACCCCTGATCGGCACGCGGGGCAGAGCAGCTCGTCTTCTGAACCTTCCTGGCTCTGGCGACGGAGAGAATCGATGAGCCCCTGTTTGGAGCTGTCTCTTGCAATGTCCGTGACTGTTACCCATCCCACTAGCTGGTCGTTCTCGAAGACGCCGAGACGCGTCACCCCCTGGTCGAGGATCTTCTTGGCCGCCTCCTTCACCGAAGCATCCGCGCTTATCTTGAGCAGGGGTGCCATGACATCCTTGACCTTGACCTCCTCCGGCCGCTTGTTGAGTTTTATGAATCTGCGGAGGAGCGATCTGTCCGTAAACATCCCGACGGGTTTGCCCTCCTGAAAGACCACGACCCCGTTCGCCTTTCGCTGGTTCATGACCTTCGACGCGTCTAGGACGCTGGAGCTCACATCCACCTGCGGGACATCCTTCGTCATGACTTCCCTGACTTTGGCCAAGTTGCTACCATGCGAACCGGCAGGCTAGGTAATTCAACCTTTCTAAGGCCAGATTTCGCGCTGTCCTCAGATGGGTCTGTGAGGGCGGCCGCCTGCAATACCGGAAGAGATTCAGTACTCCATCCGTATTCGCGCAATGAACGCAAACTGGCCATGCTGCCTGGTCTTGTGCTGCTCGTTCGTGTTCTGAACCCTCTTGTCCGGCTTTGTACTCTTGGTGGGGTTCAGGCGGGACTTGAGCTCCTGATCGCTCATCGGGAACGACTCGATGACCTTCTTGGTCGTTGCGTCCACTATCTCGACGTTGGTCGTGGGATGATAGCCCTTGTCCTGAAGTGGGTTCACCCTGTTCCACATGTCAGCGAGGGCTTCCTGAATCGTAGAACCCCTCCCATCGATATCTATCGTCGGCAACGGCGGTCCGGACAGACCCCGATACTTAAGTGTGGCAACACACGAGTGTCGGGTGTTTCTCAGATGTTATCCGCTCGCTGCGAAGAAGACGGACAAAGGGGGTCTCGGTCCGGGCGCCGCAGAGCAGGACAATCTAGCAGATCCTAGAATCTGGTGCTGTCCAATTCACGGGAGATACCCGTGATCCACGGGAGCAGTCTCGGGATGCCTCATCGATCGCCGGTCAGGATTTTACGCTCGTCGGGCAACCATATTCCACGTCGGATTGCTCTCTCGGGCCAGCCCCCGCAACTTATGGCCATCTTGCTCTGACGGCAGGATAGTTAAGCCCCAAGTCCTATGGTTGGACAGAACCTGGAATCTATACGTTTATTTACGAGCGCCTTTCAAATCGAATCACCGACGGAAACTAAGGTAGGATGTGAAAAACGGATGAGTTTCGGACAACGTGGCGGGTATAACCGCGGTGGATTCGGCGGAGGTGGGTCCTCCTCAACAGGAGGCTTCAGATCCTTCAAGCCCAAGCCAGTGGAGGTTGGAAAGGAGTACGATGTTACTATTTCCGACGTCAGCAGGCGCGGCGACGGTATCGCGAAGGTAGACGGTTTCGTCATCTTCGTGGCCGGGGCAAAACAGGGCCAGACGGTAAGGATCAAGGTCACCCAAGTCTCGAACAGGTACGCGAGCGGCCAGCTCGTGGAAGGTTCGATGGCGACCGCATCTTCAGAGGATATGTCCTCTGAGGAAGAAGAGTCTACGGAAGAATCAACAGAACAGTAGACGCAGGTCTACTATTCTGCAAGAGACGGGTTGTCCCGCCAAAGGGCAACCTCCCCTCCTTTTTCACACGACTGGATTTATCACTCTAGTGAGGGCCAATCACGGTCCCGATGTCCTTGCGCTGCAGGCATGGCGGTCACTGCGCCGAGGGATAGGCGTAGGCGGGCAGGCCTTCGTCGAACGAGTAGTGGATCGTCTGGTACTCTCGCCTGAACTCCGCTATGTCTCTTGAGATGGTGCGCGGATCCTCCTTTCTGATCAGGGCCCTGGCGACAAACTCAGCCGCTGCGTCCATCTCTGAGACGCCCATGCCGATTCGGACCGCCTCTTCGGGACCAAATCTGAGCCCCGATATCTTCCCTCCGTAGAGGACCTCGTCAATCCCAGGGATCCCCGACGGGGTGGCGGTGATGCCTGCCTTGTCCAATATCTTGCCGACCGCGTAGGATCCCCCCATCTTGGAGACGTTTATGACGACCATGTGGGACTGGGTGAACCCCCTGTTCTCGGCGACGACGCTGAAACCCCTCTTGGACAGGGCACCTGCCAGTGCCTTGGCGTTCTTCACGACCTCCCTGGCATAATCCTGACCGAACTCGAGCATCTCGGCAAATAGGATGGCCTGGGCTGCCCATAGATTGGATTGCCCGCACCCGGTGGTCGCGTGCTGTACGGCTGTGATCTCCTCCGCCATCTTCCGATCGTCCTTTATGAGGACAAGACCACCCTGAGGGCCGGGCAGCGTCTTGTGGGTGCTTCCCGTTATGATGTCTGCACCCTCCTCGAAGGGCTGCTGGAACTGTTTTCCCGCGACGAGTCCGAAGACCTGGGCCGCATCGTAGATGACTATGGACTTCGTCTCCCGTGCCACCTCGGCGATCTCGGCCACGGGATGCGGGAAGAGGAAGACGGTGGCCCCGAGCACTATCATCCTCGGCTTCTCCTTTCTGATCTGCTTGATAGCGGCGTCTGTGTCTATGTTCATCTCATTCGCGTCGAAGGGGATTCTGGACGCCCGAAGCGAGGGGACGATCGAGGGGAACTGCTGGAAGCCCTGCACCGTAGGGAAGCCTCCGTCCTTGGGGACGAGACTAGCGATCACGTCGTTCGGTTTCGCAAGGGCGAGGATGGGTGACCTGCAGGCGACCATCGCGGATGGCGAGTGTATCTCGACAAATCCAGCACCGAACAGTCTCTTGGCGAGCTCGGTCGCCACCTCGTCCACCTGTTCTATGTACCTGTTCCCATTGAAGAGCCCATCACCGTGAGAGTTCGAGTATCTCCCATGAAAATCTGAAGCGAGGAGGGCTCTGGCCGTCGGGCTCGTCACGTTGTCCGAACACATCAACGGCAGGCATCTGGTGCGCCATTCGTGTTGCGCCTTCGCTGAGGAGACCACGCTGGATGCGGCTTCACGGTTTGAGAGACGAGTCTTCGATCGAGACAAGACCTGGAGTGATGATCATGGCTGCTTCTATA
>JAPCJS010000011.1 GCA_027886825.1 Nitrososphaerota archaeon
GTACTGCATCGGGTCGTCCACCCTCGGACCTGAATTTCCTGACCGCGTGGACAGCGTCACCCCTCTTGCCGACGCTGCCATAGAGTTCGCCGGTCGGCCTCTTCACCTTATTGGGAACCCTGAGCGCTATCTCACCTTCTCGCACTTCCAGGATGAGCTCGTCGCCAGATTCGAGCCCAAGCTCCATGACGACTCTCTTGGGTATGGTCACCTGGTTCTTTGAGCTGAGCTTCGCTGTCGTCAACTTTACCACGTTACCGCTTACCACACTCGGCATTAACTAACCTTGCGACGACACAGGGTGCAGGCCCAAGCGATCTAAAGAAAGTAGCTGTGGTTCATGATCGAGACGAGACATCAGGGCAAGACCAACCGCAGGTGGAAATCGGAACAGGCTCAGACGACCGAAGGGCTTCCTCGGTTGCTGATTGCTTATCTCCGCGCTCGGTCGCTTCGGCCAGGTCGACGCTCGGTCACAGTATGCCTTTCAGGGCCCTCAGATGCTCGCTCGAGATGCCATCTTCCCAGCTCCAGAGGAAGAAATCGTCGAAGCCGGAGTCAGCCAGCATCTCGATCTTCCTCTTGAGGCTCTTCCAGTCGTTGTTGTTCTCCCAGATGTAGGGCTGGATAGGGACCCTGCCGATGAGCGGCTTCAGGTACTTCATCTGGCGCGCCACGATGGAGTAGTCGAACGCGTTAGAGTAGAGGAGGATGTGCCTGGGCACGTCGTAGGCCGAGTATCTCCGTGGGCCCGGTCCGAAGTCGAACGCGTCTCTGAGCAGCTTGAGCAGAGCGCTCTCATCGAGACCGCCCCGGGAGGCGACCTCCCTGGCGAACAACGGGATCACGGACGCGGGCAGGTAGTCGGGAAACTTCGGGATCATCAGGTCCAGGTCCGATGAGAGGGCGAGGAAGTCCGTCCCCAGGAGAGGACTCAGAGACGGAAGCTGGAACTCCATCCCGAACCGGAGCTTCGGGTTGTACTCCTTCGAGGTCTGCCTGCCCGCTGCTATCAGCGAGCGGCTGTACCGGGTCATCGAGTCCATCCTGAAGCGAAGCCACTCTACCAGGTAGGGCCTGCCGAGGAAGAAGTGGACAATATCGTCTGCGTTGACCGTGGGCGGCACGCCTCCCTCTTTCCATGACGACGGCCGCGATAGGGAGGCAAGGAGCGACCTTACCTCTGTCTTCATCCGTGGGAGGTCGAGACCCTGCTCCCCTGCCGACTTTTCGCACGCCTCGCAGAAGCACGAGAACAGGCTCTCGACGTCGATCTGCGGAGTGTCCCAGCGGATTCTCCAGGGATATTCGAGGTGGTTGAGGGCCATCACGTCCATGTCCGGCCATGCGCGGACGAACCGGCGCATCATGAACTCACCTAACCTCAGCATCTCGGGGTTGTTCGGACACCCGTGAACCGGAAAGTCGCCTGGCCCTGTCAGGAGACCGCCTCTGACGTCCACCAGGGAGGTACGGATGAGCTCTTCCGACCCTGACCACATCGGTACAAAATTGCACGTTATCTTGAATCCCCTCGACCTTGCTTCGCTCATGAACCTCTGCGCCGCCCTGAACTCGCCTCTCTCGACCACAGGAAGGTCGAGGCCGAACCTCCCGCTCGAGGGGAGGACCCTCAGGGCGGGACTCCTGCCGGCTCCGTAGTTCGCCTTCTCTATCTGCGAGTGAAAGTCGAGCAGCTCTATGCCATCGACTCTTGTGTAGCGGGAGAGGTCATCGAGCAGCCTCTCGGTCTCGCCGAGCGCAACTCCCCAGGGGACGAAGACGGATCTCAAAGTTTTGTCTTGCCTTGTCTCCAGTTGTCCGACGGAGCATATTGGTAAGTGTTCCCTAATCGCGCCGCCCTCCAGCTGCGCTCTCCACCGCTGTCATTCCACTTTTGGCCATGGTGCTAATCTAGTCGTCCTTTTTTGCAGTCTGCGAAGGTAGGCCCGGATGTGCTCCCTGGCCCATTCAAGTGAGACCTTTCCGTTCGAGAACACCGCCCTGAGCAGAGGTCTGTTGTCGCGGTTGGACACCGCAAACAAGTGCACCAGAAAGAAGAGCGCTATCAGACCAACTCCGAATACATGGAGTAGTTTCATTATCTCGTAGATGGACGTCCCCCTTTGGACGAGGGTCAGCGCGACTCCTCCGATGGTAAGAGGAATAAAGCTCAGCCCTAGTCCCAAGCTTGCATATGTGGCAAGGATGTTGTGGCGGCCCATCTCTTGCTTCACGTCTTCCGGAAAGGGGGAGCCACTCAGATAGCTTCCAAGAATTGCAGAGGCCTCCTTGATCTGATTGGAGACCGGATTTCTCAAGGCGTCAAAGAGCCTCACTCTGCCTTTGACCGTCAGAACGATGCAGTAGGCTGCGAGCGCGATGCCCGAGAGGATCCCGAAGTCTATGTGGAAAGATAGGAACGAGGGTCCAAGATCAAGGCTCCTGGGGCGCAGGATTCCGGTGATCAGGAGGGCCAAAAGAGAGACTATTGCGACAAAGTGGACGATCCTATAATCTGCGCTCATGAGCCTTATCTGTCCGGTCGGTGACCTCGACGGGGCCTTCGAACCGGAGGCTCGGAGCCTAGAGAAATGAGATCCTTTGCTTGTCTTGGATTTCGTACCGTTTCAGAAGCCACATGGATTCCTAATAACCTTTGTTTGCAATGTCTGACCCCATACTGGGGCGGGAAGCCCCCCAAGGGACTGCCCTTGGATTTCCCTTCAATCTAGGCAGGTCGCTGCTTCCTCCACAAAGAGCAGGGAACCGGGTTTTCCTGATCCCGGTCTATGTCCCGGCTTCGCTGCGCAGTGCGAAGAGCGGTATCGTGACACCGACGAGGATGATCCCGGCGAGCGCCCAGGCGAGCGGGTATCCGAACCCTGCCGCGATCCCGGAGAAGACCAGGGGCATGACGACGCCACCGAGCAGCGCTATGCTGTTGATCCAGGAGATCCCCAGCGCCGCGTACTCCCTCCTCGCACCGCCGATGGCCCTCCCGATGCCTATCCCGAAGACGTACGCCCCCGAGGTCGTGACCCCTATGATCAGACCGGAGAGCAGGGCAGCGTAGACCGAGCTCACGGCGGCTATGGCCACCCCGCCCGCAGCCGCGAGGCAGAGAAGGATGTACGTCTTCTTCGGGCTCGGGCTTCTGTCCAGGGCCCTCCCCACAAACGGCGAGATGAGGACGGAGACGACCAGGGTAGACCCTCCGATCGCCCCGGCGACGGCGACTCCCGTACGCAGGCTCTCTTCCAGGTAGTAGACCATGAAGTAGCTGTTGACTCCAAAGCCGACCTGCGAGACGATGAGGCCCGCGCTCACGATCAGCAGCCAGCGGTTCAGTATGATCCCCTTCAGCTCGGAGGCCCTTATCGAGAGGGCGCCGACGATGGGATCCTTCGGGACGAACAGGACCAGGAGAGCGCACGCGCCCAGTGCAATCACCCCTCCCGCTACCACGCTTATCCTCCATCCGACCACGCCGCCGAGCACGGCCCATCCCGAGATCCCGACGATCCCGCCGAGGTCGAAGGCCCCGCCGAAGAGCCCTATCCCGAGCCCCTCGGATCCCTTCTTGAAGTAACGCATTATCAGGATGACGCCGGGCCCGAAGATGAAGGCCTCCCCCGCGCCCTCGACGAACCTGAGTATCGTGAGGAAGATGACCTGGTCCGCGAGGCCGAGGAGGATGGACGAGATAGAGATCAGGAGCATCCCGAGGGTGAGGGCCTGCTTCGGACCGTACTTCGCTGCGTACAGCCCGGCAGGGAGCTGGAAAGCCGCCACCCCGAGGACGAAGGTCGCCGTGACGAGGCCGAGCCCGGACACGTTCTGGCGGAGATCGGCGGCGATCAGGGAGAAGACCGAGGAGAGGCTGTACCAGTTTATGGCGGAGACGAGCTGGACGGTGATCAGCGTCGCGATCGCTCTCCGGTTCTCCATGCTCTTGAACAAGCGGGCTCCTCCGGTTGCTGACCCCCGCCGGTTCCGATTATAACGATTGGTCGGTCGCGCCGACGATCCTAGTAGCTAGCCCGCCTCAGTTCGATACGATCCGGGAGCGCGGTCTCGCTCAGTACGAGGCGGTGTAGTCTAAGCCGAAGATCACGTCCTTGACCGTCGTGAAATCGACGCCCGCGTTCTTCGTCTTGTCTATGACCAGTGAGAACGTCTGGTCGGCCGTCGCCCCCGAGAGCGCGTTCAGGGGCGAGAGGGGCACCGTCGAGAGCGCGTCCGTTATCGGCGGGGCGTTCGAGAAGGCGACGCCGTCCGCGAGGGTGACGGCTATCTTCTGGACGGGGGTCGTCGACGCGAGGGTCGCGCTCACGCTGGCAGCGTTCTTCGCTCCGATGATCATCACGGCGAGGTTGTTCAGGGTGCGGCTCTTCTCCTGGGCAGGCAGTCCGATCGCCGTTATGTCGAATGCGATCGTGGCCTTCGAGGGCTTGCCCTGGAGGTCCGCGAGGCCCGCAACCTGCTGCCTGCTCGCGGAGACCATCACGAACTTCGAGACGCTGCCGGGCATCGCCCCGATCTGCGCCTGATAGAGCGCCGGGGAGAACTGTGCGCGGATGTTCATGGTGATGAGCACGTCCGCGACGTCGCCGAGGCCCGCCTGGTTCGCCGCCGGAGGGAACTCCAGCTTCCAGACCGTATCCACGCCGCTCCCCTCGAACTGCATCAGGGTCCCGCCCGGGAGTCCGTAGATCTCCATGTCGGTCGTTCCCAGGTTGAACTCGGAGATGGGAAGTGCGTCGGCGGGTCGGACCGAGGGGCTCGACACGCCGTCCGCGCCGCTTATGCGCGAGACCCCGGCGTTGCTGAGGAGGCCTCTGACGGGCGCCTTCGCCGCTATCCTGCTGACGAGCGGGGTCACAGCGATGATCCTGTACCCGAAGGTCCCGGGGTAGGCCAGCTGCAGCTGCGCCTCGAGTGTCTGGAAGAGGCACCGTCCCGTGTCAATGAGCTGCGCGAACTGCAGCGGAAAGTCCCTCGCGAGCGAGAACGTGTACTTCACCGGGATCATCTCCTCGAGGCCGTCGATGTGCTCTGCCTCAAGCTGGGCGAGGTCGAGCTGGAGCTTCTCTGCGCCGCCCGCTCCCAGCTGCTGCGCCGGGAAGTAGTCCATCTGTATGATGTTGACCGTGCTGTTCTGCTCGTATGAGAGCGCCCTCTGCGCGAGCCAGCCCATCCTCGTCGCCAGGTCCAGGAACTGTCGCAGTACCCTCTGGAGGAGTGATGCCATGTACATCCAGAACTCGACGCTCAGGTACCTCTCCTGTGCGAAGACGAGGAGTTGGTTCGCGAGCTGCGCGTCGGACTGGGCTATCTGCTGCTGCAGGTCCGCTATGGAAACCGATCTTTGCGCGATGTCAAGCTGCGCCTGCGCCGAGGGCAGCGTCTGGTTCTGGAGCGTGGAGAGCTGCCCCGCACGCTGGTTCTGCGCGTCCGACATGCTAGACATGCTCATGTACCCGACGACGGCGAACGCGGCGAACCCGGCCATCACGGAAGCCCCGGCGCCCAGCCCGAGCAAGCCGGCCGTGTCCGCGGAGCTGAAGCCAGCCTCGGCCGCCACGCTCTGTCCCACTGGGGTGGTAAACGAGCTCGGGAGTCCCTTGGCCACGTTCGCTATGCCACCGATAAAGTCCCCGAGCTGTCCGAAGAAGCTATCGTGGTCGGCGATCTGCGACTGGACGCTGGAGATCTGGGCGTTGACCTGGCTGACGACTATCTGGGCCTGCTTGACCTGGTCCTGGGCGATACCGGCCTGCTGGGTCGCCACCTGCGAGTTCAGCTGGGCCCTCTGCAGCATCGCGGCGTTCTTCATGTTCTCGATGGTCGCGCTCTCGATCTGTCCCATGAAGCTCAGAAAGTCACGCTCCGCCGACTCTGCGGCAGATGCGAAGGTGTCCGCCGCAGTCTTCAGCGTAGAGTAGCGCAGGATAGGCACCATGTCGTCGGAGTAGCCGAAGAAGTTGAGGCGCGCCTGTATCTGGGTAAACCCGAGCTGGGCCCTCGCGAGCTGAGAGGCCTTGGCCGGGTTGGACGAACCCGTGCCGATGATCGGGTTGAAGAGCAGCGGCTTCCACGACGGGTTTATCGGCGGGACGGCGCCGTGCAAGAAGTAGACCCCCTTGTAGAGTTCTCTCGCCCGCGAGACGCCCGAGTCGTCGTCTGTCCTGTAGAGCGAGTCAGCCCAGTCGAGCATCGCGCCTCCCATCTGGAGGCGGAAATACTTCGACTCGACGGGATGGATCTGCCCCGGGACCACGCCATCCATCAGGCTCTCGAGCGCCGTCGTGTACGACCCGGCGCCCCAGTACTTGGAGTCGTCGTCGGAGAAGTTCGGGTAGCGTTGCAGCTTCTGCTCGGTGTCCACGGTGTATGGGAGATTCCCTGCATGGTAGAGCGGAAAGTCGAGCCAGCCGCCCTCCCACTCGTTGGTGTAGTAGTCGCGGTACGCAGAAGTGTCCGAGGTCGTGGCCTTCCCGACAAGGAACCAGGCGGACCGTCCCAGGTTCAGTGAAGCGGTAGGATAATCACCTATGTTCTGGGAGGCCTGGGCTATCACGACGGGGAAGGTGAAGACAGCCAGGTAGACGAGGCTGCAGACCAGGCCGGGCTGGTAGAAGGCCGCCCACTCGTCCAGGGTCTCCTCCCCCCGGTCGTAGACCTGCCAGACGGTGAGCAGCTTCTGCAGGTCGTCCATGGACTTCACCTTCATGGCACGCCTGCTCGAGAAACCTCCGGGGACGTCCGTCGAGCCCACCACTGGGCTGCCGAGCAGCTGGAACAGGATAGTCTGCAGGGAGCTGAAGGTGTCCAGGGCGGCCTTGTACTCGCTCTCGTCGAGGTACGCATAGCCCTTGGCGAGCTGGTCCTGAAAGTCGAGCGCGCCCTGATAGAGCTGATAGAGCGCCTGGTTCGGACCGGCCATGCCAGCGAAGCTCTTGACCTCCTGTCGCGTCTCGCTCCCGACGTTGAGCTGAAAGACCTGCCTGATCTGGAAGTAGTTCTCGAAGGGAATGGGCTGCTGAAGGAGGAGCCACTCGCCATACTCTAGGAAGAAGGGTGCGCGGCCCCACATCTTGTCTGGTATGATCGGCTGGCCGCTCGTCGTAGCCTGGGCGAATACGTCGGGTACCGCATCCGCGGGGTCGATCACGCTCTGGAAGCTGTCCCGATAGAATCCCTGCAGCGTGTGTATGTTCTCCCATACCTGGGTGGACATCGAGCTGTCCGGCCGGGTGAAGTCCGTTCTGTACCGGAGCGTGAGCTCCTGGGCGGATTGTCCCGTGAGCGCTATCAGTGCGTCCAGGTACTGCCTCGCCGTCATCGTCCCCCTTGCAGGGATCGCACCGGAGGCCAATCCAAAGCCGAACGTCCCGCCCTTTGGAGAGGTGAGTATGTCCGTGAGTATCTTGATCAGGATCTCGTTGGCCACCTGATTGGTGTTGTCCTGGACCGTAAAGTCCTGGTGGAAGCGGTTGGTGAGCTGCTGGTTGGCCTGATTCTCGGTGAGCTGGTACGGCTGGACGTAGACGACCAGCGTGATCATGCTCGTCCACTGCGTCCTGAGATAATCCCTGTACCCCATTTCCAGCGATGAGTATAGTAGTATGCCCGGCGCATGAGTTACACTGGTATACTGGGCGTTGTATTGATTCTGAAGTGCCGTCGTCCCCTGCGACGGACCCTCTGTGAACTTGGACGGGTCGATCTGCCAGTCTACCGAAGACATGTCCTGCAGCTGCGTGACCTTGGCGCTCATCACGGCAAGAGCCTGCTGGACCTTGGGCGAGGTCGCCCTCTGTCCCAGCGAATGAGTGTAGCTCATCAAGCCATCCGGGGCGCCCAGCTGCTGCCAAGACGGGAGCGGCGCGACCTTGTTTAGCACTCCCTGTGGGTCGAGAAAGGCGGACTCGAGCTGTGCGAGGGCATTCTGCCGATCTAGGATCGACCAGCCCTTGAACGCCGGCGAGGACGGCGAAACTTCGATGAGGCTCTGGACGACGTCGTTCAGTCTGCTAACCCGTGCGGCCTTTAGTCGTCTGCCGACCGCAGCCCACTGGCGCCTGGTTAGGTTCTTCCTCGGAATCACAACCGCAAGATTGACCTGGGCGTTCATCCTGGAGGGGGTCATGGGCTGCGTCACCAGGAGAGGCCTTCGAGCGCCCTCGGAGACCCTGAGCAGGAACTGACGTCCATCGCAGTTGGCCAGTAGGCAGAGCCTGTCGGATACAGTCGGTGAGTCCGACCATGAGATCTGGAAGGCACCGTCTCCGCTCGAGGTCGCGCTTCCAAGGAAGATCTCCTTCTGCTTGCCGCCCGCCTTCGACTGCGGCTCGAGGAAGTAAGCGCGAACTGCGAGACCCTGGAGAGGATAGCCCGTTACAGAATTCATGAGCGTTCCCCGGACAATCAGGGGAGAGCTTACCGGTTGGGCCGGTGGTGGAGGCGGTATCTTTCCCTTGGCCATGACACCCTGCCACGGGCAAGAAGAGTCCACAATATTAAGGCCGATGAGTTATCTGGCCATTCCTTGGACTCGATTGCTTGGCTTTCGCTAGCGGTCTCATCGCTCCGTCGCTGTAGCTTGGTGATGCGATGGAGATAGCCCCGGGACTGCGATCGGCTTTTCCCGGCCTGAGGGTCGTCGAGCTGAAGTTGACAGGGCTCACCGTGAGAAGCTCCGACCCCGCCCTGGAGTCCTTCAAGCTCGAAGTACAGGAACGGGTGCGCCGGAGGACGGCCTCCCTGCAGGAGGTCAAGGACCAGCCCATCTTCAGAGCGTATCGAGACTTTTTCTGGAGGGTGGGCATCGACCCCACGAAGACCCGGCCGGCAGGCGAGGCGCTGACGAGGAGAATCCTCGGTGGAAGGGACCTGCCGCTGGTCAACACCCTCGTCGACGCCTATAATCTAGTCTCGGTGGAGACCTCGATGGCGATAGCCGCCTTCGACACAGCGAAGGTGAGAGAGGACGCGCTGACGATGAGAAAGGCGATGAGCGGCGAGCCGTTCCATGGGGTAGGGATGGCTTCCGCGGACTCGCTCTCGGGGGTGGAGGTAGTCATCGAGGACCGGGATTCGCAGAGGCTCATCGCGGTCTATCCGTACAGGGACTCGGACGACAGCAAGATAACGGAGAGCACCACTGACGTCCTCTTCATGATGTGCGGGGTACCAGGAATTGATGACGCAACGCTGGAGACGACGCGCAGGCTGACAGAGGAGTACGTCGGAAGGTTCTGCTCCCGCTAGGGCGAAGAGTCCGCCTCTTCTATCCTTCCCGTTCGTTCCTGCCGACCCTGAGTTTTGCGAGGAGGCACGAGAGCCTATGCCGTGAGGAGCTTCTGGAGGACCTGGTAGTTCTTCTTTGCAGATTCGGCCATGCTGCCCTTGTGCGGAAAGTCGACCTCGACCATGAGCCAACCGTCGTATTTTATGTCGTTCAGGGCGCGCACCACCGCCCTTAAGTCGACCACGCCCTCGCCCAGGTCGACAAAGTCCTTGTCATAGTCTATCTTGGCTGGGTCCACGTGGTCCCTCAGGTCCTTGAGGTGCGCGAGCACTATCCTGTTCCCATACCTGGTTATGAACTGGGGAAGGTCTATCCTGAGCGCTTCGAGATGGGCCGAATCGAAGCAGATGCCGGCATCCGAGACCTTGAGGAGCGCGTCCAGCTGCCCGAGGTTCTCCGCGTTGCTGCGGACGTGAGGGTGCACCGCTATCTTCATCCCCTTCTCTCCAAAGGCGCGCGTGAGCCTCTTAGTCACCTTGGTGGCTGTCTTGTCGTCCTTCTCAAAGAGGCACAGCCATCCCGACTCGGCGCCCATCTTCTTCGCGACGTCGGCCATGTCCGTCGTGGTCTCGTTAAGCGCCATCGAGACGACCTCCAGCCCGGCTTTCTTGGCGAGGGCCTTGACCCTTGCCGGGTTCTTCTTGAGTGTCTCGGGCATCACCGCGTACTCTATGCCGACGCCGTCATAGCCGGCATCCTTGATCGAGTCGAGTATCTCGCTGAACTGCTTCGCACTCTTTATGTCGCCCCATCCGAGCGCCGCGCACGATATTTTCATCGCAATGTCACCTGTCTTGTGTCCCGGTTATGGCAGCCTGGCCCTCGTCATCATCGCGAACCAGCTTGAGGTGACGCTTGACAGCGAGGACGTGATCACAGACGGTGTGAGCGGTATGGGATGAGCCGCAGGAGATACGAAGGTCACCGTGTTGAAGATCACAGTCGAGGACTGGCCGCTGTAGACGGGGTCCACGTAGAAGTTGCTTACGGCGCTCTTGTCCCAGACGATCGAACCCGCTCCGAAGAAGAGCTTGATCGTCCCCAGCCAGATGTAGGGCGCGTCGCTGTATTCCTGGGCCTGGGCCTTGGTGCAGAGCTCCGTGAGGAGCGTCGTGTTAGAGGTGGAAGTGAACGCGTTCACGCACGCCTGCACGACCGGGTTCGAGTATATCGCCCAGTTGTTGGAGGAGGTGTTGTTGTTGGACGAGAGCAGCCAGTTGTCCGCCGGCGTGTCGGCCGCCGGGGCGAACGTCCCCGTGCCGAACCAGCTCAGCTGGGCGATCGTCTGAGAGGCATTCAGAGCCTGTGAGTAGGAACCGGTCCCGGCTATGTTCGGGAGAGAGTAGGAGGACGGGGGTGTGACGATGATGTTCACCGTCAGGCCGATCTGGGAGAGGTCGAACTGGACTATCTGGGCAGCGCTGCTGCAGTAGTCGCACCCCTGAACGACTCTGAATTGAAGCGCAGGTAGGGTCGAGGGGACGATGTTGGCCGCCTTCAGTATGTTCTGGGCCTCCGTCACGTTGTACTGGTACGGCGGCAGGTTGCCCAAGTCATAGAACTGGCTGAAGATCGGATATTCAGGTCCGACCATCCGGTTCAGCCCACCGAAGAAGACATTGTCGGATATGGCCGTGTAGTTGATCGCGTGCACGATCGCCTGGCGCACCGCGGTGATGTTGGTCGGATATCTCTGGGTGTTCATGGCCATGCCCACGAATACTGCGGCCTTGCTCGGGAACTGGAAGACCCCGTACGCGTTCGGGTTGGCCTGCACGACAGGCAGGTCCTGACTGAGGATACCCGCTATCTGAGCCTGCCCGCTCGAGAGATCGGTGTATCGGGAGACGTCGTTGAAATTGGCCTTTACGACCACGTTCTTTACGTGGCCAGGGTCTAGGTACGGGTTCGCCTGTATCTGGGCCGGCGTGAGACTGGCGCCCCAATAGCTAGGGCTCTGCGTGAACTCGACGTAGGACTGTTCTGAGAATCCCGAGACCACATACGGTCCTGTACCGGGTATCGGATTCTGGTTGAAGTATGTGTTCATCTGCGCTGGCGTACCGAAGCCCCCGTGGTCGAGCAACCACTGGACGTCGAACATGAGCCCGACGTAGACCACCAGAGCACCGAGGAAATAGTTGAACGGAGCCTGCAGATGGAATACGACCGTGTCAGGACCAGTCACGTATATCGGCCAGTTCTGGTTCTCCATCATAGACAGGGCAGCAGGGCTCGGGTTGATCAGACCGCTCTGGTTCAGAAGGGCGAGCGAGGATGGCCCGAAGCTCACCTGCGACATGTTGAAGACGTTGTAGGACTCTAGGAAGGACGAGCTGTTGGCCGAGAGGTAGTAGAACCCGTACATCTCGGCCCACACCTGGTAGGCGTTGAACGGGTTGCCGTCGGAGAACTTGACGCCCTGGCGGAGGTTGAAGGTGTACGTCCTTCCGTCTGCAGACTGGGTGAAGTTGCTAGCGAGGTCAGGCAGGTACTGCACCACACCCTGCTTGTAAAGCGCGCTCGCGTTCAGCGTGATGAGGGGCTGGTAGACTGTGTAGGTCAGCCAGTTCGGATACGGGACCTCGCCGATAGCGACGAGCTGGTTCAGGTCCGCTGGCGCTGGCCAGAAGACGTCGTCGATCGTGAGGGTGTTCGGCGCGCCTGAGCTCGAGGAGGTAGATGAGCCGGAGGAACTCGACGAGGTCGAGGAGCCCGCGAGGTAGATGAACGCGGCCGCCGCGATGACAATCAGGACGATTACAACTGCTGCGACCACAACACGGCCTATCGCGTACCTGCGACTCGAGAAGAATTGCAAGACTTGCAAGATTTTGGGGCTAACTATATTTAAGCATTTGTCAGGGTCTTCATGCCATCAAGGAAATCTTCCACGTCTCCTTCGTCATTGTAGAAGTACGGTGATACCCTTATCCCGGAGTGGCCGTGATACGACCGGGGGGTCACCACGACTCCTCTCTTTCTTAGTCGGGTCGCAAGCTGCTCTCCCGTCATCTTATCAGCATAGGCGAAGGTGATCCCCGAAAGATGCGCCTCGTCGGCCGGCGTCAGGACGTTCAGCCCGAGTCTTCTCAGGCCGTCGTTCACCATGGCCGAAAGCTTCAGCGTCTGTGCCGTTATCCGTCTCCTGCCGAGCCTCGACATGAACCCGAGTGACCTTATCAGCGTGTAGATGCTGATGTAATCTGGATTTCCCGGCTCGAACCTCCGGGCGGTCTTTGCGACATCCAGGCTCTCTGCGCTGAGGCCGCGCGTGCCTCCGGGCGTTGAATGCCAGCCGAGCTGAGGAGGGTCGAATTCTTCCAGCAACGCTCTTGCGCAGAAGAACTCCGAAGCTCCGTGAGTGGAAAGGAGCCATTTGTAGTTGCTCGTGGCCAGGAAATCCGTCCTCCAGCTACCCACGTCGATGTCTATGTAGCCCGTTCCATGCGTGCTGTCGACCATGCACAACGCGCCCTTCTCGTGCGCGACCTTAGTTATCTCCTCGACCTCCGCCCTCAGCCCGTTGATCCAGGAGACGAGGCTCACGATGACGAGCCTGGTCTTGTGGTCTACCGCTCTTTCATAGTCCTCGGCCGTGATCAGGCCGTCGTCGTTCTTGATCCATCTGACCTCGACCCCCTTCTTCTGCAGGGACATCATCGGGAAGGTACCGCTGGGGAATCCGAGGTCGTCGATCACCACGTTCTCACCCCGTCTCGGCGCGACCATGGAGGCGACGAAGTTCAGCGAAGTCGAGGCGTTGCTTTGAAAGGAGACCTCTTCCTCTCGCGCCCCGACCCACTTGGCAAAGACCCCTCTTGACTTTTCGACGTCTTCGCCGAATCGTTCGAGCACATCGGGGAAGGGGACCTCATTCAGGAAACTACCGTAGAGCGTGCGGACAGACTCGATCGTAGATCTTGGTATCAGGCCTGCTCCAGCCGTGTTGAGGTAGGAGAATTTCTCTGCTATGGGGAACTCGTCGGATATTGACCGGGGCATTAGAGCCTTGCTCCGGTCTTGAACGGATTATTAAGATTGGACGACCCGACCTCGGCCGCCGTTTTTGTAACCTGGAAGTTGTACTCGGGGCGTCACGGCGATGTTCTCCATATGGGCAGGTACAGGTCTGATGCTGCCTTTGGGTGATCCTATCAGGACGTCGACCGCTCGTCCTTCCCAGACGCAGGATCACCTGACGCCATGCGGTCCCATCTGAGCGCCATGAAAGTCCCTGCCATCATCGCGCCGAAGATGGCGAGGGCGTTTGCGAAGTGTATGAACGCGATCGTCTGACTACCGGTATCCAGCGTTGCAAAACCCAGGATGATCTGCAGCAGGATCAGAACTACGATCACCGAGGTCAGCACCTGCATCGGCCTGAAGGGAGGCCTGGTTGTGAGCCAGACCGCCATCGTGGCAACGGCGAGGATGAGCAGCAAGAAGCCCGCGACTATGTGCGCCTCCGCGGAGATGAAGCCGAAGGTGAGGAGCCCACCCAGGAGTAGTTGCAGACCGAGCACGGCGCCCGTAACACGAAAGAGCAACGCTCCGGGTTTCACTGCGATCCCTCGTTCGGCTCGCCGAGCGCGAGTAGATAGCTTCCGAGGCCGATCATCCAGAGGATTATCGGGTAGACGATGATCCTCTCTGCTCCGCCCGAGCCCAAGGTCTGCTGGACCAGAGGCGAGTAATACGCCCCGAAGTAGATCCCGACGGAAGTCAAGCTCAGGAGGCCAAGCAATAGAGCGAAGTACCTGAGATGCGATCTGATCACCCGGTAGGACAGGATCATGGCGATGGCTCCCGGGATGAAGGCGACGATCGCCCCAATCGAGTGGACCGCTAGGCTGACGTTCTCAGGAGAGAGGGCGGCAAGCATTACTCCAGCTCCGGGAAGCATGTTCAGGACCATCGATCGCCTCCTTCCGCTGCGCCTGAACAGGAAGTATGCCCCGAGGAGCCACGAGAGGCCCCACACAAAGATAGCAGGGTCGAAGAAAAGCGCCGTCGACCTTCCGACTGCCGCGAGGTCGCTTATGGTGTTGGTGTGGACGCTGTATCCGGGATAGAGGGCTTCGGCGAGCGTCAGCATCAGGATAATCTCCATTCCCCCGAAGCAGAAGAGAGCGCCTGCAAGCTTGATGTCTGAAGCCCTTCGAGGGGCGAATATCCCGGGTCTCTTGGTCATGGTTGCTACGCTTCCTTGGGCGCTCCTCGCCCCGCCTCTTCCGCTGTCTTCGCCAGCGCCGGTGCTGCAGCTGAGGTAGCGCTCGGTCTCTCGAACCGTCCACCGGAGAGCCTTCCCCCATCGACCGGTATCACCACGCCCGTGACGAAGGAGGAGAGGTCTGAGCACAGCCACGCGACGACCGTGGCCACCTCCTCCCGACCTCCGGCGCGACCCATCGGCACCGCGAGGGCCGCCCGCTCGCGGATTCTCGGGTCAGCGAGGTGTTCTGTGAGAATCGGTCCGGGAGCGACGACGTTGATCCGGATGTTCTCAACCGCGTAGTCCATGGCAGCGGCTCTCGAGAGCCCGATGACGGCGTGCTTTCCCGCCACGTATCCGGCGAGTCCGTTGACTCCCTGCAGTCCTGCGGTCGAGGACATGTTCACGATCGCGCCCCCTCCGGTCCTCAGCATCGCGGGGATCTCGTACTTCATCCACAGGAACGTCCCTCTGGCGTTCACGCTGATCGTGCGATCATAGTCTTCCACGGGTATCTCGGCAAGAGGAGCAAGAGCGTGACCTCCTCCGGCGTTGTTGAAAGCCGCGTCGAGACGCCCGAATCTCTCCAGAGTCAGGTCCACTAGCCGCTTTACAGATGCTGGGTCAGTGACATCCGTCGGTGCGACCAGCGCACTCCCCCCTCCGTTCTCGATCGTCCTTGCGACGCCTTCCAGAGCGCGCTCGCTCCTGGCCGCGAGTACGACCTTCTCGCCTGCCTTCGCGAAAGCCACGGCCGTTGCTTCCCCTATCCCATGGCTGGCGCCCGTGATGATGCTCACCTTGCCCTCCAAGAGGCCTCGAATGGTCTCGGGAATCGCAAGGGGCGGCAGGACCCCGCTCTCTCGGCCGTTCTGGTTCGCTCGCAAGGCGCCTAGGCACCCCCGCTGTCCTGCCGCGACCGTTCCAGGTCTCTCGTCATCTGCTCGAACTGGTCCTTTGTGATCTCTCCCCTCGCGTATCTCTCCTCAAGAATCCTCGCTGCGTCGCTGTAGTGCCCATGGTACCCGCCGCGCCACTCCCAGCCCCAGAAGAACCACCTCCCTAGGAAGAATATGAAAAAGAACCCGAATAGCAGCGGCCAGATCCAGAAGAACCCGAAGGGTAAGAACGGGTAGGACCCCGCACCGACCGCCGGATGCCAGATGAAGCCACCCAGGATCCCGACGGCCAAGATCGCGACGACCACGAAAGCGATCGCGGCTACAGGCCATGGACTGCCTTTGTACCTGCCTGTGGACATCTCCATTCACCTTCAACTTCGCGCCGTTGCTGACGTCCGGGGTTGTGTCCCGGGCCCGCTGGTCTCTTTTCTTGTGCGAACGAGTGGCGAGGACGGCTTCACCGCCGCCTCGGCGATCCTCTCCAACGCCTCTTTGGTCGTTCCCACTATCTGCGACGTTACAAACGGGCGAGCGAAGATAGGGACGCCAGAGAACTGAAAGTTCCACGAAATTTCAATCCTCGTCCTCTCGCCACCGTCGAGAGGAACCAGCTTGATCTCCCGCGACCCCTTCATCGGTCCTTTGGTCATGGTCAGCTCTATGGACTCTCTCGGTTTCAGTTCGATCCTCTGCAGCCCTTTGTGACCCATGAAACCCACCACGACGCTTCTTTCGACGACGTTCCCCTCTTTCCGTAGGTTATGGAGAGAGGTCACGCCTTTCCAGTACTCGGGATCGTTATCCACGTCGGAGACGATCTCCCACACTCTGTCGGTCGAAGCTCTTATTTCGCGGCTCGCATTGATTGTTTCCATCGTTCTTTTCTCCTTCATCTCGTACCAGGAACTTCTGGGTCTTAATCGGGACCCTAACCGAGTACGTGTTTTTGGACAACGTTTATGACAACGTCTCGCTCCTTCGGAGCGAGTAGATTGTGGGGGCAGGACAAGGCTTACTCCACGCTGATGACGGAGCTCTGGGGCTCGCCGGGCCAATGGAATGTCAAGAAGTCATATGCAGCGATAGCGCGAAAACTCGGCGTAGACGAGGAGACGGTCAGGAACAGGATCAAACATCTGCGGGAGAGCGGTTTCCTGCTCGGGTGGAGGCTATTCCCGAACCCTAGCATCCTAGGGCGCAGGTCGACGTTTCTGTTCCTCGAGCTGGACGACCCGGGCTCCAAGGATGATGCCATCTCTCAGTTGCGCAGGATGGACGGCGTAGTAACAATAGTCAGCCTGTACGGCAGCGGCCTGTTGCTCACGCTCTTCGACCACGAAGACAGAAGATGCTCGAGGCAGATTACCGGGATATGGACTAGGTGGGAAGTCCTCACCGGGATGGCCTTGCCGACGAGCGACCTGCGCGTTACCGTCACGGACTGGCAGATAGTCAGGCTCCTTCTGAAGGACGCCGAGAGGAGCGTACGCGAGGTCGCAAGGGAGGTCGGGGTTTCGACGAGGACGGTCACGAGAAGGCTCAACGAGATGATGGGTGGTTCGGCGATCTTCATCACACCGATGGTTGACCTCAGGAAGGCCAGCGGGGTATCGTACCAGCTCATGGTTCAGAGCGAAGAGGGCAGGAAGCCTGAAGTGGACAGGTTGGTGGCTTCAAAGATAGACAACCTTGTCTTCAGGGCTTCATACTCCACGAACGGTTCGATCTTTGGATTTAACGGGGCAAACGTCGCCGAAGGGAGCGCAATCCTAAAGTGGGTAAGGCGTCAAGAGGGCGTAACCTCAGCGAGGATGAACATCGCGGAGGAGGTCGTGCAAGCATTCGAATGGCTTGACGAAGAAGTAGAGAGGCGCGCGACGACCCGATAGTAGTCAGGTCGAGTAAGAGCTTTCGCGAGATCTTACAAGGCAGAACCCATCTTACACTCGGGCAGACGACACTCCCGGACACAGAATCATGGCCAAGACCTGCATTGTCACATCAAATTTTGGCACGGCGATGGGCTGCAGAGACTGGCGCCGCTTCTTCGGCTCTGCCGCTCCTGTCTCTAGGTCGCGCAGCTGACAAACTCTTAAAAAAAGATGACCGGTGTGGCGTCTGTGGTAACTCTAGCACCAGGCGATAAGTTGTTGTCGGGCGTTCCATTAGGGGGAATCGGTGCAGGGAAGGTCGAGATAAACAACAGAGGGAAGATGGTGAACCTGACCTTTGTCAATAACTGGTCATTCCCCATCCCCCTGATGAGGGCGTTCCATGTCTTGGTCAGGCCCGATGACTCGGAACCTTTCTTCATCGAGTATGGGTTGCCCATCAAGAAATTCTTCAAACACGAGCCCGATTCGATGACCTACACCGGCAGGTATCCCTTTGCCACGCTGAACGCGAAGAAGGGAGGCGTGGAAGCAGAGATGGAGGCCTTCTCATCGATCATACCCCACAACCTGGCGGACTCGACCATCCCCGCTTTCGGATTGTCTGTCAAGGTAAAGGGCAGCAAGAGCGGAAGGATCGCGGTTGCGGCCTCGAACCTCGCTGGCACAAATGCGATAGGCAGAAAGAACGTCCCTGCCCAGGGCGGTGTGAAGTTCATAAACGCCTATTCGAATGATTACGATGGCGCGCGAGGGGAGTTCTGCCTGCTGGGTGCTGACCCTTCGGAGACACACACCCAGTTCAACCTTGACGTGCGACCAGGTGTCGCCTGGGGAGAGGCGTTCGGGAAATACACGTGGGAGTCTGAGCGGCCGTGGCTCTCGGTAATCAGCGGGGAGCCCTTTGCAGACGACCCTCATGAAGTACTCGGGCAGTGGGACGACCCCGCGGGTATGGTCGTCTCCGAGTATGGCGAAGCTAACGAGGTAAGGTACGTCTTCTCCTGGTACATCACCGGCAGGTGGGTCTACTATCCCTACGGTCACTACTACCACAACCGATTCGGAGGTGCCGAAGAGGTCGGGAGGTACATGCTGACCGAGTTCGACAGGCTGAGGCGTCAATCGCGTGAATGGCACGACACCCTCGTACGGAAGGACCTCCCCGAGTGGCTGAGGGACGCCATAATCAACAGCACCTACATCCTCTCCTCCAGCACCTGGCTCGATGAGAACGGCCGCTTCTCAGCGATAGAAGGAACCAAGAACGATCGCCAGCTGGGATCAATCAGTGGACTGGTCTATGAGACAGGGTCCCTTCCCATCCTGAAGATGTTTCCCGAGCTGGAGAAGCGCTTCCTGGAGACATCTGCGAAGTATGCCAAAGACGATGGTTACGTCCTCCATGATTTCGGCATACTCTCGCTCGATCATCCGACTGGCTGCAGCAGATATCCACCTGGTCGCAAGGACGAGTGCTCTACGTTCAACCTCCTCGTCTACCGCTACTCCAGCTGGGCGAATGATCTGCCGTTCCTGAGAGAGACGTACCCAAAGATGATGAAGGCTCTAGAGTGGGATCTGAGACAGGACAGGGATGGAGACGGGCTTCCTGACCTCGAGGGAGAAGCTGACTCAAGCTGGGATGCATTCCCGCGCACCGGCAGGGAGAGCTATGTTTCATCCATCTTCCTTGCGTCGCTCATCGCAATGAGGGAAGCCGCCAGACTGCTCGACAGATCGGATGACGCCGAGAGAATCTCGAAGATGCTGACGAAAGGCAAGCAGTCGTTCTCCGAGCTCTATAATGGGAGATACTTCGAGGCCTGGAACGGGCAGCCCAGCTCGGCAGGATACCTCTTCATGGGACAACTGGCCGGCGACTGGTGGACGAATATCCTCGGGCTGGAGTCGATTACAGATGAGGAAAAATCGAACTCTTCATACGATCAGCTTTTCAGCGTCAACGCTCAGGCGTCCAGGTACTGTACTCCGAACCTGGTTCACGAAAGCGGGAGAATCTCCGAAATGAGCATCCAGGCATACACTTCATGGCCGAGGATGGTCTTCGCCCTCTCCGCTGTGCGGTACCGGCTCGGCGACAAGAAGTGGCTGGAGGTGGCCAAGAAAGAGTGGGATAATCTCGTCGCACAGGGCCTGACCTGGGATCATCCATCGAGGGTCGACGGGAGGACCGGAGGGCCTGACCCGAACGAGACCTACTTCTTGGACCACTACCTGGGCAGTCCTGCCCTCTGGACGTTCGCCCTCTAGCCACGAGCGGGAGTAACGTCTGGGGCCTCCCTGACGCGAACGGGCCTCACCCCGAGGTCCTTGGTTCGGCGCTCCCCCGCTGATCAGACCTTACTTCGATCGCACAAATCTAAAGAACTGGTTCGTTCTTTCGCTTCCGGAGCGAATGACAAGGACACTTGCGGCGTGCTTTGAAGGACCCGGGAACCTCTATCTGAAGGAGCTCGATCTCGAGCCCGGTCCGAGCCAGCTCCTCGTGGAGACGTTCCAGGCATCGATATGCGGGACCGACAAGATAGCCTATCGGGGAGACATCTCTGGCGAGTTCAAGCTGCCCAGGTTCCCCTGGGGACACGAAGGAGGCGGGACCGTGGTCGAGGTAGGCTCCAAGGTGAGCGGGTACGCGGTAGGTGATAGGGTCGTCTCGTTCTCAAAGGGTACGTACGCGGGTTATTCCCTTTACGATGTGCCCTACGGTTGTGTGCCCGTACCCGAGGGTGTGGACATGGACATCGCTTGTCTGGGAGAGCCCCTGACCTGTGCCGTCTTCGCCAGCCAGGTCGCGTCGAAGAGCATGGAAGTAGGCGATGTCGCGGCCGTCATAGGCGCGGGTTTCGCGGGTCAGGTGATATCTCAGGGCCTCAAGAAAGGCGGGGCCGAGAAGGTGATCGTCGTCGACCACGTCGACGAGAAACTCGATCTGGCCAGGAAGCTGGGGGCGGACATCGTCATAAATCCGAAAAAAGAGAACCTCGCCAGGGCCATAACGGATGTCACCGGTGGAAGGGGCGTAGACGTGGTCGCCGAAGCCTCAGGTTCGGGCGAGGGTCTGAACGCGGCATCCGAGATCGTCAGGCACAACGGCACCATAGCGATCTACAGTCACTACATGAAGCCCTTCATGGTCAACATGTACAGGTGGCATGAGGACTGTCTGAACATAGTGCACACCTGTCTCTTGCACAGGTCAAAGGAGGAGGCACTGGTCGGAGTGAGAGACGCGTTCAGGCTGATCAGGAAGGGTGTCTTTGACGTGAGGCCTCTGATCAACAGAAGTTACAGACTTGCAGAGATAAGGGAGGCCTTTGAGTTGGAGATCTCTGATCAGACATCCGTGAAGTCCGTGATCATCCCCTAGCCCATGGATCCTTTCGCATCATCCTTTTCAAGGTCGCTCTGGATACTGCCCTGGTTCTGATGGCCAAATGCCCCAACTGTGGAAACGAGACCGTCACCCTTCCTATCGCGTGTCCAAAGTGTGGGACCGACCTGGAAGCGTGCCCGAACTGCGGCGGCTCAGGGATGCACGAGGCGGGAGCGTTTTTTGGAGGTATGGGCCACGGCGACCGCACCGAGCCGATCGTGGTCGGCCAGTGCGGTATGTGCGCAGGCAACGGGGCCATAATCAGGCCGGAGACGGAAGGCGAACCAGAAGAGGATAGCTGACGCCGGGATGATCCCTGAGGGGATTGCACGGTCCCAGCGATCCGCTTGAACCCCGGCGAAAGCCAGTGTCGGCACCCGGTCCAGAGGATGTCCGATAGGTCACCTCTATTTCAATCGCCAACCAGTGCCGCAAGCAGGTGCCTCTCAGCCCTCCTCCTGTGGTTTATCAGCGTCGAGCTCCCGACCTTCATCCTCTTGGCCAGTTCCTGAGAGCTTATCCTCCTTGGCTCGTCGTAGTATCCGAGCCTATAGGCCGTGACCAGGACCCTCCGCTGCTTCTCGGTGAGCCTGCTGAGAGGCGAGTCCTGGGAGAACTTCGCGTCGGTGATGCTGGCCGGGGCTACGGTGCTCTTCGCCATCTTCCTCTGGTTCGAGCTCCGGACCCGCGAGCCGCTCGTCCCTCTTCGGCTGATGGGGCAGCGCATCATCGCGGCGACCAGCGGAATCATGTTCTTCAGCGGAATCGTGTTCAGTGCCCTGATCACCTTCCTTTCTGTCTTTGTCGGGATGTCCTGCTGCAGAACGGTCCCAACGCCACGAGCGACGTGAGAGACATCATCTATTTCCTGGCGATCCCGCTGATCCTCGGCGCGGCTGTCTCGGGACAGATACTGACCCGGGTGGCGTACCGGAACGTGATCGCGCCGGGACTGGCGCTGGCATCCGTCGCGGCGTTCTTTCTGACACAGGCCACGTCATCCAGTCCGCTCTGGGTGCTGGCGGCAGGTTTCCTGCCGGTCGGGAGACTCGCGCTCCCGCTGATTCCCCTGGGATTCGGTCTCGACTTCTCCCCTCGCTGGTCCGACCATCGCGGTACAGAACGAGGCCCCACCGGACGAGGTGGGCGCGGCCATCGGGCTCACCAGATTTCTTCAGAGCCTCGGCAGAGCGCTCGGAATCTCGCTGCTGACTGCCTTCGAGACCTGGCGCTTCCAGGCGCTCTCCGCGGGCGCGACGACACCCGCCGCCACTACGGACGCCCTGGTGACCGCGTACGACGAGATCTTTCTGATACTGGCGGTCTGTGTCGTGATCTCCTTCGGGTTCGCCCTGTTCTTCAGGGGGCGAGTCCCGCAGACATCCGCCGCGGACAAGGAGCGCCCGGCCGCTCCTATGCCGGATAACCCTACAGCCCTGAACGGGACTGGTTCCCTGCCGTCCGCTGTGGACGATTCCTCTGAACGCAGTGCACCATCGATTGTATAATAAGGCCGCTGCGGCCCTGCTCCTTCAGATGAACATCCTCATTATCGACTACGACCAGGATGACCCCGTCAAGTGCACCGCGAAGAAGATGGTCAAGATGGGTCTGGCCACAGAGGTCTCGAGGAAGTTCCACGCCGCCAGTTCGCTGCTCGTGCTGAACCCCTTCGCCGAGATAGTCCTCTCGCCCCCGGACAGGAACAGCAAGGGTATTCTTGACATCGACTGCTCCTGGAATTTCGCTAGGGAGGTCTTCTTCAAGAAGCTGGGCGGAAAGCACAGGCATCTCCCCGCGCTGCTCGCTGGCAACCCGACCAACTATTCCAAGATGGGGATGCTGAGCTCGCTTGAGGCGGTCGCCGCCTCCCTCTATATCCTGGGAGAGAAGGAGGAGGCAAAGAGGTACCTCTCGATCTACAAGTGGGGCCCGACCTTCCTGACGCTCAACGCGGAGCCTCTGGAGGAGTACAGCAAGGCCGATTCAGAGGACGAGATCCACGACCTCGAAAAGGAGTTCTTCCACGAGTTCTTCCCGGAGTAAAGGCTCAAGTAGCCGGGGACAGAGCTTCAATCGACGTGAGTCGGCGGGTGGGCCACGGGGACCTCCTGGGGAAGTTCCTCCCTCACTGCAGGATGCGTGACGCTGAGAAGCGTAGCCGGAGACGGTTGGCGACGGAACAGAAACGATACCCGCCTCACTATGTGCGATGACGGAGCGATTCCGAGATCGGTGAACGCGGGATGAAACGGCCGACCCACGCAGAGCAAGGCCGAACGTGGTCTTGGACGCGCCTGCACCAGATCAGGGTTGGCTGCTCAGCTGAATCCTACCTAGAACAGAAGGAGGACTACGGCCGAGACACGTCGAACATGACTAAGGGGCGGCAAAAGTGCCGCCCTTGGTTGTGGGACGAAACCTTAGTTTCATCGTCACAATTCGTGTCCCTTGTTTGAGATTGAATCGTGAGTCTATGCTCCAGCTTGTGGCATTATCGACCACTCACAGCGCTTCTCGAAGAATCGGACAGGTCAAGTAAGAAATAATAGAAGGTCACGGGTCGACCTCCGAAGTTGGCCGAGCCGGAATGGTCCAGGGGCCGCATGTTACCTCTTGATCGGCTCGATATACTGCTCGCCAGAGAAATCGCTGACCTTGACGCGAATTCCGCAGGAGATCCTTCTTTCAGGAAACCCATACATTCAATCGCGAAGAAGCTTGGCGTTGACGAGAACACGATAAGGAGCCGGATGGAGCGCTGGAGAAAGACTGGCTACCTCAGAGGATGGTGGCTCGGAATAAACCCTACCCTTCTAGGACTACAGATGTTTCAGGTATGGTTGGATGTCCATCCGGATTCGCTAAAGAGCAAGGCCATAAAGAAGATCGGGGCACTCAACGAAGTCGGTTCGATCAAGGATTACTTCGGAGATTCCCTCTCAGTCTCGCTCTACTGTCAAACCGAATCTGAATTCAAGATAACGCTCAACTCTATCTCGAGGATTTGCAACTCCGAAAAAGTGAATTGGATCAGGAGTTCGTTCCCAAATTGCCAGATCTCTCTCTCCGATATTGATTGGAAGATAATCGCATCTCTTCAGAGCAACCCTTGGAAGTCATTCACGACCGCGGGTAAGGAAGTGGGCGTCTCCACAAGAACCGTCAGTAGGCGGGTATTGAAAATGGCAAAGTCGAACACCGCGTTCCTCTTGGTGGACATCAACCCCAAAGCGATGAAGGGGGCAATCTTCGCGGACCTGCTGGTTTTCTACGAGAATCTTGACGCAGGCCGGAAGGTGGTGGAGAGGGCAATCAAGCGACTGGACGAGATGATTATCTTCAGGGAGCCAGGCGCCAATCACTGTGTGTTCGCCCTGCAATTGGAGAACATTTCGAACGTCAAAGAGATACTACACTGGATAAGGAACGAGCCTGGGGTCAGCGAGGCGAGACTGGACATTCTCGAAGATATCATCCTGCTTAGGGATGCAAGGCGCGTAAAACTGGGAATGGAGCTCAAACAGGATATGGTCGTGCAGCCCAATAATCGAGGAAGTTCTCGCTCTACCATTAGAACGAGCCATTAAGCCTGACATAAACTCAGCATCCCTCCGCTTGGCCCTGGTTGAGAGCAGAACTCCATGCTCAATCTCATCCATCAGGAGCCTGGTGATTTCGTCATGCTCGGCCTACTCGATGCTCATCAGCACCTTTCGGCAGAAGTTGGATTAGCTTTGGCGGATCGATCATACACCCGGATAATAGATAGATGGTCGGAAGGGGATTCGAAACTAAGGGGCTTCCTAAACGAGTCGCGTCGAAGCCATTGTCTAGCTATGCAACCCCTTTGAAGAGGCATATGTAGAGACCGTCGAGGAGGGGCATGCGGGCCTTGCTCTAGCAGTTCTGTTCAAGAATCGGGTAAAGTGTCAGCGGTCCTATTTTGCCTTAGCAAGTGTCCAGTTTTGCGAGGCGAACTCATGGAGTAATTAAATAGAGATGCAGGGACACATTTCCGGCGATGACCACAATGGAACAGACAAATCTGCTGAGAGAGTTCTCACGCAGAAGAGTTAACATGTTCTTTTCTGCAGTAATTCTCGTAGCATTTCTTGGAGTAATTTTCGCAGAAAGTGCCGATGTCAGCGACATAATCGACGACGGCGGATTGGTGGTCTTGGCAATAGTAGCAATAGTCATCATCGCTTTAAGATGGAAAAAGAACACGCCTATTCAGCTGAAATCGACCAATAATATGATCATGGCGATCGCCGTGGTGATGATTGCTTTGACGTTCTTCGGACTTTACAACGAAATTGGCGACCCGAGTGCTTTCGGTGACGATATCGCACAGTTGATTGTCACAGTGACCTTCTTGCTCAATAGATTTATCCCCTAGCACCCGTTCTTGGCACTACCACCGAGCGAGAGGGTAGGAGTCACCTGTCCTGCGACAAGTGCTGTCGCTAGCGACCCAAGGCAGATCAGGAGCACAATAGATCCGTAGATGACGAGCCTTCTCAAGATCCATCAACCGAAGGCGTATAGTGCTCCCTGACCACCAGAGCCATCGCCGGAGCCGTCCACTGAGACGAAGATCATTCCCTCTGCCGCCGTGACACCTGCATCAGTGCTCCCCGCGACCGAGGTGTGCCACAGCTGAGTCCCCGAAGAGGTTGAGACGGCGTAAATGTTCCCCCGTTCGTCCCCAAAGAGCACCGCGCCAGGAATCACAGAGACAGACCCACGAATTATCAGCGGGGTGTTGAACTGCCACGCTATAGCACCGTTCGAAGGAGTGATAGCCTTCACGACGCCGAAGTAGCCGCCGGTCTGCTCGTTATATGACGGCACGAATACCTCTGGATTGTTCGGACTCTGGTAAATGAAGCCCGCTACCCCGATAATGCCGTCTCCATCAGGCTCCCCTATGCCCACCTTTATCTTCTCGAGAAACTGTCCGGTAGCTCTGTCCAAGACATAGTAGCTCCCATCCTTATTGCCAACGCCGACAGCGTTGTGGACGACGCCCTGGAAGGTGAACGAGAAGAGGTTTGGAGAGGATCCGAAGTCTTGGTCGCCTCCGGTGGCTGTATCCGTATAGGTTTGGTAGTACCACTTCAGCGATCCGGTCGTCGCGTCCAGCGACACTACTGCATACCCGTACAGGGTGCTACTTCCGCTCCCACTTCCGAAGGGATTTCCTGTTGCAAAATAGATCGAGTTGAGCGCTGGATCTATGGCTACCGAACCCCAGACCGAGTCACCCCCTGCACTGCCGCTCCCGGTAACGAATCCCCATGCTACATTACCCGTTATGGAGTTGAGAGCGAATATCTCTCCGCGCTGTGACGCGTTGTCTTCTTTCAGGCCGTTGCTCGCCACTCCGATATAGATCATCCCGTTGTACAGAATTGGAGAAGACCAGATCGTATCCCCCGGGTTCCCATCCGCCGGATGGAGCGACGTAACCCACATGGTGTGCCCATCAGTCTGAGAGAGTGCGAAGACCTTGGTTGCGTTTATGCCGTCGCCGACGTAGACCATTCCGTTCGCTAGCGCGAGCGTAGATGTAATCGGATTGCTACCTAGGTTCACTTTCCAGTTCAAGTGGCCAGTGGCAATGCTGGCTGAGTACACGTTCCCGCCCCAGTCAGCGAAATAAATGCTACCAGCTAGGGTTACCGGCGTCGAAGTAATCGACAGCGGGGTGTCGATTACCCATTTCTGCGTGATCTGCCCTACGTTTGATGAAGTTATCGTCGAGTTCGCTTGATACCTAGAGTCCTGGTTGTTGAGGGTAAATGAGGGCCAATCGGTTCCCGTGGAGGCCGATGTGATGGTCAGCATTGATGTCCCAGTACTCGCTGAGTGAATCGAGTCATCCGAGTAGATTCCAGAGATTGTGATGAGGCCAGGAGTCGAAGGCGCCGTGTACGTTATCTGGCAGGTAGCGGAGGATGGACCAGCTGGGGACAAGGTGCATGCCGACGAGCTGCTAAAGCTTCCGCCGACCCCTCCGTCGCTCCATGTCATGGTGCCAGTTGGAGTGCTAGGTGAGCCGCTCGTGTCTGTGACGGTCGCTGTGAACACGATCGAGCTCCCTGCCAGGACCGAGGATGGGTTCGGTGTGACACTCGTCGTGGTGGAATGCATTGAAGTGGCTGGACCCGGCCGGATCGCGTCAGCGATTACCCCAAAATCCCGGCCCTGCGGGGTTCCGAATGCCAGGGTCGCGGAGGACAACGTATTCGCAGCTATCTCGTACTGCGCGTATGCGGTCTGACCCGCTACGTTGGATTGGATCAGCGTCAGTCCGGCACCTGCGGTTTGGATGGTGTACTCGGTATCTCCTCCGAACTGGAAGACGAAATCAGGATTGTTGGTCGTAGAGACGCCAGTGTTGCATGGTATAGATCCGGGGCAGTTGATGTTCGCTTGTACCCGCGGCAGGGAAGGATTCGTATCAAATGGGCTCGCCGTGTTCGCGCCAGAGACACCGAAGGCGATCACCCCATACCACGTATGACCGTTCACAGAAGTCTGAACAGAGATGCTGTCACCGGCCAGCGGCGAAGGCGCTACCGCATACCATTCCTGTATGAATTGGTTTCCGCCTATGCTGAGCTGAGCGGTCCTCTGCACGAAAGTCAGACCAGCCGTGTCCTTCACCGAGAAGGGCCCGCCGACTGGCCAGCAGTCGCAGGCGACTATTATCACATCCGAGGCATGGGTGGTCGTCAGCGACACAGAGCACGACGTGACATAGCCACACCCGTTCTTGGCACTACCATCAAGCGAAGGGGGAACGCTCGAGGTCGTCGAGCTAGTGGAAGTGGATGACGTGGTCGATGATGTAGAGCTAGACGACGTGGTCGATGATGTAGAGCTAGACGACGTGGTCGATGATGTAGAGCTAGACGACGTGGTCGATGATGTAGAGCTA